>CAIYLH010000064.1 GCA_903927005.1 uncultured Pseudomonadota bacterium
AAGCTTGCGCTGGTGGCCTCGCGGACCGACAACGGCGTACTGGTCACCGATGCCGAGGGCCGCATTGAGTGGGCCAATCTCGCCTTCCGCCGCCTGACCGGCTATGCGGCGTCTGAACTGAAGGGCCAGCGTCCCGGGCAGCTGCTGCAGTGCGAGCAGACCGATCCGGCGACGATTTTGATGATGCGGGCCCGGCTTCTGGCCGGCGAGGGCTTCAGCACCGAAGTGATCAACCGCACGCGCGATGGTCGTCGCTACTGTGTGTCGGTTGACGTCCAGCCGGTGCGCGGCCCGAAGGGCAACATCACCAACTTCATCTCGGTGCAGCGTGACGTGACCGAACGTCGCGCGCAGGACGAGCAGTTGGCGCGACTGACCGCCGAGCGCAATACGATTCTGGAACTCAGTCCCGACGCGTTCCTGGCGTTTGACGAGCATGGCCAGTATGTCTATTCCAATCCCGCCGCGTCGGCGTTGCTCGGCCTGTCGCCGAAAGCGCTGGCAACCATGAGCGAGGAGAGCATCGATACGGTGTTGGCGGGGCGCGCGAGCAACCCGCAGGCGCTGATCCCGGCCAGCGAGCTTGCCGATGGCGCGAGCGACATTCTCCGGCTCGAGCGACCACGTGCGGCGCTGCGCCGCGCGGTGCGCCTGGTGCGCGGTCCGGATGGCCGCAGTCGGGGTCGGGTCGTCTACCTGCAGGACATTACGCGCGAGGTCGACCTTGACCGGATGCGCAGCGAGTTCCTGGCGACCGCCGCGCACGAATTACGCACACCGATGTCCAGCATCCACGGTTTCTCCGAGCTGCTGCTGACGCGGGAGCTCGACCGCGCCACCCAGCGCGAGGTGGCCGAGACGATCCACAGTCAATCGAGTCTCGTCGTGCGCATGGTCAACGAGCTGCTCGATCTGGAGCGGATTGCATCGGGCGCCGCCGGGACCGACATCCGTATCCGCGAGCTGAAGTTCGTGCCGGTCGTGCGCCGGGTCATTAGCAGCTTCCTGTTTCATGACGACCCACGCCCGATTGAGTTTGAGAACGCCCTCGGTGATGACAGCGTCGCGCTGTTCGACGAGGACAAGCTCGCGCAGGCGCTCATGAACGTGCTGTCCAACGCCTACAAGTATTCTCGTTCGCGCGGTCGGCCTATTCGAGTGGAGCTGACGCGGCGCCATCGCCGCGAGCGCGACGAGATTGGCATCACGGTGCGCGACCAGGGCATCGGCATGACCCCTGAGCAGTTGTCACGGATATTCGACCGGTTCTACCGGGTTGACCCGAGTAGCGAGGTCTCCGGCACGGGCCTGGGAATGACCCTGGTCAAGGAGATCGTCGAGGCGATGGATGGCGCGATCGAGGTCAATAGTCGGTTGGGTCACGGCACCACCGTGACCCTCTGGTTCTGCGAGGTGCTCGAGTTCGTGCGCGCGCGGCCGGACGCCTGACGCTCTGTCAGGCGCCGGGGCGTGCGTTCGCGATCATGCGGTCCATGACCAGATTGCGGATGTCGGCCAAGGGCACGGGTTTGCGCAGCAATGGCAGGTCCGGCGCCAGGCCGCCACGGTCGCGGATTGTGCCTTCGTCCAGCGCCGTGATCACGACGATGTCGGCCATCACGGACGGATCCTGGCGCAACGCCTCGATCATCCGGAAGCCATCCATGCCCGGCATCTGCAGGTCGGAAATGATCAGATCCGGCTTGAACTGGCCGGCCTTGAGCAGGCCTTCGAAGCCATCGCGGGCAAGCTCTAGCTTGACGGTCGGCCGCCAGGCCGGCACGTCCAGTTCGTAAAGGCGCCGCAGACGCGGGTCGTCTTCGACCACCAGCAGCCGGAACTCCATCGCGGGCCTGCCTGACGCGATCGCCGCGGAACGCTCTTCTAGCAGTTTTTGCACCGAGGAGCGGACAACCCGGCGATGGCCGCCGACCGTCTTCCAGGCCTTCAGTGAGCCGCGTTCAACCCATAGCTGTACCGTGCGCAATGCCACGCCGAGCATGTCGGCCGCTTCACGGGTCGAAACAAAGTCTGAGTTCTCATCCACACGCGGATCCTTCCGGCTACCCGGATTTGCAAACTGACTCTGAGCGATTGAGGGAATTACCTAATTGTGGTGACAGAGGTCGCAGCTTTGCAACTTTTAGTTGCTCCTGGCAACGAAAATGATAAAACTGAACCTCATGGAAGCGGCTATGAAGTCGGCCGGCACCGCGAAGATGGCGCGTGTCGAGCCCGAACAACCCACAGTGCTCATCGTTGAACCTTCGTCGGAGCGGCGTCGCGTCGCCCGTATGGCCCTCGCCCTGGCAGGCTATGTCTGCCGCGAGGCCGCCGACACCTCCGCTGCCCTGCTGATCCTGCGTAGCTGCAGTCCCGTTGCCATCGTGACCGGTGTCCCGATGGCAGGTCCCTGCGACGGTATTGGTCTTTGTGAGATCGTCCGCGCCCGGACCGACCTGCGCGATTGCGCCGTCGTGGTGCTGAGCGATCGCGGCGATCCTGACCGCCTGCGGCGCATTGCAGAGGCCGGCGCTAGCGCCATGTTGCCGCAACCGTTCAGCCCGATCCAACTGGTGGCGGCCGTCAACGCGGCCGTCGCCGCGGCCGCTGGCCGCCCCCATTCACCGACTTGCGACATTCAGCGTCAGCCGCTGCCGCTGTTGTCGCTGATGACGACCCTGGCGATCACCGAGTAATCGACACCTGAGGATACGGAAATGCTGGTTATCTCAAGAAAGCCCGGTGAGCGGGTGCATATTGGTGACGACATCCAGGTGGCCATTCTGGAAATCTCGGGTAGCCGAGTCGTCATCGGCATTGCCGCGCCGCGTGAGATAGCGATCCGCCGCGTAGGACCGCTGGATAGCGTGGAGCCGAAGCCGAACGCTCGACCGGTGGCCGTGGAGGAGGATCCGCCGCAGCCGGAAATCGAGTTCGAGTATCGCTACATGGATGCTGCCGACCTGCCGCAGGAGCCTGAGTCGCGCGCGCCGGTGGTACGCGTGAAGCGCTCGCGACTGAAGGGTGTGTTGCCGGAGACGGTGGACGATCCGCTCGCAGCTACCGGCTGACGTCCGATACGCGAGGTGCGCCGGTGAAGATCCCGGTCGCCTCCCCGCCGGCGCCGCGTGCCTGCCCTTAGCAGGCCGTCCACGCCTTCAGGCGCACAGGTCAGGCTCGCCGAGGCGCGCCAATAGCACGGCCCGCGTCGCATCCCGCAACTCGTTGGCGGCCGCCCGCCCTGTCGCGCTGGGGGCAGGCAGAGGCGCTAGGATGTCCACTTCTATCCGTCCCGGCCGCGGCCACAGCGTGTCTGGTGGTAGCACCTCGCGTGCGCCGCGGATCGCCGCCGGCACGAGCGGCACGCCCGCACGGGTGGCGGCGACGAACGCGCCGGGGTGGAACCGGCCGAGGCCGCGTTGCTCGGTGAAGGTGCCCTCCGGGAAGAACGCCAGCGCCTGACCGCTGGTGGCCGTGCGTACCACCCGCCGGGCATCGACGGCGCCGCGGTGGCGATCGAAGCGTTCGACGAATTCGGAGCCGAGTCGACGCAGCAGCAGTCCCGCCAGCGGCACCCGCACCATCTCGTTCTTGATGACGAACGCGAATCGTGCCGGCAGGGCTGCCACGAGCACCAGGCCGTCGATGTAGCTGGCGTGATTGGCGACCACCACGCAAGGCCCCGCTGGCAAGTGCTCGAGGCCACGCACTACGAAGCGGGCGCCCGTCAGGCTCAGGTAGGCCCGTGCGACGCGCCGCGCGATCTGCCGGCGCCATGCCAGACGCGGGGCGGGTACCCCCAGCAGCAGCGCCGTGAGCGCGACCAGTGCGAATACCAGCCAGCACCAAAGGCCGTAGCCGATGAGCAGAATTCTAGTCATTACAGTGCTATCCGCGCGACGCAGGCCAGACTTAATGTGACCTGCGTCTCTTTATGTAAACCGACCCGGAGTTTCGTGAGGCAGGTCACGCACCGGCCGGGGTGTGCTGCGGATACTGCCCCTGCAAGTCCGCCGCAAGGCGGGATGGGGCGGGCCGCCTCTCACTCAGTGTCCAGCGATTGTGCCGGGCGCGGGGGCGGTTGCCCAGTAGCGATGAATTCCGAGCGACACAAACATGATTACCAATTCGGCGCTTAAGACCACCACGCACATCGGCGCGCTGCCGCGCCTGCGTGCGCCGCCTCCCGATGGGGATCCGGTCATCGCCCGTTTTCTCGATGCGGTTTGGATGGAGCGTGGCCTGTCGCCGAATACGCTCGCCGCCTACCGCGCCGATCTCACCGCGCTGGCGCGCTGGCTCGAGGAGCGCCGCGTGCCTGTCACGCGCACGACCCGCACGGAACTGCTCGCCTTCATCGCATCGCGCGTCGCCGGTGGCGCGCGTCCGCGTTCCACCGCGCGGCAGTTGTCGAGCTTCCGGCGCTTTTTCCGTTTCATGGTTCGCGAAGGCGAGGTCAGCGAGGATCCGACGGCGCAGATCGCGATGCCGAAGATCGGCCGTTCGCTGCCGAAATCGCTGACCGAACACGAAGTCGAGGCGCTGTTGGCGGCGCCGGCCGTCGCCGATCCGTTGGGTCATCGCGACCGTACGATGCTGGAGGTTCTCTACGCGACGGGCCTGCGTGTTTCGGAGCTGGTCAACCTCAAGCATTCACAGGTCAACGCCAATCAGGGCGTGATCCGCATTGTCGGCAAAGGCAATCGCGAGCGACTGATCCCGCTGGGCGAAGAGTCAGTGAGCTGGCTCGGCGAGTTCGTGCAGGGGCCGCGTACGGAGATCCTGCTCGAACGGCAGACCGATTACCTGTTCCCGACGCGCCGCGGCGATCGCATGACTCGGCAGGCGTTCTGGCACATTATCAAGCGCTACGCGAAGAAGGCGGGCATCGAGAAGGAGCTGTCGCCGCACACGCTGCGCCACGCCTTTGCCACCCACCTCTTGAATCGTGGAGCCGACCTGCGGGTGGTGCAGATGCTGCTCGGTCACAGCGACCTGTCCACGACGCAGATCTACACGCACGTTGCTCGCGAGCGTTTGAAGGAACTGCACTCGGCGCATCACCCGCGGGGCTGACCCGCGGGCTTTGCTAGACTCACGGAACTGTCATCGCCGGCGCCGGTCAATACCCGCAGCCGGTCCGGAGTCCATCATGAATTTTCCATTTTTTCTGCGTCGCGCCGTTGTCGCCTGCCTGCTGCTGGCCGGCTCCGCCGCTGTCTGGGCGGCGGTGCCCGTCGCCCCCGTCGCGTCGCGCAGCGAGGCGCCGAAGGGCGACCCGCGCGCTGAGATCGCCCACCATCTGGATGTGTCGGTCGAGGCGGTGCGTCCCAGCGCCATCGCGGGCCTGTACGAGGTTGCGCACGGTGGCGAGGTCGTTTACGTATCCAGCGACGGTCGTTACGTGATTGCCGGCGACCTGTATGAGTCGGACAAGGGTCGCAATCTGACTGCCGCGCGCCGCAGCGAGGGGCGTATGGAGTCGCTGAAGTCGGTTTCCGATGAGGACGCGATCGTGTTTGCGCCGAAGCAGGCCAAGTACACGCTGACCGTGTTCACCGACGTCGACTGCGCCTATTGCCGACGCCTCCACTCGGACATGGCCGAGCTGAACCGGCTGGGCGTCAAGGTTCGCTATATGTTCTACCCGCGCAGCGGGCCGGGCACGGAGTCGTGGCGCAAGGCCGAAGCGGTGTGGTGTGCGCCGAACCGCCAGGAGGCGCTGACGCGCGCTAAGCAAGGTGCCGAGATTCCTGCCGCGAAGAGCAGCTGCAAGACGCCGGTGGCGCGGACCTTTGCGCTCGGGCAGGAGCTCGGCATGCGCGGCACGCCGGGAATCTTCACCGACAAGGGCGAGTATGTGGCCGGCTACATGCCGCCGGCGCAGCTGCTCGAGAAGCTCAAGCAGCTCGAGGCCGGCGGCGGCCCCGGCTAAAGGCGGCTAGCGCTCCAGCAGCGAGAGCTTGCCGGACTTCCCTTTCCAGTCGTCGGCGTCGGCCGGCGCGGGCTTTTTTTCGTTGATCACTGGCCAGAGCTTGGTGAGCTCTGCGTTGAGCGCGAGCAGCGCCTCCTGACCTTTAGGGATGTCTTCCTCAGAATAGATTGCCTCGGCCGGGCACTCCGGCTCGCACAAAGTGCAGTCGATGCACTCGTCCGGGTCGATGACCAGGAAGTTGGGGCCCTCGTGGAAACAGTCCACCGGGCAGACCTCCACGCAGTCCATGTACTTGCACTTGATGCAGTTCTCTGTGACGACGAACGTCATGGTCGCTCTAGCCTGTGTCTCTTGTAGGGGTCCGCGCCGGGCCACGGGCGGGGTAACAATTCTATCGCACTGCCGGTCAGGTCGGGGTGGCGCGATGCCAGGACGGGCGGTCGAAGTCCGTGAAGTGAACCTGCTCGAGCCCGCCTGCGCGGTCCTCAAGGTAGCGTCGCAGCGCGAAATCGATGCTGGGAAACGCGATCTCGGCCCAGGGGATGTCCTCGGGGCGGTACAGCTCTACCTCGAGACTTTCGATGCCTGCGCCGTATTCGGCCACAGGCAGGGTGGCGCGAAACATCACGTGCACCTGGTGGGCATGCACGACGTTGACCACCGCGAGCAGGCTGCCGATCTCAACGCGTGCGAGTGCCTCTTCGTGCGACTCCCGCGCAGCGCCGGCCTGCAGCGTCTCGCCGTTTTCCATGAAACCCGCCGGAATCGTCCAGTAACCGCGCCGCGGCTCTATTGCCCGCTTGCACAGCAAGATCCTGGAATCGTGCTCCGGCACGCAGCCGACCACGATCTTCGGGTTCTGGTAATGGACCGTATCGCAGCTTGGACAGACGTGCCGGGGTAGGTGGTCCCCCGCTGGCACGCGCTGTTCAACGGGCTGTCCGCAGTCGCTGCAGTACTTCATGGTCCTGATCGAGGGTGGTGCCGGTGGAGGGAATCGAACCCCCACGCCTTTTGGGCGGACGATTTTGAGTCGTCTGCGTCTACCAGTTCCGCCACACCGGCGCGGGGCGGAATCCTACCACGCGAAGGGCGTCGTGCTGCGTCGCTTTCGGCGGCGAGCGGGCGGCGGCCTGCTACCATCCCGCGCCATGCCTGCTGTCTCCATCGATCGGCCCGCGACCCGCGCCGACTTCCACTTTGACCTGCCGCCGGCGCTGATTGCCCAGGCACCGTCCGCGGTGCGTGGCGAGAGCCGCCTGCTGGCCCTTGAGGGCGCCAGCGGGGCGCTGTCAGACCTGATGTTTCCGGCGCTGGCCGGGCTGTTGCGCCCGGGTGACCTGCTGGTGCGCAACAACACGCGCGTCCTGCCGGCGCGGGTCCACGGTCGCAAGGCGACCGGCGGTGCGGTCGAGATCCTGGTGGAGCGCTTGCTTGCTGGCGGGCGCTTCACCGCCCAGGTTCGCGCGAGCAAAGGCACTCGTCCCGGCCAGCAAATCGACCTGCCCGGCGGCGCCGTCGCCACCGTGATGGGCCGCGTCGAGGACCTGGTCGAGTTCGAATTGGACCGGCCTGCACTCGGCTACTTCGAGGCGCACGGCGAGATGCCGCTGCCGCCCTACATAGACCGGGCCGCGGCAGCGATGGATCGTGAGCGCTACCAGACGGTCTACGCGCGCGAGACCGGCGCGGTGGCGGCGCCTACGGCGGGGCTGCACTTCGGGACGGCGCTGCTCGAGCGTCTGGTCGCGCAAGGCGTGGCTGTCGCGGACGTCACGCTGCATGTTGGCGCCGGTACCTTCCAGCCGGTGCGCAGCCTGGACCTTGAGGGACACCGGATGCATGCCGAATGGCTGTCGGTGCCGGCGTCCACCGTCGAGGCGATCGATGCGACGCGGCGTCGGGGTGGACGGGTCGTGGCGGTTGGCACGACGGTCGTACGCAGCCTGGAGACGGCCGCGGCCAGCGGCCGGCTTGCACCATTCGAGGGCGAGACTCGAATCTTCATCCGACCCGGTTACCGCTTCCGCGTCGTCGACGCGCTGGTCACCAATTTCCACCTGCCCGAGTCGACGCTGCTTATGCTGGTGTCGGCGTTTGCCGGTCGCGAGACCGTGCTTGCCGCCTATGCGCACGCGGTGCGGCAGGGCTACCGATTCTTTTCCTATGGCGATGCGATGTTCATCACGCCGTCAGCTGATGCGAGGAACGCCGAGTGAAGTTTGAACTACAGCGCACCGACGGCAGCGCGCGCCGTGGCCGGCTCGTCTTCGCCCGCGGCAGCGTCGAGACGCCGGCTTTCATGCCGGTCGGCACCTACGGCACGGTCAAGGCGATGACGCCGGAGGAGCTGGTCGAGCTGGGCGCGGAGATGGTGCTGGGCAACACCTTCCATCTATGGCTGCGGCCAGGACTTGAGATCATCGCTGCCCACGAGGGCCTGCATCGCTTCATGCACTGGGACAAGCCCATCCTGACTGACTCGGGCGGCTTTCAGGTGTTCAGCCTCGCCAAGCTGCGCAAGATGAGCGAGGCCGGCGTGACGTTCCGCTCGCCGGTGGATGGCGCGCAGGTGTTTCTCTCCCCCGAGGAATCAATGCGCATCCAGCGCGTGCTGGCGTCTGACGTCGCGATGCAGTTCGACGAGTGCACGCCCTATCCCGCGACCGAGCAGGAGGCGCGTGATTCGATGGAGCTGAGCCTGCGCTGGGCGCGCCGTAGCCGCGACGCGTATTACGACGAGGCGGGCGGTGGTCCGCCGGGCGTGCTGTTCGGCATCGTGCAGGGCGGCATGTACCGCGCGTTGCGCGAGGCTTCCTGGGAGGGGTTGGCGCCACTGGACCTGCCCGGACACGCAATCGGTGGGCTGGCGGTCGGTGAGCCCGAAGAAGAAAGGTTGCGTGTGCTCGAGGAAACCGTGCCGTTGATGAGCGCCGACCGGCCTCGCTACCTGATGGGGGTGGGCCGGCCCGAGGACATCGTCGAGGCGGTAGCCCGCGGCATAGACATGTTCGACTGCGTGATGCCGACCCGGCATGCGCGTAACGGCCACCTGTTCACGCGCGCCGGCACGCTCAACATCCGCAACGCCCGCCATGCGCTGGCGACCGGTCCGGTGGAGGAGGGCTGTGGCTGCTATACGTGCCGCCACTACAGCCGCGCCTACCTGCGGCACCTGGACCGGGCTGGCGAAATTCTCAGTAGCCGCCTGAACACGATCCACAATCTCCATTTCTATCAAAAACTTATGAGCGACATTCGGGCCGCTATCGCGGCCGGGACGTTTGCGGCGTTCCGGACGGCGTTCCACGCCGCACTAAGCGAAGCTAAGGCTTCCCCTGTGGCATAATATTTGGCTATGCCCGTATTTTCAGACTGTTAGGTAAAGCAAATGGATTTTCTGATCTCGACCGCGAATGCACAGTCCCTCGGTGGCGCAGGTGGTGGCTCGTGGCAGTCGTTCCTGCCGCTCGTCGCGCTGTTCGTCGCGTTCTACTTCATGCTGATCCGGCCGCAGACGAAAAAGGCCAAGGAGCACCGCGACATGGTCTCCAAGATCGCCGTGGGTGACGAAGTCGCCACCGCCGGCGGCATCATCGGTCGCGTCAGCGATGCCGGTGAGAGCTACCTTTCGCTCGAAGTCGCCCGGGACGTCACCATCAAAGTGCAGCGTTTCCAGGTCACCCAGTTGCTGCCCAAGGGCACTTACAAGAGCGCCTGACACGGAGTCACGTCCCGCATGAACCGGTACCCGCTTTGGAAGAGCCTGCTATTTGCAGGCGTGATGTTGCTCGCGCTGTTGCTGGCGCTGCCGAACGTATTTGGCTCGGCCCCGGCGCTGCAGCTGTCGCGCAAGGACGGCGAGCTGTTTGCTCCGGCGACCTCGGTGCAGCAGTTCACCGACCTGCTCGCGCGCGAGCAGGTGAAGGCCGACGCCTCATTCGTGGAGAACGGCCGTGTCGTGCTGCGTTTCGGCGACGTGCCGACACAGCTGAAGGCGCGCGATCTGATCGAGTCGTCCTCGCCGGGCGCTTACGCGATCGCCACCACCTTCGCCTCGCGTGCGCCGGCCTGGGCCCGCGCCGTGGGCCTCAAGCCCATGAGCCTCGGTCTGGATCTGCGTGGCGGCATCTACCTTGTCTACGAGGTCGACGTCGACGGCGCGGTCAAGCAGACGCTGCAGCGCCTGGAGCGGGATTATCGCCTCGCACTGCGTGAGAAGCGGATCCAGTACGAGTCGGTCGAGGGCGGCAACGGCACCGTGATCGTGACCCTCAAGGACGCGGCTCACCTGGACGAGGCCCGTGCGGCGCTGACGGCGGTCGACGCCAACGTGACCCTAAGCACTACCACCGCTGATGGCGCCGCCGAGTTGCGCGCCAGTCTGTCGGATGTGCAGGTCAAGGAACGGCAGAACTTCGCGATTCAGCAGAACATCACGGCGTTGGGCAACCGCGTCAACTTGCTCGGCGTGTCCGAAGCTAGCGTGCAGCGTCAGGGCTCCAACCGCATCGCGGTGCAGTTGCCCGGCGTGCAGGACGCGAGCGAGGTCATCCGCCTGCTCGGCAAGACGGCAACCCTTGAGTTCCGCCTGGTCGACCAGGGCAACAATCCGATCGACGCGCAGCAGAGCGGCCATGCCCCGCTGGGTACCAAGCTCTACAAGGAGCGCAACGGACGGCCGGTGCTGCTCAAGCGCGATGTGATCGTCACTGGTGAGCAGCTCACCAACGCGACCTCGACCTTCCAGCAGGGCGAGCCGGCAGTCAGCGTGAACCTGGACGCGCACGGCGGCGACGAGATGCTGCGGACCACGCGCGAAAATCTCGGCAAGCCGATGGCGGTCGTTTTCATCGAGCGCGAGCGCCAGCTGCGTGAGCAGGATGGCCAGAAGGTCGCTGTGGACGTGAACCGTGAGGAGGTCATCAGCGTCGCGACCATCCGCGGCGTGTTCTCCAACCAGTTCCAGATCACCGGGCTCACCTCGCGTGAAGGCCAGGAGCTTGCCAAGCTGCTGCGTGCCGGCGCGCTAGCGGCGCCTGTCTACATCGTCGAGCAGCGCCTGATCGGTCCGAGCTTGGGTCAGGACAACATCGACAAGGGCGTCAGCGCGTTGGTGATCGGCTCAATCGCGCTGTTCGTGTTCATGACGCTGTACTACAGCGCGTTCGGCGTAGTCGCGAACTTCGTGCTGATCTGCAACGTGGTGTTGCTGACCGCCTGCCTGTCGCTGTTCGGCGCGGCGCTGACCCTGCCGGGCATCGCTGGCATCATGCTGACCGTCGGCATGGCGGTTGACGCCAACATTCTGATCTATGAGCGCATCCGTGAGGAGGTGCGCAACGGCAACTCGCCGCACGCCGCAATCAAGGCGGGTTTCGAGAAGGCATTCTCGGCGATCGCCGACGCGAACGTGACGACCCTGATAGCGGGTGTCGTGCTGTTCTTGTTCGGTACGGGCCCAATCAAGGGCTTCGCGGTGGTGCTGTCCGTCGGCATCCTGACGACGCTGTTTACGGCGCTTATGGGTAGCCGCACGATCATCGGTCTGATCTGGGGCAGGCGGAGCGCTATCAAGCGCCTGCCGGTCTGAGCTCTAGGAGTCTTAGCGACATGGAATTTTTCCACAGCACCCCGCGCTTCCGCTTCATGGCGATGCGCCGGCTTTGCTACCTGATCTCGATAATTGTCATCGTCGGCTCGATGGTCGCCGAGGGATATCACGGCCTCAACCTCGCGGTCGACTTCACCGGCGGCGTTGTTATCGAGGCTGGTTTCAGCGGCACCGCCGACCTGGATCGCACCCGTGCGGCGCTCAAGACGGCCGGCTATCCGGAAGTTGCGGTGCAGAACTTTGGTTCGTCCAAGGACGTGCTGGTGCGTCTGCCGCCGCTGGGCGAGAAGCAGTCCGCCAACGACGTCACCCAGAAGATCGAGACCGCGCTCAGGGCCGTCGATCCGAGTGTGCAGATCCGCCGCACCGAGGTGGTCGGTCCGCAGGTCGGTAAGGAGCTGGTGGTGAAGGGCCTCGAGGCCATGGCGATCACAGTGCTGCTGATCCTCGTGTACATCGCGTTCCGCTTTCGCTGGAAGTTCGGTGTCGGCGCGGTGCTCGCGACGCTGCATGACCCGTTTGTCGTCATCGGCGTGTTCGCGCTCACCGGCATGACGTTCGATCTCGCTGTGCTTGCGGCTGTGCTCGCGGTCATCGGCTACTCCATCAACGAGACGGTCGTCGTGTTCGACCGTGTCCGTGAATTGTTCCCGACCATGCGCAAGGCAGAGCCAATCGAGGTGTTCGACCGGGCGATCAACGAGACACTGTCGCGTACCGTGATCACGAAGCTCGCGACGCTGATCGTGGTCGTGGCGCTGTACCTGTTCGGTGGTGAGGCACTGCGTGGCTTCGGCCTCGCGCTGATCGTCGGCATCCTGGCGGTGACCTACTCATCGATGTACATCGCCAGCGGCGTCGCGCTCGATCTGGGTTCGTCGCATCGGGACCTAATGCCGTCGGAGCGTAATGCTCCGGTGGACGATCTGCCGTAGACCGGAACCGGCGAGCGCCATGCTCAGCCTTCTCACTGACCCGTCAGCTTGGTTGTCGTTCGTCACGCTGGCGCTCCTTGAGATCGTCCTAGGCGTCGACAACATTATCTTTCTGGCGATCCTCGTGTCGCGGCTGCCGCTGGACCGGCAGCACGCGGCCCGACTCGGAGGGCTCGCGCTTGCGATGCTTACCCGCATCGCGCTGTTGTTCTCCATCACCTGGCTGATCGCGGCGAAGGAGCCGCTGTTCGCGGTCGTCGGCCGTGAGATGTCGCTCCGTGATCTGGTGCTGCTCGCGGGCGGCTTGTTTCTGCTGGCGAAGAGTGTTGGCGAGATCCATACCAGTGTCGAAGGGCCGAAGCCTAAGGCTGGCCGCAAGGTCCGCACGAGCGGCAAGGTCTGGGCGGTGATCCTGCAGATCGCGGTCATCGACATCGTCTTTTCGCTCGACTCCGTGTTCACGGCGATAGGTTTGGCGCAGCGTGTCGAGATCATGGTCGCTGCCATCGTCGTATCAGTGTTGTTCATGATGTTCGTCGCCAAGTCGATTGCTGACTTCATTGAGCGCCGGCCGACGATCAAGGTGCTCGCGCTCGCCTTCCTGCTGATGATCGGGTTGGCGCTGATAGCAGATGCCTTCGACTATCACATCCCGAAGGGCTACCTGTACTTTGCCATGGCCTTCTCGCTGGCAGTCGAGATGATCAACGTGCGCGTGCGCAGCGCCGTGAACGACGAGCAGGAGTCGGAATGAACATGGGTGAGCCGCTCAGCGGCGCACCGGTCGAGCGTTACGGCGGCAGTACCCGCCATGCCGGGCCGATGCACTTGCTGGCGCTGGGTGCGCTTGGCGTCGTGTTCGGCGATATCGGTACCAGTCCCCTGTATGCGTTCAAGACCTGCCTGCAGGCGGCCGGCGCGATTGCGTCGGAGCCGGCGGTGGTGCTCGGTCTGTTGTCGCTGATCTTCTGGGCGATCACGCTGGTGGTGACGGTCAAGTACGTCGGCCTGGTGCTGCGCGCCGATAATCGCGGCGAAGGCGGCGTGCTGGCGCTGACTGCGCTGGTGGTGATGGAAGGCCGGGCGCGGCACCCGGTGTTGCTGGCGGCGCTCGGGCTAGCCGGCTGCGCATTCTTCTACGGCGACGGCACGATTACGCCGGCCGTATCGGTGCTCAGCGCCATCGAGGGTCTGGAGCTGGCCAATCCTGAGTTCGCCAAGGCGGTGTTACCACTGTCGGTGATCGTGCTGCTGTTCCTGTTCGCAGCGCAGCGGCGCGGTACTGGCAGCATCGGGCGGTTGTTCGGACCGGTCATGCTGGTGTGGTTCCTGGTGATCGGCGTGCTCGGGCTAGTGCAGATCGTGCAGCACCCGCGGGTGCTCGCGGCAATCAACCCCTGGTACGCGATGATGTTCCTGCTGACCCATCCGGCGATCACGCTCGCTGTGCTGGCGGCGGTGTTCCTGTCGGTGACCGGCGGCGAGGCCCTGTATGCCGATCTCGGTCATTTCGGGCGCCGTCCGATCCGGCTGGTCTGGTACATGCTGGTCTGGCCGTGCCTGGTGCTGAATTACTTCGGGCAGGGCGCGCTGGTGCTGTCAGATGCGTCGGCGGTGGAAAATCCTTTCTACATGCTGGCGCCGGCGCCGTTGCTGATTCCGCTGGTACTGCTGGCGACCTTCGCGACCATCATCGCCTCGCAGGCGGTGATTTCGGGCGTGTTCTCGATGACCCAGCAGGCCTTGCAGCTCGGCTTCCTGCCGCGCATGAAGGTGCTGCAGACCTCCGCGGACGCGATAGGCCAGGTGTATGTGCCGGCGGTCAACGCCGCGTTGTGCGCCGCGACGGTCGGGCTCGTGCTGTCGTTCAAGACCTCTGACAACCTGGCGGGTGCCTACGGCATCGCGGTCGTCTGCACGATGCTGATTACTTCGCTGTTGCTGGATGTGCTGCTCAATGGCCGCGGCAAGACGGATCGCACGAGTCGGATGCTGCTGGCGTTGGCGCTGCCGCTCGGCGCCGTGGACCTGGTGTTTCTGACGTCGAACATCGAGAAGATCCCGCAGGGTGGCTGGTTCCCGCTGACGTGCGGGCTGATCGTGTTCGTGACCATGCGCAGCTGGATGCGTGGCCGCACGGTCGTCACCGAACAGATGCGCCGCCAGGAGCGCAGCGTGCAGGGCTTCCTCGAGGAAATCGCGCGTACTCCGCCGCAAGTCGTGCCAGGCACGGCCGTGTTTTTGTCCAGCAACTCCGACGGCGTGCCGCGCACGCTTGCGCGCAACGTTCGCTACAACGGTGTCCTGCACGCGCATACGGTGCTGATGTCGGTGGTCACCGAGCGTATTCCGCGGGTTCCGCGCGGTGGACGGCTCAAGGTCAGCCACCTGGCGCCGCAGCTGTGGCGCGTTGAGGCGCATGTCGGCTTCATGGAGCGTGCTGATGTGCCGCGCTTGATGCGCGAAGCGGAGCGGCTGGGGCTCGCCTGCCGTACCGACAATGCCACCTATTTCCTCGGCCGTGACGACATCATTGTCGCCAGCCCGCGTGGCATGGCCCGCTGGCGCAAGCGCCTTTTCCTGATCATGGCGCGCAACGCCGAGTTTGCGGGCGCGCACTTTGGCATCCCGCCGGAGAGGATCATCGAGCTCGGCGGGCAGGTACAGATTTAGCCGCTACCGGTTTATCTTGCGGGTAGATGGCTGGGCGTGCCTACAATCGGGCAAGTACAACAGGGGGAGATTCATGAACCTGCGCATCAAGCCGCTGGAAGATATTCTGGCTAGCGCCGAGAGAAAATCGCTTCACAGGACTCTCGGGCCCTTCCAGTTGATGATGCTCGGCGTCGGTGCGGTCATCGGCACCGGCATCTTCGTGCTCACGTCCTCCGCGGCGCAGCTGGCCGGCCCCGGCATGATGGTGTCCTTCATCATCGCCGGCATCGTCTGCGCGGTGTGCGCGCTGTGCTACGCCGAGCTCGCCTCCATGGTGCCGGTCTCCGGCTCCGCCTACACCTACTCCTACGCGGTCATGGGTGAACTTGCCGCTTGGGTCGTTGGTTGGGCGCTGATGCTGGAATACGCCGTCGCCGCAAGCGCCGTATCCGTCGGCTGGTCCAACTACTTCGTCGGCGTGATGCAGCGGGCATTCGGGTGGCATCTGCCGCTGGAACTGACCAAGGGATACTTTGCCGGCGGCTTCATCAATATTCCGGCGGTGGTCATCGCCCTGCTGGTGACGACGCTGCTGTACATCGGTACCCGCGAGAGCGCCTGGGTCAATACTGCCCTGGTCGTCATCAAGATCGTTGCGTTGACCGTCTTCTGCGTGCTGGCGCTGCCGGTCATCCAGATGGAAAACTTTCATCCGTTCACGCCGCTCGGTTACATGCCTGTGGGCAATGCGGCGGCGACCATCTTCTTCGCCTATGTCGGTTTCGACGCGGTATCTACCGCCGCGGAAGAGACCAAGAATCCGCAGCGCAACGTCCCTATCGGGCTGATCGGCAGTCTGGTGCTGTGCACGATCTTCTACCTGCTGGTGGCGGCGGGTGCCATTGGCTCTGTCGGCGCCCAGCCGATCATGGTCAACGGCGTTGGCCTGACCCCGGGTAGCGCCGAGTTCGTCACCGCCTGCAAGCTCGCCGCCAATGCCGGCACGCTCGCCTGCAGCGACGAGGCGCTTGCGCACGTGCTGGCGGTGATTGGTTGGACCAAGATCGCGAACCTGATTGGATTGGCGGCGTTCCTTGCGCTGCCGTCGGTCATCCTGATGATGCTGTTCGGCCAGACCCGTATCTTCTTCGTGATGTCGCGCGACGGGCTGCTGCCGCCGGCGTTGAGCAAGGTGCACGCTCGGTTCAAGACGCCGCACGTGGTCACGGCGCTCACCGGTTGCTGCGTGACCGTAGCGGCGGCATTCTTTCCGGTCGGCCAATTGGCGAATATCTCGAACTCCGGCACCTTGCTCGCGTTCGGCACGGTCGCAGTTGTAGTGATGGTGCTGCGTATCCGCGACCCGGACCGCAAGCGCAGCTTCCGTACGCCGCTGATCTGGGTCACCGGCCCGGTCGCTGTTGCCGGTTGTGCCGCACTGTTCTGGCTGCTGACGGGCGCGGCGAAGCAAGTCTTCTTGGTCTGGGGCTGCATCGGGCTAGTGGTGTACTTCCTGTACGGTTACCGCAAGAGCCACCTGGCCAACGGTACCCAGGCCTGACGCGGCAAAGCCGCGTGCCGTGAGGCACGCGGCGCCGTTGACGCAAGCTATGGGAGGGCGCCGGCGGAAACGCCGGCGCCTTTTTGCTTAGCGAAGGTCGTCCGGCAGGTGCGGGGCGAGCAGCGCGAGCAAGGCTTCGTAAGTCTTCGGGCTGCCTGCCACGATGTCGTGGCCGAGCGCGTAGTCCGCGCCGGTGATGGTGCCGACCCGGCCACCGGCTTCGGTCACGAGCAGCCAGCCGGCCGCCGTGTCCCACGGCTTCAGGCCCAGTTCCCAGTAGCCGTCGGTGCGGCCGGCGGCGAGCCAGGCAAGGTCCAGTGCCGCCGAGCCCGGCCGGCGGGCGCCGGCGGTGTTCAGTGCGACCGCCTTGAGCATCTGCAGGTACGGGTCCAGCCACTTGATGCTGGCGCCGAAGGGGATGCCGGTGCTGATCAGCGCGCCCTCCAGTCCGCGGCTCTTGCTGACGCGGATGCGCTTGTCGTCCAGCTGCGCGCCACCGCCGCGGCTGGCCGTGAACAGTTCCTGGCGCAGCGGGTCGTAGATGATCGCGTGTTCGATTCGGCCGCGGTACTGGACCGCGATCGAGACGCAGAACTGCGGGAAGCCGTGCAGGTAGTTGGTCGTGCCGTCGAGCGGGTCGATGATCCAGACGAATTCCGAGTCCTTGGCGCCGTGTTCCTGGCCCGATTCCTCGGCCCAGATGCCGTGACCGGGGTAGGCCGTGAGCAGGGTTTCGATGATGATCTGCTCGGACGCATGATCGACGTCGGTGACGAAGTCGTTGACCAGCTTTTGCGAGATGCGCACCGACTCGACGTCGAGCGCGGCGCGGTTGATGATGGCGCCAGCGGCCCGGG
Organism: uncultured Pseudomonadota bacterium; assembly: GCA_903927005.1. Taxonomy (GTDB): domain Bacteria; phylum Pseudomonadota; class Gammaproteobacteria; order Steroidobacterales; family Steroidobacteraceae; genus CAIKZZ01. The sequence goes on from CAIYLH010000064.1 coordinate 17,561, forward strand.
CCGCCTTGACGGCCACGTTGATCATGGGATGCAGATTCGGGGACATGGCTACTCTTTTGAATAAATTTTCGGGACAGGCCCTTGGCCCTGTCCTCGACTGATTTGAATTGCGGATCAGGTCCGCAATGACAGCCCGTTGGGCCAGCGACAATAGCGTGATTTTAACCGGCACGCCGAATTTTCATTTTCCCCACCGATGCACACCCGATTTGTCCTGATCAACACCAGCCATGCCGGCAATG
>CAIYLH010000065.1 GCA_903927005.1 uncultured Pseudomonadota bacterium
CAGCGAGCGCAACACCAGTCGCACCTGTTCAGCGTGCGGGGCCCTCACGGGCCCCGCCGGTGTCAATGGGTTGCGTGTAAGGTCGCTGGATGTGTGGTGAGTGCCGGTGTGCTCACGACCGCGACGGCAACGTCGCGAAAGGCATCCTTAGCCGCGAGGGGGTGTCCCTCGTCCGTGCACGGGAACGAGTCATCGCCACGGCACGCGCGGGCAAGCCGGACACCTCGTCCGCGCGAGGCTAAGGAAAGCGAGTGTCGGGGCGGCGGCATGAGCACCAGCTATTAGGGAGGCGACAAGCGACAGGGGGATTGCCCTCATTGGGACTAGGGACTGGAGGTTGCCCCGCGGTTTGTCGCAATTGTCTTGGGATGCAGCTCGATCGCAGACTGCGTCAAGGCGCTCCTACAGCGTCCGTTTTCCAGGAACCAGGCAATGACCACAAGTCCCCCCCCAAATCCCGGCTTCCCTGCGAGCGCACCGGCTCGGCCGCGCTCATGGGCCGAACCGTGGAAGGTCAAGGTGGTCGAACCGATCCGAATGATGGACGCCCCGGCCCGCGCTGCGGCGTTGGTCGAGGCCGGCTACAACACATTCCTGCTGCGCTCTGAGGATGTCTATATCGACCTGCTGACCGATAGCGGTACAGGCGCGATGAGTGACTGGCAATGGGCAGGCATGATGATGGGCGACGAGGCCTATGCCGGCAGCCGCAATTTCTACCATCTCGAGGACGCAGTCCGGCGCCACTACGGGTACCGCCACATCGTGCCGACACACCAGGGTCGAGGCGCCGAAAACCTCCTGTCACGCATGCTGATCCACCCCGGCAACGTCGTGCCGGGCAACATGTACTTCACCACGACACGTCTGCATCAGGAATTGGCCGGCGGGCGCTTCGTCGACGTTATCGTCCCGGAAGCGCACGACCCGACGAGCCTGCGGCCCTTCAAGGGCAACATCGACCTCGCCGCCCTCGACCTGCTAATCACGAACGTCGGGGCCAAAAACATTCCTTACGTCTGTGTCGCCGCCACGGTAAACATGGCGGGCGGCCAGCCCATTTCCATGGCGAACATGCGTGCGGTGCGCGAACTGACCGGCCGACATGGCATCCGCGTAATGCTGGATGCGACCCGGGCGGTAGAGAACGCCTACTTCATCCAACAGCGCGAGGCGGGCTTCGCCGGCCGCAGTGTCGCCCAGATCCTGCTGGAGTTTTGCAGCTACAGCGATGGCTGCACGATGAGCGGCAAGAAGGACTCCCTGGTCAACATAGGCGGCTGGCTCGCGCTGAACGACGACACGCTTTACGAAGAGGCGAGCAACCTGGTCGTCGTCTACGAGGGCCTGCACACCTACGGCGGCATGGCCGGGCGGGACATGGAAGCGATGGCACGCGGCATCGTCGAGTCAGTTCAGGACGATCACATTCGAGCCCGGGTCGGCCAGGTTGAATATCTCGGTCGGAAACTGCAGGAGGCGGGCGTGCCGATCGTGCTGCCAGTTGGGGGGCACGCGGTCTATCTGGATGCACGCGCTTTCTATCCCCATCTGAAGCAGGACCAATTTCCAGCGCAACGCCTCGCCGCCGAACTCTACCTCGACTCAGGGGTACGAGCGATGGAGCGGGGCATCGTCTCCGCAGGCCGCGACAGCACGACTGGCGAGCACCACTATCCGGCGCTGGAACTGGTGCGGTTGACGATACCGCGTCGAGTCTATACACAGGCTCATATGGACCTTACGGCAGAATCCGTGATCGCCGTACACGACACCCGCCAGGCAACCAAAGGGTTGCGGCTCGTGCACGAGCCGCGCTACCTGCGCTTCTTCCAAGCCCGCTTCGAGCCGCTGGACTGAACCGGGCTCAACGCCCGGCGGCGGCCTCCTGCTCGCGATAGCCCTTCCACGTCTCGTCGATCACGTAAGCGTGGATATCGTCGACATCCTGTTCGCTCAGAATATCGTCGAAACGTTCCATTCCGGTCGGTGCAACCGCGCCGTGCAGTACGATCTCCTTGAACATCGCCTGGAAACCGGCGTTGAGCTTGCGCAGATCCGGCGTAATGCTGACGCCGAACACATGGCAGCGCGAGCACTCCTGGATGAACAGCATCTCGCCATGGCTGACGTGAGCTGCGTCCGCCGTCTGGACCGGAGGGCGTTCGAACGGCTGAGGTTGCAGTGCAGGCGGCGCAGGCACCGTGCCACCGCCGAGCTTGAACGCGATGATCCGGTTGACGTTTTCGTAGCGTGACGCTGCGCTGCTAGCAGGAGCCGGACCGACCGTGATGGCGGCACCGCCATAGCCGACCTGGACTGCAACGTACTGCTCGTCGTTCACCGTGTACGTCATCGGTGCCGCCATGATGTGGCTGCCGGTCGTGATCACCTTTAGAACCGCACCGGTATCCGCGGCATACACCCACAATTCGCCACTGCCGCGGCCCTGGAACACCAGATTTCCGGCGGTGCTCATCACGCCACCGTCGTAGCCGCGCATGCCGGAGGAAGTTTCATGCTCCCACACAACCTTCTGCGCGATCGGATCCCACGCGCGGATCAACTCACGCACGAGCTTCTCCTTGCGTTCCGCCTGGATGGTTGAAAGCTCCGGCAGCGGGCCATAGAGGCGCTTGAGATCGGCTGCGACGTACGTGTCGTCGGGCATGATGGCGTTAACGGTGAAGAATCCGTCCAGGTATTTCACAGTGCCGCCGTTATGCACCATGTCGACCCAGACATTCGGCACATCGATCACCGGGATGTAAACGAGTCCGGTGCCCAGACTGTAGGACATCGGCATCCACGTGTGGCCACCGGCCCAGGACGGGTAAACGTTCTTCGGTGCCATTGACCAGTCACCAGCGCTGGTCGTGATCGGGCGGCCGGTCTTGAGGTCAACGCCAGTTGCCCAGTTGACGTACGTGTAGTTCTGCGCGGACAACAATTCGCCCGTGCGGCGATCGAGCACGTAGTAGAAGCCGTTCTTCGACGCCTGCATGAGCACCTGCCGCGGCCGCCCACCGATGGGAAGCTCTGCCAGCACCATTTTCTGCACTGCATCGTAGTCCCACTGATCGTGCGGCGTCGTCTGGTAGTGCCAGGCGAGGCGGCCGGATCCAGCGTGCAGGGCGACGATGCTCGCGGTGAACAGCGCGTCGAAACGCGCTGGACCCACCTGACGCAGGTCGTATGGCGCCGCATTCGCGGTACCGAAGTAGACGATGTCGAGATCGGGATCGTAGGCGAAGCCATCCCAGGCGGTACCGCCACCCCTGAAATCAGGAGCCCGTCCGGCGTCCCAGGTATTGTCGGCCAGCACGAGCTCCGGATGCTCCAAGCGCTTTCCTGGTGCTGGCGGTACCGTGTAAAAACGCCACCGGAACGCGCCGGTCCTCAGATCGTAGGCCGATACATAACCGCGCACGCCGCCCTTGCCCATGTCCGAGCCGCTGTTGCCAATGACGACAACCTTGCCCGCAACGATCGGCGCACCGGTACTGGAGTAGAACTGCTTGTGGTCGACGATCGTATCCTTGACCCACAGCCGCCGGCCGCTCTTCGCGTCGATCGCGTGCAGACGCCCGTCGACGGAGGCGACGTAGACTCGCCCCTGCCAGACGGCGACGCCACGATTGACCATGTCGCAGCACGGATTACGCGCCGCCTGATAGGCAGCCTTCGGGTCGTAGCGCCACAGCTCATGGCCCGTCACGGCATCCACGGCATAGACGTAGCCCCAGGTACCGGAGGTGTACATCACCCCGTCAACGACGAGGGGAGTCGCCTCCTGGCCGCGCCGCGGGTTACCGAGATCGTATTGCCAGGCGAAGCCGAGCGAGCTGACGTTCGCGGCGTTGATTTTCTTCAGCGGCGAGTAGTAAGTGCCATCTTTGTCACGCCCACCGGTGAACCAGTTACCGGGTTCTGCCGCCGCGCCGCGCAACCGCGCCGCGTCAACGTTACCGGCCGACGACGCCGGCGCGGCCGTCGCGGTTAACCAGCCGAAGGCGCCAATGCACAGCATGAAGGTCAATGTGTTCGAAGGTTTCTTCACGACAGCTCGCTCCCAAAATTTTCGCCCACAGCCTACGTCGCCCAGCGCCCCGGCACAACGGCGCCGGTCTGACCCTAAAGTGTCAGCAGCTCCTCGCAGAACGCGCCGATCCGCTCGGCGCGATCGACGAAATGAATCTCCAGGATCCAGTGCCGCGGATTCCCGTCGGCATCCCGCTCGCGAAGCAAAATGTCGTTACCAGGCCGGATCGAGAATCGGCGGGCATTGCGCGGCGCCTGCTCGTGCGGAAAGTGACCGATCAGATGGCCTGCGGTCGGCGCGCCGAACTCCCAGCCAAAATCGCCCGCTAGGGCATGCACGTAGTCGTACAGTGCACCGGCGCTAAGGCCGGGCATTGCCTCGTATAGTTCGCGGCCGAGGCGCAACGCCGACTCTATGTCAGCAACCAGCTGCCGCTTGCGTGGATTGTCGCCGACCACGTACGTCTTGCCGTAGTCAGCCTCCCATTCGCCAAAGACCGGCCCCAGGTCGACCACCACGAGGTCGTCCTCGGCGATACGCAGGTCCTCCGCATCGTCGTAGTAGGTCAGCAGTGTATTAGCGCCGCAGCGCACAACCCGGCGGTGCCAATGGCGCCGCAGGCCGAAGCGTTCCCGCGCAAGGACGTCGATGGCCGCGCTAAGCTCACTCTCAAGGACGCCTGGCCGGATCATGCCGGAGGCGACGACCGCCTCGAACAACTCCTCGGCCCGGCCTTGCGCCGCCTTCAGATTCTGCGCTACCTCGATCGTCACGACTGCCCCCGCTACCTTGCTCACAACGCGGCCGCTACTATCGTTCACCGGCGGCCTCCCGCCAAGTCCGGCGTCCGACCCGGCACCGGCGGCTGTGGCTACCGACCGGGCAGGGGGCCATACTCCCCCTAGAACCGCTATTGCGATCGAAGGAGCGAACATGATTTGGTGGGGCTGGGTCCTCTTGGGGGCCATTCTGCTGGCTGCGGAGCTGACTTTTATCGATGCGCAGTTCTACCTGGTGTTCGTAGGCGCCTCGGCCGTTGCGGTCGGCATTACGAGCCACGCCTACCCGTCCCTCTCGCCAGCACTGCAGTGGGCGCTGTTTGGCGCCATTTCCATCGCCACCGTGCTGACCTTCCGTCGCTCGATCTACGCACGCCTGCGCGGCAATACGAGCGTTGAGGTAGAAACCGGCCCGGTCGGCCGGGAGCTGGCGTTGCCGCAGTCGCTGGCACCGGGCGAGAGCTGCCAGGCGGAATTCCGCGGCAGTCACTGGACCGTCACCAACGGCAGCGAACAGTCGCTCATCGAGGGCACGCGCGTCCGCGTCGTGCGTGTACAGGGGCTCGCGCTCGTCGTCGAGTCCGCCTGAGTTAACTGGGGAGGGAACATGGAAGTATTGATCGCCGTTGGCGCCATCGTCCTGCTGATCGTCCTGGCGCTGTCCAAGACCTTGCAGGTAGTGCCACAGCAGAACGCATTCGTCGTCGAACGGCTGGGCAAGTACAGCCGCACGCTGCAGGCGGGTTTTCACATCCTGGTGCCGTTTGTCGAAAACGTCGCCTATCGGCACAGCCTTAAGGAACAGGCGCTGGATGTCGCCGAACAGATCTGCATCACGCGCGACAACGTACAGGTCGGCGTCGACGCAGTGCTCTACATGCAGGTGCTCGACCCGCATCTGGCCTCATACGGCATCACCAATTACGGTTTTGCGATCTCCCAGCTGGCCCAGACCACGCTGCGCAGCGAGATCGGCAAGATCGAACTGGACCGCACCTTCGAGGCTCGTGGCACCATCAACGCGAACGTCGTTAGCGAGTTGGACAAGGCGTCAGCCGCGTGGGGCGTCAAGGTGATGCGCTACGAGATCAAGAACATCACCCCACCCAAGGACGTGCTGCAGGCGATGGAGAAGCAGATGCGTGCCGAGCGCGAAAAGCGCGCCGTGGTGCTGACCTCCGAGGGCGAGCGGGACGCGAAGATCAACCAGGCCGAGGGTGACAAGCAGCGCGTGATCAAGGCCTCCGAGGCTTTCAAGCAGCAGCAGATCAACGAGGCGCAGGGCCAGGCCGAGGCCATTCTCTCGGTTGCGAAAGCCACCGCCGAAGGCCTGCGTCAGGTCGGCATCGCGCTGAGCGGCGAGGGCGGAACCGAGGCGATGCAGCTGCGCATCGGCGAGGAATACGTCAAGCAGTTCGGCAAGCTGGCAAAGGAGTCGAACACGCTGGTGCTACCGGCCAACCTGTCCGACCTCGGCTCGATCGTGACCATGGCAACCAGCATTGCACGTCGGCCTCCGCCGGCTACGGGCGGCTGAAGCGCGGCTTAAAGGCGTCGGCGCGTGTTACGCGTCGACGCCCTGATCGCTGAGGTACTCGTCGTAGGTGCCGCGGAAGTCGCTATACGAGCCGCCCGGCCGCAACTCGATGATCCGGTTCGCCAGCCCGCCGACGAACTCCCGGTCGTGCGATACGAACACGATGGTGCCGGGGTACTTCTCGAGCCCAATTTGCAGCGACTCGATCGTCTCCATGTCCATGTGGTTGGTCGGCTCGTCCATCAGCAACACGTTCGGCTTGGTCAGGATCAGCTTGCCGTAGATCATGCGGCCCTTCTCTCCGCCTGACAGCACCTTCACCGACTTCTTGGTCTCGTCCCCCGAGAACAGCAGGCGACCCAGCGTCGCGCGCACCAGCTGGTCATCGTCGGCCTTGCCGGTGTACTGGCTCATCCACGAGAACAGGTCCGTCTTGGCCTCAAACTCGGCCTGCGGGTCCTGCGGCATGTAGCCGGTCTGCGCGTTCTCAACCCAGGTGACCCGACCCGCCGTCGGGTGCAGCTCGCCTGCAAGGCAGCGCATCAGCGTGGTCTTGCCGATACCGTTTGGACCGATGATCGCGACTCGGTCGCCCGCCTCGATGGTGAGGTCGAACTTCTTGAAGATATCCTCGTCGGTGCCCGGGTAGCGGAACGCCAGATTCTCGACGGTCAGCGCTGAGCGATAGAGCTTCTTGGCCTGCTCGAAGCGAATGTACGGGTTCTGGCGCGAGGAAGGCCGGATCTCCTCGATCTTGATCTTTTCCAGCTGCTTCTTGCGCGAGGTCGCCTGGCGCGCCTTGGACGCGTTCGCGGAGAAGCGACGGACGAACTCCTGCAGGTCCGAAATGCGGTCGCGGGCCTTGGCGTTGGAGGACTCGACGCGCGCGCGCGCCTGCACGGAGGCGAGCATGAAATCGTCGTAGTTGCCCGGATAGATCTTCAGCTGCTGGTAGTCGAGGTCCGCAATGTGGGTGCAGACCTGGTTCAGGAAGTGACGATCGTGGCTGATGATGATCATCGTCGCGTCGTACTCGTTCAACGCCCGTTCCAGCCAACCAATCGAGTGGATGTCGAGGTTGTTGGTCGGCTCGTCGAGCAGCAGCACGTCTGGCTTCGAGAACAGCGCCTGGGCGAGCAGCACGCGCAGCTTCAGTCCCGGCGGCACCTCGCGCATCGGGCCGTTGTGCCGCGTCTCGTCGATGCCCGCATCGATCAGGATGGCGCCCGCACGCGCCTCGGCGGTATAGCCATCGTATTCGGCGAACTTGCCCTCGAGCTCGGCGGCGCGCATGTAGTCATCGTCGCTGGCATCGGGATTGGCGTAAATGAGGTCGCGCTCTTTCATCGCGCTCCACATCTCGACGTGACCCTGCATGACGACGTCGAGGACCCTCTCGTCCTCGTAACCGAACTGGTTCTGGTTAAGCTTGCCGAGCCGCGCTCCCGCCTGGAGCATCACGTCGCCGGCGCTGGCTTCAAGGTCACTGCCCAATACCTTCATGAGGGTGGACTTGCCGCTGCCATTGGCCCCGATCAAACCGTAGCGGTTGCCGTCTGAAAATTTGACGGTGACCTTCTCGAACAGGGGCTTGGCGCCGAACTGGATGGCAAGACCGGAAGTAGCAAGCATGATGGACGACGACCCACGCGAATACGCCCGGTTTGGCCGGGCTGGAATACAAAAATAGAACCCTGCGGGTGGAATGCCCGGGGACGGGGGGACCCGCGCGCCACGGGCGCAAGCCCACGGTGTCTGGCGCCGGGCGGCCCGGCAGGGGCCCGTCCCGGCGGCGCGATTCTAGCCCAGCCAGACCTACGCCGGTGCGGTTTCCCCCAACCCGCGCCAGCCACCAGCTGGTTACGGTCCCGCCCGGTAGGGGGACCAGGGCCAAAGCTGGCCGCGCCGGCAGGGTCAGGCCCAGCCGGCCCGCGACGCCGGCCAAGCGGCCAGGGCCACAGCGCCCTAAGATAGGCACCCCACCTGACAGCCCGCCGCATGACCCGACGCCTCGTCCTCGCCCTGCTATTGATGCTCGCCGCCACTGCCTGGGCGGGACCCCCCGCCGAGGTGCCGGTCGGTGGCAGGCTGCGCGATGCCCAGCTGCGCGGCCTGAACGGGCCTGCGCGCGCGCTGTCCGGATTCCGCGGCCGCCCGCTGCTCATCAACGTCTGGGCCAGCTGGTGTGGCCCCTGCCGCTCGGAAATGGCGTCGCTGGAGCGCCTCGCTTGGCACGATCAGGCCAGCCGCTTCGCCATCATCGGAATTTCGACTGACGACTACATCGATAAGGCGCGCGCCTGGCTCACCGATTCCAACGCCACCATCTACCAGTTCATCGACAGCGACCTGCAGATGGAAAACATGCTGGGCGCCTCAAGACTGCCGCTGACCGTATTCGTCGACGCAAGTGGCAGGGTCCTGCGAAAAGTCTATGGTGCGCGCCAGTGGGATAGCGTCGAATCGCTGCAACTGGTCACCGAGACCTTTGCCGCGACCTCCGCCACTGCCCCGCCCCGTCACTGACTTGCCGTCGCCGCTTTCACCCCGAGGTACTCAATGACGCCCGCGCCGATCAAACCGCAGATCGATCTGCAAGTGTTCCAGCAGATCGACATCCGCGTCGGGACGATCCTCTCAGTACGCGAGGTCGAAGGCTCCGACAAACTGGTGCAGCTGCGCGTGGACTTCGGCGACCACGAACGCACGATCGTGTCGGGCATCAAGACCGAGCGGCAGGACCCACGGGAGATCGAGGGTCGGCAGGCCCTGTTCGTCGTCAACCTCGCACCACGGAAGATGCGCGGCGTGCTGTCGGAGGGGATGCTATTCGACATCGGCTACGCCGATGGCATACAGCCGGCGCTCTGCGTGCCTGAAGCTCCCGTGGCCAACGGCGCGCGTGCTGGCTGAGCCGGTCCTGTCATGAAGCCCACACCGCCGCAGCCTGGCTGGATCGAGCGCCTGTACCGCCGCGGCGTCGGAATCGCTATCCCAGTGACCATAATCGCCGGCCTCGTGCTGCTGCTCAGCGCCGGGAATCGGCAAGGGCCTGCCGCTCCAGTGGCCGCGAAGGCCGCTGCGCAAGTGGTGTTGATGGCTGAACCGCTGCAGGAAAAGGCGCCGTCGGTGCTGCTGAAGCCACCCCCGGAGCGGCCCTGCCCGGCGGACAGCGCCGGCCACACCGCAGGGGCCTGCCGCCGCCATACCCAGCCGTCGAGTCACTGAAGCATCGCAATCGGCGCTCCCGCGCAACCCGATTCAGCATCAACCCCCGCCGATTGGCTTTTCCGGGTCATTTCTCGGCAACATTGATATAAACTGCACCCACACAGGGCATGGCGGTACCTCGCGATCCGCTGCCGACCGCCTCGCCTGACGCCGCAGTCAAGGACAAGCGGACAGCAGAGGGACCGCAATGAACGCCTACACCCACTCCCGCTAACGAGCGCCTGATGCAGACCTTGCTGATCGTCGATGACCGCGCCGACAACCGCAAGTTGCTGCGGCTGACGCTCGGACAGCGGTACAACATTCTCGAAGCTCCAGATGCAGCAACCGCATGGGAGCTACTCCAGAGCCATCAACCACGCGGCCTGATCCTCGATGTGATGATGCCGGGCGAAATGGACGGCTTTGGCCTGTGCGAGCGGATCCGCGCCGACGAGGAATTCAAGGGAACCTACGTACTGCTGCTAACCGCTCGCGGGCAGGCGGCTGATCGCGAGCGGGGCCGGATGGCCGGCGCCGACGACTACGTCGTCAAGCCCTATAGTCCGCTTGCGCTGCTGCGCATCGTTGAACAGCGGATCGGTGCGTGATGGCGCCAGCCTGGGCCGGCAACCGACTCTGCGTCGGCCCGTGATGAGCCTGCACTTACCAAGGCTGCGCGGCGTTTACGGTATTGCACTGCTGGCGCTGGCGTACGCGAGCACCGGCTGGCTGACCGAGATAGGCACTAGCCTGACGATCTACGGGCTGCCTGTGTGGCTACCGGCGGGAGTGGCCCTAGGTGGGTTGCTGGTCGGCGGAGCACGATTGTGGCCTGGAGTCTGGCTGGGTACGTTCGCGATCAGTGCCTACCAGTTGCTGGGGCCGCTGGGCAGCACGTTCGCGCCGCTTTCGTCGTTATCTCTGACTGGGGTTGTCGCCACCGCAGCGACGCTGCAGGCGCTCTTGGGCCAGCGTCTTGTGCGGCGCGTGATTGACCCGGACCTGCAGCTAGATACCCCGGAATCCGTACTGCGCTTCGTATTGGTATGCGGACCGCTGGTGAGCCTGGTCAGTTCCAGCACCTCAATTGCAGCGCTTTACGTGGCCGGACGCGTTCCCGCCGCGGCACTGTTGGAAAACTGGTTCAGCTGGTGGGTCGGGGACACTGTAGGCGCGGTCATCGGCACAACGATAGTTCTGGCAATGCTGGCGCAGCCAGCCACGCTGTGGCGCCCACGGCTGCTGACCATCGCGATGCCGCTACTGATCACGATGGCGCTGACCTTGGCGGCATTTTCGTTCACCTCTACGCTCGATCACCAGCGCACGCGGCTTGAATTCGAAAAGCAGGCGACGCTACTCACCAGCGCTCTGCGCGGCGCCCTCAACATGGCGCAGGACACCTCGGACACGATAGCCGCATACGTGCGATTGAACCCGGACATGAGTAGCGCCGAATTCAAGGCCTTCGCCCAGGACCTGCACGTTCGGCATCCCGGCATTCAGGCCCTGGAGTGGATTCCGCGCGTGCCGCGTGGCGCGCTCGCAGAGCACGAACGCCTCATGCGTGCAGCCGGCCATCCGGACTATCGCGTGGTCGAGCGCAACACCCTCGGTCAGCTTGTTCCGGTAGGCGAGCGCACGGAATACTTCCCAGTTGGCTTTCTGTACCCGCTCAGCAGCAACGAAGCCGCACTTGGCTTCGATCTGGCATCCGACGCAACTCGTCATGCAACGATGGAGCAGTCCAGGCTGAACCGCCGCATGACAGTTTCGCCGCGTCTCAGGCTGGTCCAGAGCCCGACACAATCCGACGGTGTGCTGGCCTTCGAGCCGATTTTCGAGCAGTCGAAAGAAGCGGCTGGCGAGACTCTGCGCGGCTATACGCTAACTGTGATCCGAATCGACGAACTCGCCGCCCGCACGCTGGCGCTGTTGCCCCATGACCAGATCGCTTACTGCATCGAAGATCTGGACGTGCCGGAAGAACTGGCAGTACTCGCGCTCGTCGGCACGCCCACCCCAGACCGATCCTGGCGCGCGGTCACCGTATTTGACTACGGCGGCCACCATTGGCAATTAAGTTTCGGCCCGACCACCGAATATCTACTGGCTCACCGCATCTCGTACCTGTGGCTGCTCTACGGCGCTATGCTGAGCGCGGCGCTGCTGCTATGCGGGTTTCTGTTGATGCTGACCGGCCGCGCGAATCGCATCGAGACGCTGGTCGCCCGCCGCACGATCGAGCTCGACGAGGCGCGCAAAAGCGCAGAACTTGCAAGCAACCTGCTACAGGAAGCGGTACGCAGCATCACGGTCGGATTCACGATCCATGACCAGAACGACCTACTGCTCATAGGCAATGAGGCCTACAAGAATTTTCATCCCGAGCTGGGCGAGCTCATCCAGCCCGGTGTCAGCTTTGAGAGTCTGGTTCGCATCTCGGGTGAGCGCGGCAGCCACGCGCTCAACAACATGGACGTGGACGCCTGGGTGCAGACCCGGATTGACCGCCATAGACGCGCCGATGGCATCCCATTCGAAACGCAGCTCGGCGATGGCCGCTGGTTGCTCGTCGTCGAGCAGCGCACGCCGAGCGGCTTTGTGGTTGGCAACCGCGTCGACATCACCGATCTGAAGACCGCAACCGACGCGGTCCAGGACCGCAACGCGCAGCTCGACGCCCTATTCCGCCTCTGCCCTGACGGGTTCATTGCCTTTGACCGGGACGGGCGCGTTCGCTTTACGAACCCCGCACTGCTGGCGATGACCGGCCTCGACATGAGCGAAGTGATTGGCCAGCCCGAGGCGCGCCTCAACGAGCTACTCCGCGAGCGCGTCGACGGACAGGACCCCTTCGAAGGTGTCGCCGCGTACTTTGCCGAGGGGGAGGCGGTGCCACCGGTCCGCCGCCTGGCACTGAAAGCGCCGACCGCCAGGGTACTGCAGATCGTCGGCATCCGCAGCCGCTCGCCAAACGTCCCGCGCCTGCTTTATCTGCGCGACATCACGCGCGAGGCAGAGGTAGACCGGATGAAGTCCGAGTTCCTGTCGCACGCCGCACACGAGCTGCGCACCCCGATGACTAGCATCTTCGGATTCAGCGAACTTCTGCTGCACTCCGAATTCGATACAGCAACACGCCGCGAGCTGCTCGAGACGATCCACAGCCAGACCGCATGGCTGGTGCAAATAATCAACGAGCTGCTTGACCTTGCCCGCATTGACGAGCGCCGCGGCCGCGACTTCGTGATCGCCGAGGTCGATGCAGCGGCACTCGTGCGTGAGTCGGTCGCCGGCATCGACATCGATCAGCGTCGCTGGCCGGTGTTAGCCTCACTACCGCCCCATCCGGTCTGGATCCGAGCTGATGCAACAAAGGCACGGCAGGCGCTGACCAACGTCCTGGGCAACGCACGCAAGTATTCGCCAGATGGTGGCGGCATCGAGATAGACCTCGTGGCACACCCAGGCCGACTTGGCATCGTCATTCGTGACCACGGCATCGGCATGACAGCCGCGCAGGTCGCACGCGTCGGTGAACGACTGTGGCGCGCGGACACCTCCGGCATGACCCCAGGCACCGGTCTCGGTATGGCAATCGTCAAGGAAATCCTGGCGCTGCACGGCGGCGAAGTGGAGATCAGCTCCGAGGCTGAAGTCGGAACGGTCGTAACGCTGTGGTGGCCGTCCCCTACCGCGGTGAGCTGATGGCGCCGGACGCGATTGCCCGCGCGGCGGCGGACGCGCTCGCGAGTGATCCGTTCTATGCGACGATCTCGGCGCCGCATGCAGCCGACCCGTCCGCGCGCGCGGACGTTCTGAACCACTACTTCGCCTGTTCGATCGCGGCAGGGGAGCAATTTGGCCGAGTCGTCCGGCACGAGCAGCCTGCAGGCGTTGCCGTTTGGACGTTGCCGCTCGCCCCGTCAGTTCAGATCATCGCCCAGCAGCGCAAGCACTCGGCGCTCATCCGCTGTCTTGGGGCTGATGGCATGCGCCTTTACGATGCGATCGTCGCGTTCATGAGCGACGCCACTGCACCGTGGGTAGATGCCAAGGCGTGGTACTTGTCGATCGCCGCCGTCGTCCCTGACGCGCAGAACGCAGGCGTCGGCCGGCGCCTGCTGGCACCGACCCTTAGCGACGCCGACAACGCCGGCGTAGCCTGCTATCTCGAAACGTTTACGCCCCGCTCACGGTCGTTTTACGCCCGGCTAGGCTTCGACCTACGCGCCGAAGTTCACGAACCGACCACCGGCACGGACTACGCCATCATGGTCCGGGAGCCACGCTCCCGCTGAGCGCTGTCAGGCCTTACAGCATGCCCTGCAGGATCCGGCGATAGTCGGCAGCCCGCATCGGCACCGGGCCCGAGGCATTGGAGTTGTTGGTTTCAGCCAGGGCCGAGATCAGCTCGAGGTCGATCTGGCCACCGCACATCTCCAGCATCGTGCCGATGCCAGCGCCGCCGACGAACCTCGCGACGCCTTCGACCAGCGCCGATGCAGCCACCGCGTCGGACGCACTGCCGAATAGATCAGGCCAGGCGGACCGCGTCACCTCGGCCAGCGCAGCGTCGACGGCGGATCCGTAGTAACGCAGCGTCGGGCCGAGGAGGACCGCGTTGGCGGCGCCATGGGGGGCCTTGTAAACCGCCCCGATCGATTCCGCCAGGCAGTGCACCGGGCCGACATCCGAGTTGCCGAACGCAAGCCCTGCGAGCATGGAGCCGGTCGCAAGATCCAACAGGTGCCGTGACTCCATGAACGAAGTGCCCGCGGCCATCACCCGCAGGATCAACACCGCTGCACGAATGCCGAGCGCGCGTGACACCGGGCTGGAGGCAGGTCGGAGGTAGGCTTCGAGCGCGTGCGTGAGCGCGTCGGTTGCGGCTGCGGCCGCGACCCGGGGCGGAACGCTGCGCAGAAAGTCGGGATCGACCAGCGCTGCGGCGGGGACGAGCCGGGCACCCTTGATGCTGATCTTGCGTATAGGGTCGGTCGCACCGAGCACGGTGACGCGGGTGACTTCGGAGCCGGTGCCAGCCGTAGTCGGCAGCGCGTACACCGGCAGCGGCATCGCCTCGAAGCGATCGAGCCCCTCGTAGCTGACCAGCCGCCCCGGATTGGTCGCCGCGAGCGCCGCGCCCTTGGCCGCGTCGATGACGCTGCCCCCGCCGATGGCGATGACGGCGTCATGCTGGCCGGCACGCAGCCGAACCGCGATCGCTTCAGCCGTTTCGACGTACGGCTCCCCGGGTACCTCATCGCAGATCGCCGCGGCGGAGCCCCCAACCGTTAGTAACGCCAGCAGGTCGCGCAGGGCAGGTGCGTCGCCGATCCGCGGATCGACCACGACGAGCGGATTGCGACGGCCAGCCTCAGCTAACAGGCGCGGCAATTCACTGCGACAGCCCGTGCCAACCAGAATGCGGGCGGGGGCGAGGAAGCGAAGCTCGGAAAACGCGATCGGGTCCACGGTCTTGATCCTTCGGCGCGATGGGCTCAGGGGAGGAGGGCGTATGTTAATGGACTGGCAGCCCTCGCTCATCGGGCATTGCCGAAATGAGTCATACACGGCGTGCACGAAGCACACCGTTCTGGCACCTTGGACAGCCAACCTCCCTACCGACAGGCAACCCGTTGAACGATCCCAGCCAAGATGACGAGCGTCCCCCACCGGTGGTAGTGCCGTATCAGGAACTGTCGGCCGACGCGCTGCGCGGGGTCGTCGAATCGTTCGTGCTGCGAGAAGGCACGGACTACGGCGATCATGAGGTCAGCTTCGACACCAAGGTCGCGCAGGTGATCCGCCAGCTGGAGCGCGGCGAGGCGGGCATCGTGTTCGATGCGCTGACCGAAACGATCCACATCGTCGTCAAGCGCAACTTGCGCGAGCTGCGCTAGATGCCCATCGCCGTCACGCCAGTGGGACCGAAGAAGCTGCTCAATAGCAAATGGACCGCCGTGCAGCCGCGCAACCGCGAGAAGCACTTCCTCGTGACGCGCCTGATCGAGCCCGATCCGCCCGAAGGCCCGCTCGAGCAGGTCGAGATCGAAGCGGTGATGTCCAAACGCAGGACGATTCTGCCGTGGCGCGAGCTGCGCGACTCGAGTCGCTGGAGCCGCGGATGGAAATAGGCCCGCTGGCCGACCTGCAAGCCGCCGCACAGGCCAGCGGTCTTGCCTGGCGGGGCGCATTTTCGGTCAGGGAGGGCGACGACGTGCCGGCCCTGGCTGATGGCACGGTCGCCCGCACGCTGGTCCTGCTTGGCTTCGCCGGACGTGATCACTGGCAGCGCTTCGCCGCATCAGACGAGGCCTGCGATGGCGCCGCCCATCCGCTGGATCGCTGGTCGCGGCGATGTATAGAGGCGCTGGCGTGCCGCTTCGGCGGCACTGGGCTGTATCCCTCGGAAGGACCACCGTGGCTGCCGTTCCAGCGCTGGGCGATGCGTGCGGAAGAGACCCATACCTCGCCGTTGGGGATCCTGATTCATCCACGCTGGGGGCTGTGGCACGCCTATCGCGGCGCTCTGGCGTTCGCCACGGACCTCGCACCCACGCCCGTGGCCGTGACGGGGTCACCCTGCGCGGGGTGTGCTGCAAAGCCGTGTCTTACCGGCTGCCCGGTCGACGCCATCGCACCAGGGCGTTACGACTGGCGCCGCTGCGCGGAACACGTGCGCTCCGCCGCTGGCGAGGACTGCCTGCAGCTCGGCTGCCGCGCCCGACGGGCCTGCCCGGTCGGCGCCGAGCACCGTTATACGGCTGCAGAGGCGGAATTCCACATGCGGGCATTCCTGCGCTAAACCGCCCAACGACCAAAACCGTGACAAACGGGTACCTCCCGTCGTATTAATGGGCCTCAGGCGAAGCACTGCGGGGAGCCGAGGAACGGCTACCTTCGCCTGACCGTTTGCCGAGGGATCCCCAAGCAATGAGCGCTATCGTCGCCCTGGTGACCGATGCCCTGCGGCACAAACTCGCGCACCATGGCGTCAGTTCACTGACGCCGGTCGAGTGGCACCTACTGCACGTCAGCCAGTTCCTAGACGCAATCGCCAGCGATCGTCTGCAACGACTGTTAAGCGACACCCCTATCGCAGAATTGAACGCGCTCGCCGACGGCCTCGATGCAATACGCGCGCCCGAGGCCGCCGCCGCCATCCGCGCCGCAATCGGTGGAGTCGGCGCGGCCAACCGCCCCGGTGAGGCCGCGGGACGTCAAGCGGCGATCGCGGCAGCATCCGGGCAATTGGAGGTCGCGGTCTGCAGCAACCGCGCCCAGCTTGAGCAGCGACTGCTCGACTACGCGTTCCTACAGCCGGAATTGATGACGGATCCCAGCGTCTGAGCCTGCGTGTGCGGACTGCAGAGCATGCAGTGGCGCACTTAGCCGCGGCGGGCAACGCCCGGCAGAAGCTTTTTGAGCGCCGACGCCGGCCCGCCCTCGGGCAAGGATCCCTGCATCAGTAGCCCAGACAGCGCCATCGAGACCGGCGTTACCAGTCGGGCCACCCCCAACAACGCGCTGCGCAGCGCGCGGGCAGGGGGCGATTCGGCCGTGTAGAGCCCGACGATCGCATTAGTCGCAAGATATAGCGGCAACGTCGCCCGCCGATGAGCGCGATTGTAGTGGCTCAGAACTGCTGCAGCCCCAATGTCCTCGCCGCGACTGCTCGCTGCAATCAACAGGCTCGCCAGCGTGTCCTCGCCGATCAGGCCGAGGTTGAATCCATGCGCGGTCACCGGATGCATGCCGACCGCCGCGTCGCCGATGACCGCGTAGCGGTTGGCAGTGAAGCGGGACGGATAGACGCCGACCAGCGGGTAGGCGAAACGTTCGCTGTCGAGCGTCATCCGGCCAAGCCGCGACAGGAAGCGGCGCTCCATCTCGCGGGCGAACTCGGCCGCCGGCAGGCGTCGCACCGCCTCGATCTCGACGTGCCGCAGCGTCAGCACGATCGAGGAGCGGTTCCCGTTCAACGGCAGCACCGCCAGCGTCTGCTCGTGCGCGAACCATTCCGTTGCAATGCCCTCGTGAGGCACCTCGTGGGTCATCCGGCAAACCAGCATCGTCTTGCCGAAGTCGCGGTGCCTGGCGGGGATGCCCACCGCCCGACGCGTCTCGGAAAAGCGGGTGTCAGCCGCGACCACGAGCCGGCCTTGCAGCACGCGGCCATCGGCCAGCGTCACCCGGCCGCCCGTGCCGTCGGTGGCAACGCCGACAACGGCGGTACCTGCCAGCAACGACAGCCCTTCCTGGCCGACCACCGCGTCGAACGCCGCCCGCCGAATCAGGTGATTGGAGATCAGGTAGCCCAGTTCCGTGTGGGTGCCCGCCGGCGGCTGGACATCCAGCCCCTCCGGGGCGACCCCGTTGAGGACCCGGGCGCTGCGCAGCGGCGCGAGCTCCGCCGCTGGCAGCCGCTCCCACACCCCCAGTTGGCGCAGGAGCCGGGCGGAACGCTGGGTCAGGGCGATTTCCCGGCCGTCGTAGGCCGGTGCCGCCAGCGCGGCCTCCGGGAGCCTCTCGACCAAGGCGATCCGCAGCCGGGTGCCGCTCAGGGCCCTGGCGAAACACAGGCCGACCGGGCCTGCACCGACGATGATCAGGTCAAAATCCAGCGTTTCTGCGGTCATGACGTAGCGCCCTCCATCCGCCACTGTACCCAATCCCCCAAAACTGCCGTGCGAATGAGAACCGCTGCGATTTGGGGTCCGGTAGGCTTTCATTTCTGCCCCGGTCGCGGATAATCGCGCGCTGCATTTGCTGAGGAACCGCGTGGAAATGGCCATGGCGATTGAGGACTGGAAGACGGAGCTGTCGGCACGCCTGGAGCGCGTGATGCCGGCCGCCGAGGCGTGGCTGTATCTGCCGCTGATCGAGGAGATCCGCGAGCTCAAACGCCGTACCGGCGCGGTCGTGGTCGCCCACAACTATCAGGTTCCCCAGATCACCGCCGGCATCGCCGACTTCACCGGTGATTCGCTCGCGATGGCCCGCTATGCCGCCGCCACCGACGCCGAGACGATCGTGGTCTGCGGCGTGCGCTTCATGGCGGAAACCACCCGCTTGCTGTGCCCGACGCGGCGCGTGCTGCTGCCCGCCATGGACGCCGGCTGCTCGCTCGCAGACTCCGTGACGGCCGCGGACGTGCGGGCACTACGCGAGAGGCATCCCGGCGTGCCCGTCGTGGCCTACGTCAATACGACCGCAGCGGTGAAGGCCGAAGTCGACATCTGCTGCACGTCGGCGAACGCGATCGAGATCGTCGAGTCGCTGCAGGCACCGCGGGTGATCATGCTGCCCGACCGCTTCCTGGCGTCGTTCGTCGCCGAACGGGTCAAGTGCGAGATCATCCCGTGGGCCGGGGCCTGCGAAGTGCACGAGCGGTTCTCAGCCGCAGACATCGCCCCGTACCGCAACAGCGAGGTCGTCATACTCGCGCATCCCGAATGTCCCGAGGAGGTGCAGGCGGCCGCGGATTTCGTGGGTTCAACGACGGCGATGACCGAATACCTCGTCCGCAGGAAGCCGCAACGAGCGCTGCTGCTGACCGAGTGTTCGATGGCCGACAACATCACCATCGATCATCCCGAGATTCACTTCGAGCGGCCCTGCAACCTCTGCCCGCACATGAAGCGCATTACGCTTGAGCGGGTGCGCGACTCGCTGCTCAACGGCACCACCGAGATCCACATCGACCCCAGCATCGCCGCGCGCGCGCGGCTGCCGCTCGAGCGGATGCTGGCGCTGTAGGCCATGAGCCTCCCACCACGCGTCTGCGCCGATTTCGCCGATGGCGTGCTGGTGCTGGGTGCTGGCATTGCCGGTCTGTGTGCGGCGCTGGCCGCGGCGCCGCGGCGTGTGCTGGTGCTGTGTCCCGATGAACCCGGCCGCAGCTCCTCGAGCTGGCTGGCGCAAGGGGGCATTGCCGCGCCCATCGGGCCGGCTGACTCGGTCGATATCCATGTCGGCGATACGCTCAACGTCGCCGGCCACGCCGCCGACCCGGTAGCGGCCGCGCGCGTCATCAGTGGCGCGAGCGAAGCTATCGACTTTCTGGTCGCAGCCGGCGTGCCCTTCGACCGTCAGGACGGCGCGTGGAGCCTGCACCTTGAGGCGGGCCACCGACGCGCGCGCGTTGCCCATGCACTGGGCGACCGCAGCGGCGCGGCGATCGTCGCGGCGCTGTGGGACCAGGTACGCATCGCACCCCATGTCACGGTCCGCTGCGGCTGGCAGGCAGTCACGCTCGCGACCGACGCGGCCGGCAGCGTCGTCGGCGTGCATGCGCTCGACGCAGCGGGCGAACCTGCGCTGATTCTGGCAGCAGAAACCGTGCTCGCGACCGGCGGTGCTGGGCGGATGTTCCGCTACACCACCAACGGCCCGTGGGCCGCCGGCGATGGCCTGGCGATGGCGCTGGTCGCCGGTGCGCGGACCGCGGCTCTGGAGTTCGTGCAGTTTCATCCGACGGCGTTGCGCGTCGACACCGATCCGCTGCCTTTGCTGACCGAAGCGCTGCGAGGCGCCGGCGCCCGCCTGGTGACTGACAGCGGCGATCTGGTGATGGCAGGCCGTCACCCACTGGGCGACCTCGCGCCGCGCGACGTGGTCGCGCGCGCGGTCTGGGAGTGCGCGCAGACCGGCGCCGAGGTACTGCTCGACGCCACCCGCGTCTTTTCATCGCCCGCCGGAACCGCCTTCCCCGGTGCTCGCGCAACATCGCTGGCCCATGGCATCGATCCGGCCAGGACCTACCTGCCCGTCACCGCCGCCGCCCACTACCACATGGGCGGCGTGGTGGTGGACGACGAGGGCCGCACGACCGTGCCTGGGCTATGGGCCTGCGGCGAGGTCTCCTATACCGGACTGCACGGCGCCAACCGTCTGGCAAGCAACTCGCTGCTTGAAGCGGTCGTCTGCGGCCGCAGCGCGGGCGCAGCGCTCGCGCGGCGACCCATTGAGCCGCGCGGCCCCGCCGTAGCGTTCATCCCCGTCGCAACCACGGAGGTGGAGGCTGCGCCGCTATGGCACGCGTTGCGCGTGCGTATGTGGGAGGCGATGGGCCCAGTGCGCGACGGCGCCAGCCTGTCCGCAGCGATCACCGCCACCCGGGCTGCGCTCGAGTCGCTGCCAGAAAACGAGCACGTCCTGCGCCAGCGGCATGAACTAGCCCTTGCGATGATGCAAGCCGCGCTCGCCCGCGAGGAGAGCCGGGGCGCCCACTTCCGCCGCGACTTTCCAACCCGCGACGAGTCGCGCGACGGCCCTCGCGCCGTTTACCCCCGCGCGGTAGCCTGAGCCAGCCGCGGACCCCGTCCGATCGCCTACACTAACGGCCTCGTGTCCGCCGGCCGGACCCGAAGCCCGCTTCCGCGCCGCCGGATACCTCGCCATGACGGATACCGATTCGGTTTCGCGCCGCCAGCTACTGCAGGCCGTCGCCGGCGTCGCCCTGTTAGGCGGCACGCGCGGCCTGCAAGCGACTCCTACCGGAATAAATCCCTTGCTTGAATTGACCGCCGTCGAAGCCGTGCGCCGAATGACCGCAGGTGAAATGTCCGCGGAACGTTACGCCACCGCGCTGCTAGCGCGCGCCGTGGCCACGCAGCATCTCAACGCGTTCATCAGCCTCGACCACGCGCAGGTACTCGCGGCGGCCCGCGCCGTGGACCTGGCGCGCGCTGCCGGCAAGCGCTTGGGCGCGCTGCACGGGCTGCCGATTCCGGTGAAAGACAGCCTCAATACAGCCGACTATCCAACCAGTGCAGGCACGCCAGCGCTGAGAAACTTCCGACCCGCAGAGGACGCCCCGCTTGTCGCAACCCTGCGTGCAGCCGGGGCGGTGGTGTTCGGCAAGACGAACCTGCACGAATTGTCCTATGGCTGGACCAGTAACAACCTCGCGTTCGGCGCTGTTCGCAACCCCTACGACCCCAGCCGCATTCCCGGCGGCAGCAGCGGCGGCACCGCCGCTGCGATCGCTGCGCACGTGGCGCCGCTGGGGGTTGCCGAAGACACCGAAGGGTCGATCCGCGTACCGGCCGCGCTTTGCGGCATCGCAGGTTTCAGGCCGTCCACCGGGCGTTACTCCACCGCCGCAGCGGTGCCGATCAGCCATCTGTTTGATCAAGCCGGACCGCACGCTCGTTCTGTCGGCGACCTGGCGTTATTCGACGCGGTAGCCGCGAACGACACGCGTGCGCTGGTGGCGCGCCCACTCAACGGCGTGCGTCTGGCCATCGGCCGGCGCTACTGGTTCGAGGGCCTCGATCCGGAAGTCGCGCGCATCAGCCACGAGGCGCTGCAGCGCCTGCAAGCAGCAGGTGCTGAACTCATCGAAGCGGACGTCCCGGACCTCGCCGAGCTGATTAACCTGACCACCGACCAGGTACAGAACCACGACGCGCGCGTCGAGCTGCCGGAATTCCTGCGGCGCTATCACGCCGGCATCGACCTGGACGAACTCATCGCCCGCGCGAGCCCCGACATCCAGAGCACCTTCCGCCGCTACGTACTCGCAGGTGCGCCCGACGCGGTCAGCGAGCCTGCGTATCGCGCCGCGGTCGACGTGCACCTGCCGCGACTGCGGCAGGTTTTCGTCGACTACTTCAAAGGCACTGGCGCGCATGCCGTCGTGTTCCCGGCAACGATGGTCACGGCGCCGAAAATCGGTGACGAAGGCCTGCTCGACGTGGGCGGACGCAAGCTCGCGTTCGAGGTCGCTATTGCGCGCAATATCGCCCCCGGCAGCACCGCGGCGCTGCCCGGCCTCGTTCTGCCGGCGGGCATCGCGAAGGACGGCTTGCCGGTATCGCTGGAATTTGACGGCCCAGCCGGCAGCGACCGCGCGTTGCTGGCGCTGGGGCTTAGCCTCGAGCGTGCACTCGGCGGGATTGCGCCACCGCCCGGGTGAGATGCCCTGACGCTGGCCCGGGCAGAGCGGGCGGCGCGACTCCGTTTCAATCCCACAAGCTCTGCCTTCACCCTGACCCAGAAAGCGGAATCCCAGAATGACTGCAACGCCCGCCCGCATGCCCGCGCTGTTCATCGGCCATGGCAGCCCCATGAACGCGATGGCTAGCAATCGCTTCACCCGCGGCTGGAGTGACATCGCTGCAGCGCTGCCCCGGCCACGGGCGATCCTGGCGATTTCGGCGCACTGGTATACGCGTGGCACCTTCCTGACGGGCCAGGCGACGCCACCAACCCTCCATGACTTTCACGGCTTCCCGTCGGCGCTAGCGGAGATCCAGTACGGCGCCCCGGGTGACGCCGAGCTTGCAGCGGAGCTGGCCACCGAGCTGGCACCCTTCGGGGCGCACGTGCGCGACGACTGGGGCATCGACCATGGCGCCTGGTCGGTGCTGGTGCACATGTACCCGAACGCAGACATCCCAGTGCTGCAGCTGAGCATCGATGCGATGCGCCCGCCGCTCTACCACTATGAGTTGGGTCGAGCGCTGCGACCGCTACGCGAGCGAGGCATCCTCGTGCTCGGCAGTGGCGGCATCGTCCACAACCTGCAGCGTCTGGACTGGACCAACAGCCTACCGCCGGCGGTATGGGCCGCGGAATTCGACGACCTGGTAAAGGCGAAGATTCTGGCGAGCAAGGACGCCGCGCTGATCGACTATCCGGCCTTGGGCGAGTCGGCCCAGCTGTCGGTCCCGAGCCCCGACCATTACCTGCCCTTGCTATACGTGCTCGGCTCGCGCGCGCCAGGCGAGGCGGCCAGCATCCCACTGACCGGCTTCGACCTCGGCACCATCAGCATGACCGCGGTCAAGCTGGCAGGCGCCTGAGCGCCAGCGCCGCCGCAGCGCATCACCCCCACAAGGCTCGATCGGGCACCTGCATCACGCCGTGCTCGAACACGATCGGCGAGTCACGATCCAGCCGCTGCAGCAGCGGGCCGTCAAGATCGACGTGACTGCAGGCCTGCGCGATCAGAAAGCCCGGCGCCATCGCCAATGACGTGCCACACATGTTGCCCACCATCAGACCAAACCCATGGCGACGCGCCTCGCCTGACATCGCCAGTGCCTCGGTGAACCCGCCACACTTGTCCAGCTTGATGTTCACGAACGCATAGCGGCCCGCCAGCGTGGCATAGGATGCGCGGTCGACGCAGGACTCGTCGGCAGCGAGCGGAATCGGCGATACGAGCCCGTCGAGCGAGGCATCCTCCTGTCGTGGCACGGGCTGCTCGACCAGCTCCACGCCCAGCTCAACCAGGGATGGCAGCAGACGCTCCAGCAACGCGCGCGACCATGCCTGATTGGCGTCGACCAGCAGCCGCGCCCGCGGATTCTCCTCGCGTACGATGCGGACGACATCGACGTGCCGATCCGCGTCGAGCTTGATCTTCAGCACCGGATAGCCAACCGAATCGCGCGCCTTGCGCCGCGTGTCTGCCTCATCCCCAAGACCAATCGTCAGTACCGTGGTGACCGGATGCGGTGCGGCAAGCCCTGCCGCCTTCCAGACGGAAACACCGCTCTGCTTGGCTCGCAGGTCCCACAGCGCACAGTCGAGGGCATTACGCGCGCCACCCGCCGGCAACAGGCGCGACAGCTCTGCCTGACCGAGCTCGTCATGCAACTGCGCCGCGACAACGGCAACCTGCGCAACCATGCTCTCGGGCGTCTCGCCGTCATAATCGACACCCGCAGCTTCGCCCCGACCGCGGCGGCCCTGAGCGTCAGTGAGCGTCACCAGAATGACCGGGATGTCGGTAATGGCATCACGGGAAGTGGCGAATACCTCGCGCATCTCCCAGCGCTCGATCTCGACCTGGCAATGGATCATGGCGCGAGCAGCTTCGCCGCCAACGGCGCGACGCCGCCGCGCAGCGGATCGCAGACCGGCAACGACAGCTCACGCTCGAGCTTTGTGCGGTACTCCTTCCAGGCCTCATCGGACAAGGCGGAGGAGTTGATGCTCAGTCCGACACAGCGAATCGCTCGGTTGGTCAGTCGCCCGACCAGCAGGTAGTAGTCGATGACTTCCTGCAGTGGCGGGATCGGGTAATCCGGGTATTCCTCGATCGTGAGCCGCTCCGGATCGTGGCAAAGCACGATCGCGTCCGGCTGCGAGCCGTGCAATAGCCCAAGCGTCACCGCAGCGTAAGCCGGGTGGTAGAGCGAGCCCTGGCCTTCGATGACGTCCCAGTGATCCGCGGCGTTGTCCGGCGAGAGCTCCTCACCGGCGCCGGCGATGAAATCGGAGATCGTCGCGTCCATCGGAATGCCACTGCCGGCAATCATGATGCCGGTCTGGCCGGTCGCTCGGAACGTCGCCGCCGCACCGGCCTCGTGGAGGGCGCGCGTGATAGCCAGTGCCGTGTACTTCTTGCCGAGCGCGCAGTCGGTGCCGACCGTCAGCACGCGCATGCCAGTGCGTTTGCGACCGGAGGCGACGCCGTGGCTATTGCCGGGGTGACGGACGTTGACCAGCCGTCCGCCGCCGGTCGCTGCGGCCCGAACCAGCCGCGGGAAGGACTCAAGCCGGGTGTGCATGCCGCTGACCACGTCCATGCCTGCCAGCAGTGCCGCCTCGAGGTCATCCTGCCAGTGCTCGGGCAGCACGCCGCCGGTAGAGGCGACGCCTACGACAATGGAGCCGGCGCCCTGTGCCGCGGCCTGAGCAGGCGCGAGGCGCGGCAGCTCCAGCGTCACGGCACCGGCCGGATGCGACCACTCGCCAAGGACGTCACCGCGACACCAGTCGCGCAGACCGAAAGCCGTCTTGCAGTCCGACTTGAGCGTGGCGTCGCCCAGATATAAAAGGTACGGCTTACGCAGCACTAGCATCGGTCGGATCCCCTGACACCGGTTGATGAGGCACGCAAGACCAGTGGCCAGCCCGGCGTTGGAACCGCTCTTGCCGGCCCGCGCGCTGATGGTACACGCCCGCCCGTCACCACGGCAGCGCCAAGCGCTCTAACGCCGGCTTTGCGGGGCGGCGCACGCGTGCCAAGATGCGCCGCATCCAACGGCCGTCACCCGGCCGACCCGCACGCCCAGAGGCAGCACCATGACTACCCGCCGCCGTCCCGCACAGCCGACCATCGCGCCACAGAAGGCGCGCACCGCCCAGGCGCGACGCCGCCTCTACCCGGCGCTGCAGCCTTACCGCACCGGGATGCTGCCGGTGTCGGCGCTGCACACCCTGTATTTCGAGGAGAGCGGCAACCCCCGCGGTAAGCCGGTCGTGTTTCTGCACGGTGGCCCTGGCAGCGGAACGGATGCAAAGATGCGCCGCTTCTTCGACCCCAAGCGCTACCGGATCATCCTGTTTGACCAGCGCGGCTGCGGTCGCAGCACGCCACACGCCAGCCTCGTCGATAACACGACCTGGCACCTCGTCGAGGACATGGAGACGCTGCGCACCCATCTGGGCATCAGCCAATGGCAAGTGTTTGGTGGCTCGTGGGGTTCGACGCTCGCGCTCGCCTATGCCCAGACCCACCCGAAGCGGGTCACTGAACTGGTGCTACGGGGCATCTTCATGCTGCGTCGCTGGGAGCTCGCGTGGTTCTATCAGGATCCCGGCGGCGCCGCCGCGTTGTTCCCCGACCTGTGGGAGCAGTACGTAGCACCGATCCCAAAGGCGGAGCGCGACGACATGATCGGCGCCTACTACCGTCGCCTGACGAGCAAGAATCGCTCGACCCTGCTCAAGGCGGCCCGCACCTGGTCGGTGTGGGAGGGAGCCACCAGCATGATGCAAACCGACTCGAACTACGTCGCGCATTTCGAGGATGCGGAGTTCGCTGCCGCGTTTGCCCGCATCGAATGCCACTACTTCATCAATCGCGGCTTCATGCGGACCGACACCCAGCTGCTCGACGACGTCCGTCGCCTGCGCAAGATTCCTGCCGTCATCGTGCAGGGCCGCTACGACGTGATCTGTCCGATCCGTAGCGCCTGGGACCTGCACCGGGCATGGCCTGAGGCTGACCTGCGCATCGTCCCTGACGCCGGACATTCAGCCTTTGAAAAGGGCAACATCCACGAACTGGTGAGCGCGACCGACCGGTTCAGTCGCTGACGTCCGTTCACCCGCCACCCCCATCACCGCTTCCGCCCGAGAGTCCCCGATGAAGATCCTGCCGTTTGCCGTCGAACAATGGATGAATGCGTACGAGACGCGCTGCCGCTACAACCTGGCGGAGACCTGCGTTGAATCGCTGACTCTGGATCAACTGCTGAGCCTTGCCGGCAAACGCGAGTCGATCCTCGACGAACTGCTGCCGCTGAAGCTGACCTATGGAGCAATCGAAGGCAGCGATCGGCTGCGCGATGCAGTCGCGGCCCTGTACGCGACCCGCGCCCGGCATGACGTGATGATCGCGCACGGCGCGATCGGCGCAAACTCGCTCGTCTACCAGGCACTGGTGGAGCCCGGCGATCATCTCGTAGCGATCGTGCCCAACTACCAGCAGCACTACTCGATCCCGGAGAGCATCGGCGCGCGGGTAGACAAGCTGCGCTTGCGCGAAGAAGACCGGTTCATGCCGGACCTCGACGCGCTGCGGCGCCTGGTGACCCCGCGCACCAAGCTGATCAGTCTGTCGAACCCGAACAATCCGACCGGATCGCTGCTGGAGCGCGCGCAACTGGAGCAGATCGCAGCGATCGCCGACGCGGTCGGCGCCTACGTGCTGTGCGACGAGGTTTACCGGGGCACGACGCAGGTCGGCGACGAGCTGACCCCCTCGATCGCCGACCTGTACGCGCGCGGCATCAGCACCGGCAGCATGTCCAAGGCGTTCTCGCTGGCGGGCCTGCGCCTGGGCTGGATCGTCGCGCCCAGCGAGGTGCTAAAAGCCGCAGAAGTACATCGCGACTACAACACCATCAGCGTCGGCATGCTCGACGACTATCTGGCGGCCATTGCGCTTGAGCACAGTGACCAGATTCTGGCACGCAGCCGTTCCGTGGTTCGCACCAACCTCGCTGTCGTCGATCGCTGGGTGAATACCGAGTCCGCGGTGAGCTACATCCGGCCACGCGCCGGCACCACGGCGCTGCTGAAGTACGCAGCGCCGGTGAGTTCGCGCGACTTTTGTGTCCGTCTGCTGGACTCCACCGGCGTGCTGTTCACGCCCGGCAGCGCCCTGGACATGGAGGGATACGTAAGGCTGGGCTACGCAAACAACCTGCGTGCGATCGAGACGGGTCTGGAGCTCGTTTCGGGGTTCCTGCGCACGCTAGCTGCCGCCTGAGGCACGCCGGGCCGCAAGCCGTCCGGATTCGGCGACACGCTTGCTACTGGCGAGGCCGGTCGTCGACCAGATACAGTCGAACTTTAATGGTCCCCGCCGATCAGACCTCCTGAGCCGGGCAGGCCGCGACTCGCAGCCCGCCAGTCTCCTTTTCCGTTGCAGTCAGGTAGCACCCATGTCGCGAAGCAATTCCACTCTCGTCATTCCCCTGACCCTGGCAAGTGCGCTGCTGCTGGCGCCAGCGGCCTGGGCGGGACTGGGTGAGGGGGCAGCGACGATTCCGCGTGACCATGCGGCGCTACGCGGCCACGCGCTGCAGGTGACGCCGATGCAAGCCTACGACCGGCATGAACTGACCACGGCGTCAGGCACCACGGTCCATGAATTCGCCTCGCGCAGCGGTACCGTATTTGCCGTGTCCTTCAATGGACCGAGCCTGCCGGACCTGAAGATCATGCTCGGTAGCCACTATGACGAGTATGTCGCGGCGGCGCGCACCCGCACCGGCAATCACCACGTATTCACGATCGACTCGCCGGGCCTGGTGATGCATATCGTCAAGATGCCGCGCGGCATCAAGGGTCTGGCTCACGTGCCAGCCCTGCTACCCAGCGGCGTTGCCGCGCGCGACCTGCGCTGAGCTACAAGGACGCACTCATGACTCGGCCACACTTCCGCTGCTTCTCCTTGTTGCTCATGTCCGTGCTGCTGTCCGCCTGCGGCGGCGGGGGCGGGGGAGGGACCTCGACACCTGCCGCACCGGTCGCAACGCTGAGTCCCTCATCACTGGACTTCGGCGTGCAGAGCCCCGGCGTGCCGTCGTCCGCCAGGGCCATCACACTGCGGAACTCCGGCAACGCATCGCTGGCGCTGTCGTCCCCGGCAATCACACTGTCCGGCACTAACGCGGCAGACTTCAGCCAGAGCAGCGGCTGCGGCAGCAACCTGGCCGCCGGCGCTTCCTGCACGATCGACGTTACTTTTACCGCCTCCTCCAACGGCGCCAAAACCGCGATGCTGAACGTCGCCTCAAACGCCGCCGGCAGCCCGGCGACGGCCGCCCTTACCGGTGCCGGTGGCGACAACGCGGTGGCCTTGAGCATCGACATGGGGCCGCTCCCCACGACCAATCCAACGGCGAACGTGCTCTACACCAGCGTCGTCTTCTGCACGCCGGGCAGCGTCACGGACTGCCGCACTGTCGATCACATCCAGGTCGACACCGGTTCGTTCGGGCTGCGGGTGTTCAAGTCGGCGCTCGAGGGCACCCTGCCGGTTGCACCGGCCACCCCGGTCGTCGTGCCGACGCCGGTCAACGCGGCAAGCACCGCGAACGCGCTGTTTGAATGCGTTCAATACGCCGATGGCTACACCTGGGGCGCGGTCGTGCTGGTAGATGCCACGATCGGCACCCGCAAGCTGTCCAACCTTGCCATCCAGCTGACGGGCGCCACGAACTACTTCGGCGCTGTGCCTGCCGGTTGCGCCAGCGCAAACCCCAACAACGAGAACAGCGTGCCGCTCTTCGGCGCCAATGGCATTCTCGGCGTCGGTGGGTTCATCGAAGATTGCGGCTCAGGCTGCGCACCGACGACCCCCGCGACGAGCGCTCCCGAGGGTCACTACTATCAGTGCCCGGCAGGCGCTGCGTGCACAGCGACACAAGTGACACTGGCCAGCCAGATACAGAACCCCGTTCACCTGCTCAGTCAGGACAACAATGGCATCCTGATAAAGCTGCCTGCGCTCACCGCGCCGGGAGCGGTCACCCACGACGGCGTCATGCTCTTTGGCGTCAATACGCAAGCCAACAACAGCCTCGGTAGCGCGGCGTGGTACCAGCTTGACCCGGGGTACGGCACCTTGACGACGGTCTTTGGCGGCACGACGCTGACCTACAGCATCGTCGACTCGGGCTCCAACGCTTACTTCTTCGACAGCAGCCTCACGGTCTGCAGCGCAGGCTCATTCGCACCTGGATTTTATTGCCCGGCCGCATCAACGGCAGAGACGGCAACGATCCGGGGCTTCAACAATGCGTCGACCAGCGTGAGTTTCACGGTCGATAACGCCGACACCCTGTTCCAGAACCACTCCACCTACGCCGCATTCCCGAACCTCGGCGCCTCGACTGGCGGCCTGTCGCTTCTGTTCGGCACCTTTGACTGGGGACTGCCGTTCTATCTGGGGCGTCCGGTGTTCGTACTGTTCGAGGGCAATCCGGGCCCGACGGGCAGCGGGGTGACGGGGCCTGCACTCGCGTTCTAGCGGCGCCGCTGCGCGTTCTTTGCGTATCTTCGCCCAATATGAGTACACACCCCTAATGACTTGGGTAGTAATATCCAGCGCACTGCGCGTACAGGCGGATCGCCGCATTCGCCTTCAGAAACGAGCTGAGTACGCCTTAAATTGTTGATCGAAGCGTCTTGTCCCCTGTACCTCCGGCCTCGCGATGAAGCGCGCCACAAGACCGGAACCGCAATAAGACCCATTCGCATCCATACCGGGGCCTGCGGCCAAGCTGGGAATTCATGACCAAGAAGTGGTTACGCCCGCTGGCCGCGATCGCCTGGCTGGCGCTTGCCGTGAGCGCCCATGGCGCAACGGCAGAGGATCCGCTGGACCTGGCACACCTGCACGGCAAGGTCGTCTACGTCGACTTCTGGGCCTCGTGGTGTGTCCCGTGCCGCCAGTCCTTTCCCTGGATGGCCAGCCTGCAGAAGCAGTTCGCCGCTGACGGGCTGGTCGTGCTCGCGGTCAACGTCGACCACGAACGGCGCGATGCCGACCGTTTTCTGAGCGAGTTCGCGCCGGACTTCCGCATCGTCTATGACACGGGCGGCGTTCTCGCCGAGCGCTATCACCTCAAAGGAATGCCCACCAGCTTCCTTATCGACCGCGACGGCAAGGTCCAGTCCGAACATATCGGATTCAGGCCCGCCGATCGCGATGCGCTCACCGAGCGGATTCATACTCTCCTGCAGACGCACTGAACCGACTATTCAATTTGGAGATCTCAGCATGTTGAACGCCAGAACGGCGCTAATGATATTTCTTGTGGCGTCGCTGGGAACGCTACAAGGCTGCAGCACCCTGGGCGTGAAGCCGTGGCAGCGTGATCTGCTCGCGCGCAAGGACATGGCGCTGGACGCCAATCCGCTCGATGCCGCCATCGACGACCACCTCTACTTCAGCAAGGAAGCAGCCAGTGGCGGCAAGGGCTTCGGCGGCGGTGGCTGCGGATGCAATTGAAAACCCCGGCCAATGCCCTGCGTCTCGGCCTGATGGCAGCAACCTGTGCGCTGCTCTCCCCGCCGACAACCCACGCCGCCGACGCTCCTGAGGACGACGGCCCCTGGCAGGTCGACGCGGGCCTTTTGTACTACAAGGAAAACGAGGGCCGGGTCCGGACGATCGAGCCTGTAGTCAACGTGCGCCGCAACCTCGGTGATGACCATATCGTCGGCTTCAATTTCGCCTTCGACAGCCTGTCGGGCGGCTCACCAAATGGCGCCATCGCCGCGAAGTCGAAGATACAGACGTTCGCCACGCCCTCAGGCAGCAGCCTGACGCCTGGCAGCGGCCCGCAGACCTACGTATCGCCGTCCGGTAACACCTATACGACGTTGGCCAAGGTCACGCTCTATACGATCCAGCCGGGAGCCCTGCCACTAGATCCGAACTTTCATGACCGGCGCATTTCGTTTGACGCCAACTGGTCACAACCGGTCAGCACGAACGTGAAGGGCACGGTCGGTGGCCACATCTCGGACGAGCTCGACTTCGACTCGCTCGCGGTGAACGGCGCCCTGAGCCGGGACTTCAACGCCAAGAACAGCACCGTGTCGTTTGGCATGAATGCGGAGTTGGACAAGATCAAGGCGATCGGCGGCACGCCGGTAGGCGGCTCTGACTACGCGCAGCTGCTGAAGACCGGCAGCAAGTCGAAGCACGTGATTGGCGGACTGCTGGGCCTCACGCAAGTGATATCGCGCGAGTGGGTTGCGCAGTTGAACTACTCCTACGACCGTTCGCAGGGGTATCTCACCGACCCGTACAAGATCCTCTCCATCGTTGACAGCACCGGCAACCTGATGGCCGTGTCGAGCTCGACCGCGGCGTCGCCGTACCGCTTCGAGAACAGGCCCGGAACGCGCACGCGCCAGAGCCTGTACGTCGGCAACAAGGTCGCCCTTGGCCTGCAGACGCTCGATGTCTCCTACCGGCGCGGCAAGGACGACTGGTCGGTGAAATCCGATACCGTCGATGTCCGCCTGCGTGTGCCTATCTCGAATGACTGGTATATCGAGCCACACGTTCGTTGGTATCGGCAGACGGCCGCGGAGTTCTACCACCTCTACCTGGACCAGGTGGATGCGATACCACAGTTCATGTCGGCGGATCCGCGGCTGGCGGGATTCACGGCAACGACCATCGGCTTCAAGGTCGGCGTCGATCTGGGCGGCAACAACGAGCTGAGCCTGCGCCTCGAGCAGTACCAGCAGAAGGCCAGCGAACGGTTCAGCTCGCTGCTGAATCTGCAAGGGCTGGACTTGAACCCCTCGCTCAAGTCAGCCATCGTGCAGATCGGATGGAAGATGGAGTACTGAGGATGGGAGACGCCGGAGCGGCCTCCGGTGGGTCGGGTATCACGCCGCAAGTCGTGCGGCGGGATGACCTGACCGTAGCCATCAGCTTTTCGGCGATGGCGAGCCCCTGCGAGGTCCTGCTGGAAACTCAGGACCTCGCACTGGCGCACGAGCTGGCTGGCCTTGCCGTTGACGAGGCACTGCGGATCGAGCGGAAGTTCAGCCGTTATCGCGACGACAGCGTCATCTCGACAATCAACGCAAGCCACGGCAAGCCGATAGCTGTCGATGCCGAAACCTCTTCGCTGCTCTCGTTCGCCGCCCACTGCCACGTCCTGTCGGAGGGTCGCTTCGATGTCACCTCCGGAGTGCTGCGGCGAGTCTGGCACTTTGATGGCTCGGATCGTCTGCCCAGCGCGGCTGCGGTCGCAGCCCTGCTACCGCTGATTGGCTTCGACAAGGTGGACTGGCAACCGCCCAACATCTGCCTGCCAGCCGGCATGGAGATCGACTTCGGCGGTATTGGCAAGGAGTACGCGGTAGACCGGGTACTCGGCCTGATCACGGCCCGCTTCGACGGCGCCGTGCTGGTCAATTTCGGCGGCGACCTCGCTGCCCAGCGCGCACCGGCGAGCGGCGAGTGGCGTGTCGGCATCGAACGGCCCGGCCAGCATCGCAGTGCGGCGCTGCTGCTGGGACTATCACAGGGGGCGC
Source organism: uncultured Pseudomonadota bacterium (assembly GCA_903927005.1). Taxonomy (GTDB): domain Bacteria; phylum Pseudomonadota; class Gammaproteobacteria; order Steroidobacterales; family Steroidobacteraceae; genus CAIKZZ01. Next base: position 33,122 of record CAIYLH010000065.1, read on the forward strand.
TCGCCACCAGCGGCGATACGCATCGTTTCCTGCTGCGTGCCGGCATCCGCTACAGCCATATCCTGGACGTGCGTACCGGCTGGCCCGTGCCCGGCGCACCGGCATCGGTTACGGTCGCGGCCGGCACCTGCGTCGAGGCCGGGATGCTGGCGACCTTTGCGATGCTGCGGGGCGCGGAGGCAGAGGCGTTTCTGGAGACTCAGGGCGCCCGACACTGGGCGCTACGCCTGTAAGACCCACAGCCCGGGACCGACCGCGGGGCCCTGCAGGTCCTTACCGTGTTTCCCTACTGGACCCGCCCAGAGACCCGTCCTCGCCCTCTGCGCAGCGGCCCCGCTTGTGTAGCTTTGGCCGTTTCGACGAAAATCACCCCATGTCCGGGTTCCGACCAACTCTGAAAGCACGTTCCACGATGCGGCTCGCCGGGCTGCTACTGCTACTGCTCGCCCTGCGGGCGCTCGTGCCAACGGGCTTCATGGCCACGGTCGCGGAAACGGGCATCCAGATGGTGTTCTGCGAGCCTGGCGCGACCGGCTCGGCGCACCATGGCCACGCCCATCACCATGGACATGGCGGTAGCGCAGATCCCAGCTGCCCATTCGCGCAAAGCGCCGGCCCGGCGCCGCTGCCAGCGATCCCGATGCTTGCGGCTGAAGCGCCGGTCCAGGCGTTTATCGACCTCTTGCTGCACGCGCAGACGACCACTTCACCCGGACCTCCCCGGCAACAGACCCCCCGCGGCCCGCCCGACCTCGCCTGATCCGACCTCAGTGCCGTCCGGGCCCGTAACGCCATCGCGTCACGGGCGACTGGACGACCATCCCCATCGGCATCTTTCGAGGCAATCATGTTCACCCCATATCCGAGCCGCCCATCGGCGGCTCAGCCTGCAATCCCTTTAGACAGGCGCTCCCGCGCCATATCCCTCGCTGCGCTCGCGCTGGGGGCGGCGTTGCTGCCCGGCATCAGCCTGGGCTGCGCCTGCGGCTGCGGTGTTTTCGACGTCGGTACCGGCGCGATGTTTCCTGACGGCAGCGGCGGGCGCGTTTACGCCGAATTCGACCTGATGGACCAGAACCGGAACTGGAGCGGCACGTCCTCGGCTCCGGCCCAGAACAACGAGGACATCGGCATCCGTACGGCCTTCTATACCGTCGGAGCGCAGTACATGTTCAACCGCGCCTGGGGCGTCTCGGTGGACGTGCCGTACTGGAGCCGCAAGTTCACGACCACCGACGCTGAGACGGGCAACCCAGTCACCTTCGACCACGGCGCCCTGGGGGACGTCCGGCTGCGCGTTAATTACGCTGGTTTCTCGCACGACATGTCCACGGGCGTCTCTTTCGGCGTGAAGCTGCCTAGCGGCGACTCCACCTACGTGGACTTCGATCCCGACACGCAGATCTCGAGTGGCAGCACGGACCTGCTGGTCGGCGCCTATCACCAGGGCAAGCTCGTCGAGGACGGTCGCTGGAATTACTACGTCCGCGCGATGTGGCAGCAGCCGGTCGCAAGCAAGTCGGTCTACCGCCCAGGCAACGAGGTTCTGGCTGTTGCCGGCGCCTATTACCACGGCTGGGCGTCGGATTCCGGCGTGCGCGTGGTGCCGATCGTGCAGCTGACTGCGGCGGTCCGTGGCCACGACGGCGGGACCATGGGTCACCCGGAGGATACGGGATACACGCGCCTAATCGCGTCGCCCGGCATCGAACTGAGCGTCGATCGCATCCGTTTCTACGCGGAAGCCGGCTTTGCGTTCCACAACAACATGAGCGGCAACCAGCTGGTCGCGCGCCAGTTGTACAAACTCAGCGTCAGCTACTCCTTCTGAGGCCGGCCATGGACGCCTACATCATGCGTACCGCCACGATCCGTCTGGTCGCGGGGCTCGTGGTAGGCGTCACGCTACTGGCACCGTGGGCGGCCCAAGCGGGGCCGCCCCTGGACCGACCCGCACCCGCGCTGGTGGTGAACACCCTCGATGGGTCGAGCTTCGATCTGGCGGCGCACAAGAAGCAGGTGGTACTGGTGAATTTCTGGGCTAGCTGGTGCCCGCCGTGTCGCGACGAGATGCCGCTGCTCAACGGCTATCTGGCCAAGCACCATGCCGAAGGGCTGGAACTGATCGGCCTGAGCGTCGATGCTCGCGGTGACCGTCGCGACGTCGAGCAGGCGATGAGGCCGTTCAGCTATCCCGCCGCGCTGACGGCAGGCGCCAAGGCAAATGCGTTCGGCGCGCCACAGGCCCTGCCTATGACCTATGTCATCGATCGGGCAGGGGTGCTACGCGCCGCGCTGGTCCCTGGCAAAGGGGCGCTGACCGAGCAGATGCTGGATGCCGTGGTTCTGCCGCTGCTCGCCGAGCAAGCGACGCCCAAGACGGACTAGTCGCGGCCCCAACGACCGCCAGCGCTCTCGCCACCGTTCCACTCGGAGGTTGCGAGGCTGCCAGCAGTCTTCCAGCGGGCAAGCCACGCCGGAACGGCCTTGCCAAGCGCGATCGCCTGGCGAATTTCCATCATCAGGGGTCCGGGCCGAAGCTCGAACATTTGCACGACTTCCGCCGGGACGGGATGGCCAAAGGCCTGCTTGTATTCGGCGGTGGCGGCAGTGAGAGAATCTGAGACCGTCAAGACGTTGCTCCGAAATGGGGAATGACGTCAGAGCTCCGCGGCCGGGAGTGTGCGCCTGCCACCTTTCTACGCTCATTCAGTCTGGTGTGCCTGTGTTTCGCGCTAACCACCGTCGGGTCAGTCGGCGGCAGCGACCGGGGGACCGCGCCTTCCTACTGTCGAATGTGCAAACCAGATCAGCCCGATCAGCCCCAGCGACAGCCAGCCGGAGAGCCAAAAAAAGTCGATCGCGGATTTTGCGTATGCCTGAATCGACACGCCGTGCTCCAGCGCCCCCATCGCCTGCATCGGGCTTAGGCCCAGCGCCTCCATGCCGCGATGCGCCTCGCGGAACGCAGTGTCGAAGAACGTCGACTTCTCCACCAGACGCGTCTGGTGGAACGCCGCGTGTCGGTCCCAGAACGTCGTCACGATCGAGGCGGCAAAGCTGCCGGCGCTGATGCGCAGGAAATTCGACATCCCGGAGGCCGCCGGGACACGCTCTGGCGGAATCTTGTTGAGCGTCATCGTCAGCCCCGCGATGAAGAAGGTCGCCATCGCGATACCCTGGATCGCAAGCGGCACCATGAAGTCGCCTACCGTTGCATCGGTCGTCAGTCGTGCGCGCATCAGGAACGAGGCTGCGAACGCGAACATGGCCACGGTCGCGAACAGGCGTGCGTCGACCCGGCCGAGCGCGCGACCTACGAATGGCACCAACAGGATCGCGATCACGCCGCTCGGCGTGGTTATAAGGCCCGCCCAGGTTGCCGTGTAGCCCAGCTGCGTCTGCAGCCAGAGCGGCAACAGCACGAGGTTGCCGAAGAACAAGGCGTAACCGATGCAAACCACGATGGTCCCGATCGTGAAGTCACGCGAGCGAAACAGGGTCAGGTCGACGATGGGGTGGCGCTCGGTCAATTCCCAGATCAGGAATGCGATAAATCCTATTGCCGCCACCAGCGCGAGTACGACGATTGCGGGCGAGGCGAACCAATCGGCGTCCTTGCCCAGGTCGAGCAGGATCTGCAACGAACCGACCCACACCACCAATAGCGAAATTCCAACCCGATCCACCGGCAGGCGACGCGTAGGCGTGTCGCGCTTGCCGAGGTAGCGCCAACAGACGATCGCGCTGAAGATGCCGACCGGCAGGTTAATGAGAAAGATCCACGGCCAGCTGTAATTATCAGAGATCCAGCCGCCCAGAATCGGGCCGATTACCGGCGCTATCAGCGTCGTGACCGTCCATATACCCAGCGCCCGGGCGCGCCGCTCTGGCGGAAATATAGACAGCAGGATGGCCTGCGAGCCCGGGATCAGCGGCCCGGATACGACGCCCTGCAACACTCGGAATGCGATCAGCGATGGCAGGTTCCACGCCATGCCACACATAAACGACGCGACCGTGAACAGCACGACCGAGACGGTGAACGTCCGCACCAGCCCGAAGCGCTGCATCAACCAGCCTGTCAGCGGCACCGAGATGCCGTTCGCCACCGCGAACGAGGTGATCACCCAGGTACCCTGATCTGCACTGACGCCCAGGTTGCCGGACATCACCGGGATCGAGACGTTGGCGATCGTCGTGTCGAGCACCTGCATGAAGGTGCCCAGCGCCACGGCAAACGCCGTCAACGCTCGCGCGCCGGCGCTGAGTCCGCCGAGCCCGGGCCCCGAGCCGGCGCTCACGGCGCGCCGTGCTTCTCGCGCGGCGCGGCGATCCGAGCCTGCGCTGCGACGATCTGCTGGATCCGCGCCTCGGTGGCGGGATCCTCGAGGGTCTGGATGCGCGCTGCGGCGCTGGAGCGCACGCCGGCGGCGGCCACCACCGGCCCGGAGCCGTCGGCAACGTCCACCTCGACCGTCGTCGACAAACCTATGCGCAGCGGGTGCGCCTCCAGTTCCTTAGGATCCAGCGCGATCCGCACCGGCAGGCGCTGCACGATCTTGATCCAGTTGCCCGATGCGTTCTGCGACGGCAACAGCGCAAAAGCACTGCCGCTGCCGGCGCCCAGACCCGCAACACGTCCATGGAAGGTCACCGCGGAGCCGTACACATCCGCCCGCACCCGCACCGGTTGGCCGATCCGTAACCGCCCAAGTTGTACTTCCTTGAAGTTGGCGTCGATCCAAACCTCGCGCAGTGAGACGATCGCAAGCAGCGGCGTACCGGGCGCGACTCGCTGGCCGATCTGCACGCTACGCTTTGCGATCACGCCGGCCGCCGGCGCCGTCAGAGTGGTGCGGCGCAGCGCAAGGCGCGCGCTGCGCACGGCGGCGGCGGCCTCCAGCACCCGTGGGTGGGTTGCAACGGTGGCATCGTGAAGTTGCGCATCGAGCGCGTCGAGCTGGGCGCTCGACGCCATCACCGCCGCGCCGAACTCGGCAACCGCATCGCTGGAGTGCGCCAGCTCCTCGCCAGACACCGCGCCATCGCCGCGCAACGGCTCGCGCCGCGCGAGGTCCCGCCGCGCACGCTGCAACGTTAGCTCGCGTGCCTGCAACTCAGCGCGCAGTACCGCGCGCTGAGCATAGAGGGCGGCGACCTCTCGTGCGGTGCGCGCGAGGGCGGCTTCCGCTGCGGCCACCGCCACCCGCGCATCGGCCGGATCGAGCTCGACGAGCACGACGCCGGCATCGACTCCCTGCGTATCGTCGGCGTGGACCGCCGTCACGGTGCCGGGTGCTTCGCTGGTGAGCGGCATCACGTCACCTGCGACGTACGCGTCGTCGGTCGACTCGTAGTGGCGCAGCTCCATGAACCAGTACAGTCCCCATGCCACAGCCAGGAGCGCGAGCACGGCGCCGAACACGCTAAAGGCACGCTGTCGGGTAGTCCGGGACGTTTGGTTAGAGTCGGTCACTGGGCACCCTTGGCATCGGTCTTGGAAGGAGAAAGAGAATCCTGCGGACTGCCGCCCAGAGCGACGACCAACGCCACCTGCGCCTGGCGATCGGCGGCTTGCAGACCGAGCACGGACCGTCGGGCCGCCTGCACGCGCAGCTCCGCCTCTACCACCGCAATGTCGCTGGCAAGACCCGCGTCGCGCCGGCGCTCGGTGAGCCGCAGCGCCTCATCAACGCTCGCCAGACGGTTGCGGGCGTCGGCGAGCTGCCGCGACAAGGTATCGAGTGCGGTGAGCTGGTCTGCCGCCTCGCGAACCGCCACCAATACCGTCGCGTTGTAGTCTGCGATCGCAAGGTCGACCGCGGCGTTAGCGCCATGCACCTCGGCCTTCAGCCGGCCGCTGTTGTAGATGGGCAGCCCCACGTTGAGACCGGCACCCAGAGTTCTAGCAGGAGCGGACAGCAACTCGCTGAGCCCAAACGCCGTCAGGCCGGCAAACGCCCGCAGGTTGAGATCGGGATAGCCGGCGCGGCGCGCCGCGTGTGCCAACGCACTGCGCGCACGGATCCGCGCTAGCGCGGCCCCCACATCACCGCGGCGCAGCAGCAAGTCGGCCGGCAGCACCTCCGGCAGCGCAAGACCGGCTTGCGCAAGCGGCGCAGGACGCGTGATCGAAGCGTAGAAGTCCGCACCGCGACCGGCGATAGCAGCAATGCGGTGAGCGGCAAGATCCACCCGCAACTGGGCTTCGCGCGCCTCCAGACGTGCGTCGTCGACGCCGGCACGCGCAGAGCGCTCCTCGATGCCTGTCTCGAGACCCGCTGTGACGCGCAGGCGCGCAAGGTCCGCAAGCCGTGTCCGCGCGACACTACCAGCCTGCGCCACGTCGAGCTGCGCATAGGCGCGATCCAGCTCGAGGTATTGGGAAACCATCGCCGATTCGATCGCCAGGCGCGCTCCGCGCAAGGAAAATGCACCCGCAAGAGCCTCTTGTTCGGCGGCGTTGATGCGGTCGTGTTGCCGGCCCCAGAAATCCATGTTCCAGGTCAGCGCGACATCGGCGGAGCCGTCCCAGTAGCTGCCGCCAGCCCACGGCGGCGGGTAGAACGAGCTCGCACTGAGTCGCTCGCGCTGCTCAAGAACGTCGCCACGAATACGCGGACCGAGTCCGCTGCCGGCGATATGCGCCGCGGACTGTGCGATCTCGAGCCGCGCGAGGGCCTCGGTAAGCGACGGATTGCCTGCAAGCGCCAGATCGACGAGCCGATCGAGTTGCGAATCGCCATACCCCTGCCACCAGTCGGCCGCCAGCGGCACCGCGGGTGCCGCGACAAGGCCAGTGGAATGCGCCTGCAGCAGCTCGGCGTGGGGTGGACGGGCAGGACCGACGGCACAACCGGCGAGGACGGCAGCGAACAGGCCGAGCGCGGCACCGCTGCGCCTCATGAGCTCTCTCCCTCTAGAGACGGCAGGTGTTCGAGCCGCGCGATCATGCGCGTCAGCAACGAGGTCAGCGTGGCAACCTCGGCTGGCGTGAAGTCGGACAGCGCATGGTTGAGCCGGGCGACCACCAGTGGCAGGTGAGTCTCTATCATCTGGCGGCCGGCAACGGTAAGTAGCAGCTGCACGCTGCGCCGGTCCGCATCACTGCGCAGGCGCTGCAACAGCTCGCGCTGTTCAAGCTGGTCAACCATGCGGCTAAAGGCCCCCGAGTCGTGCCGAAGGTCCCGGCAGAGCTCCGCGGGGGTCAGCGACGGGTTGTCGCGCAGCAGAATAAGCGTTGCCCACTGTACGAACGTAATGCCGGCATCGGCGAACGAGGCTTCGAGCTGCTCGCGCAGCAAGGACGCACCGCGCCGCATCAAGTAGCCGACGCTGTTGTGAACGCTGTAGTCAGGGACGTCGTAATGCTTCATGTCTGCCCAGGCAGTTACTGCCTAGGCAGCATAATCACTGTGCATACGGCCGTCAATCAGCCAGCGACGCTGCCTGCGAGCCTTGCCGCTTATGATTCGGCCATGCACCGGCAACCGGAAGCGCAGGGACGCGCTGACCCCGCTGCGACAGTTGCGCTAGCACAAGGAGCTGCGGCCAAGTGTTTAGGGATCATGCCGCGCTCGTTGCCGGGCTTCAGTGGATCGCTCGATATCTGTACGAACTGGGCAATTTCTCGCGTACGCCGCAGCAGGTGGCGCAAGTTAAATCGCGCCAATGCCCAAGACTCCAGTCCCGACAGTGACCCGCACGCTGCGCTTCAAGTTGCGCCGCGAGTCCTAGCCGTGGCTTGAGGCTTCGGAAGATCGTGAATACGTATCA
>CAIYLH010000066.1 GCA_903927005.1 uncultured Pseudomonadota bacterium
GGCAAGCCGGACACCTCGTCCGCGCAAGGCTAAGGAAAGCGCGTGTCGGGGCGGCGGCATGAGCACCAGTATCAAGGCCGTATCTCCAGGCGAAATGCTGGAAGAGGAATTTCTCAAGCCACTGGGCATGAGCAAGTACCGCTTGGCGAAGGAAATCAGTGTGCCACCGCAGCGGATTGGCGAGATTGTCGCCGGTCGCCGCGGCATCACCGCCGATACGGACCTGCGTCTGTGTCGCTTTTTTGGCTTATCAGATGGTTGGTGGCTGCGTCTTCAGGCGGACTACGACACTTCGGTTGCGAGCGTCACGCTCGCCAAGGTGCTCAGAAAGATCAAGCCGCTGGTCGCGGACGCCGAAGGACGCGGCTAGATCGCGTCGTTCGCGCTGCAGGTCTGCTTTTCCTGCAACTGGCGGGGTGTCGGGCTTCGCTCGTGAGCAGGCGATCGCCGGACGGACTGCAATGCCGCAGGCCGTTCAGGCATGAAGCCGGAGCAAGCGGCTCGTTACTGTGCTTTGGTAACGAGCGAGGACCCCACGGCGAGCGCGTCTGCGGCAAGCATCGCACTCAGTCCTCGCTGCTTGTGATCAAAGCGTGGCGCGGTGATCCGCCGGCAGGCGAGCCACGGAGCGCGCCACGCGCCACTACGCGCTGGTGACCGAGCGAGTCGCTCGCGCGGCCTGAAAGGCCCGACCCCAGGCGTCGGCAGCGAACAGCGCGTCCCTGACTGCATCAGCGGTCACGACAAACGGCTCGTTGTGCGCCGTCTCACCGATTGCCGTGGCTCGCTCGGCGATCGCGCGCGCCATCGCCGGGCTGAGCGAATGAATGCCGAGCCCCGCCAGCGTGATGGGCAGTCCGACGTGGTGGCAGAACTGCATCACTTCCTCGACCAGTGTCGAATCCCTGCCTTCCAGCACCAGCTGCACCAGCGTACCGAAGGCGACTTTTTCGCCATGCAGGTATGCGTGTGTTTCCGGTGCCGCCGTCAGACCGTTGTGCACTGAGTGCGCGACCGCAAGACCGCCGGATTCAAATCCCAGCCCTGACAACAACGTGTTGGCCTCAACGATGCGCTCGAACGCCGGCGTGATCGCGCCGGCCGTGGCGGCTGCAACGGCCGCCGCGCCATCGTTCAGGAGCGTGCGATAGCACAACTCGGCCAGCGCAGCGGCCGCAATGGTGCTGGCTCCGCCCACCGCGTTGGCCTTGTGTGCCCGGCGGGCGGCGTCAGCTTCAAACCACGTTGCCAGCGCGTCGCCCATGCCAGAGATGAGATAGCGCACCGGCGCGAGAATGATGACCGAGCTGTCCACCAGCACCAGATCGGGGTTGCGCTTGTAGAACAGGCACTTCTCGAACACGCCCGCCGCGGAGTAGATCACCGACAGTGCGCTGCAAGGAGCGTCGCTGGCCGCCGTGGTGGGGCAGCACACTACCGGCAGGCCCAGTTCAGAGGCGACCGCGCGTGCCGTATCGAGCGCCTTGCCGCCGCCAACCCCGACGATGCAGCGCGCGCCGGTACGTAAGGCGTTGTCCTTGCAGCGCGCAATTTCCGCGAGCGAGCACTCGCCGGCAAACTCCAGCAGTTCGAAAGCAAAATCAGCCGTCCTGAAGGTTTCCGTCCAGACGGCCTCGAGCCGCTTGCGCGGACTGGGGCTGGAGAGGATCAGCGCTGGCGCCGACAGGCCGAGCTTGCGCATTTCCTCGGCCAGTACCCGGGTGGCCTGTCGGCCCTGGATGTAGCGGGCCGGGGCACAAAAAACAGTCAGCATGTAGACACCTCAGGCGGGGAAGGGCGGTGCGCAGTGCCACCACAGGATGCAGCGCGACTTTTTCTGGATCGCGTTTCTCGGCGCGCCGAGTGTGTCCCAATGCCCGGCGCATGTCTTGTGCGCTGGTAGCGCACCGCGGCCGTGGGTTGGTCGCCGCCGCCGCCGTTCCGGGTCATAATTCGGCTGTCTTTTGTATCGCCGACGGAAGCCCCGATGAGCCGCTCAACAACCCCCTGCATCCTCGTTTTTTCGGCCGCGCTGCTGGTCGCGTTCGCGCCGCTCGCTGCACCACCCGACACGAACACGGTGAAGGCGGCACTGGCTGAGGGCAAGGGTGTGTCGGGCATGGTGGTCGCCGACGGCTTTAAGGTCGTGGAGCTTGAGCGCGGTTACGGCGAAGCGGCGCAGGCGGGCGCCTGGGTGCGCTTCAACTACACCGGCTGGTTTCAGGATCCGAAGGCCGCGGACGGCAAGGGCGAGCAGTTCGACAGTTCCGCCGAGCGCGGTGAGCCGTTCGTGTTCCAGCTCGGCAAGCAGCGGGTGATCCTCGGTTGGGAGGCGGGCATCGCCGGCATGCGCACGGGCGGCAAGCGCCGACTGGTGATTCCGCCAGCGCTGGGCTTCGGCGATAAGGGGGCAGGGGCCAAGGGCAACGGCAAGGCGATTGCGCCGAATACGACTCTCGTGTTCGAGATCGAGATGATCGACTTCCTGCCGGCCCTCACGAAGCCCTGAGCACAAGCCGCCGCTGCACGGCGCGCGCCGGGCCGATGCGATCGGCCAGCGGCAGCAACGCTGCCTTGCGCGCCACGAGCTAGACCGACAGCGTCGCGCGGGCGCCGTGCAGTAGCGGCTCGAGGAAGTCGTGTACGTTCGCCAGATGGTGATACGCCCACCAGCCCAGCACCAATACCAGCGCCAACACCGCGACGCCGTCCCAGGCACCGACCCAGGTCGGATGATAGCCGCCGCCTGGGCGGTAGACCGCGTGGCGCACCGCTTTGATCGGCCAGGCGACGAGGTTGTAGAGCAGCACGAGCGCGAGCACTGCGATCCAGAACGGGACCTGTAGCGGCAGGATCCAGCCGAGGATCGCGCCGGTGGCTGCGAGCGACACCAGCGCGATGACCCAGACGAACGTGAACAGCGCGAGGAACAGCCCGAGCACCGCGAGCACGATGCCGGTGATGATGTGGGCGGCGTAAGGCGGGCGGGATGGCGCGGCGGCTGCGGGGGGTGGCGAGGCGGGCGGTGGCGTCGTCCCTGCGGCACCACGCGCGGCCTGGTGTTTGTCGCGTCCGCGCCGCCAGGATGCGCGCCAGGCGGCGCGCGAGCGCCGCCACTCCGAGCTGTTGGCGAACAACGCGGCTTGTTGCTTGGCCCGCTCGACCAGGGCGCGGGCATTGAATGGCAGGCCGTGGGCGGCGGCGTGTTCCTCCGACGTCTGCGCGTAGGGCACGACGAACATCAGCACCAGGTAGGCGATGAACGCGCCGCCACCGGTCATGAACGCGGCGGCAACGAAGAGGAGTCGAACCAGCGTGACGTCGAGCCCGAAGTAAGCGGCCAGTCCCATGCAGACGCCACTGATCTTGGCGCCCTCGCTGATCTGGTACAGCCGCCGCGGCGCGGGGCCGGCAGGGCTGGTCGCAGCCGCAGCGCCGGTGGTGCTTGCATCCGCCTGCGGCTCTGCAGCGGTGGCGCCGTCCACGGGGCCCATTTCAGTGAGGATCTGCTCAAGCTCAAGCCGGGCGAGGACCGACTTGTGGCTGCTGAGATAGCGGCCGCTCTTGTCGGCGATCGCCTGCTCGAGGTCGGCGATGATTTCGCTGCGGTCGGGGTTGCCGGCGAGGGCGCGCTCGGCGGCCTCGAGGTAGGCGCTGAGCGCGGCGTGGGCGTCGTCTTCCAGTTGGAAGGCCTTGCCATTGAGGCTCACTACGATGACGCGACGCATGCTGTTAGCTCCCCAGGCCGGTAATGGTGGCGTTGATCTGCTGCCAGTAGGTCTCAAGTTCGCCGAGCTGGTCCTTGCCCGGCGCCGTGAGACGGTAGTACTTGCGGGGCGGGCCGGCGTCCGACTCCTGCCATTCGTAGTCGACCAGGCCTTCGCGACGCAAGCGGCTCAAGAGCGGGTAGAGCGTGCCTTCCTGGGTCGCAAATTCGGTATCGGCCAGACGCTTGAGCAGGTCGGCGACGTACACGGTGCGGATGCTGATGATGCGCAGCACCAGGAACTCGAGCAGTCCCTTGCGAATGGGGGCGAATTTTTGGTCTATTTGCATTACAAAGCTACCTTGTGTACGCAAGGTACTTGAGTGTGGGCCGGTTGTCAACGGCGGGCCCTAGGGCGCGAGTCGAAGGCTCCGGGCGACGGCATCCAGGGGCGCGCCCATCGCGCTGCCGGTCGCCGACAGCACCCACAGCGTGTCGCCGTCGCGGAAGCCCAGCATCCGGGTCTCAGGGCGGCGGGACTGGACGGCGGGACGTCCGGCGATCTGTGCCGCAGGTTCGCCTGCCAGGACGCCCAACGGCGCGAGCAGCGCGTTGGGGCTGGGGTCGTGGGGCCCTAAGGCAAGCAAGTACAGCCGAATCGAGCCGCCATCGGCGGCCGCCAGACCGACGATCGTGGGATCCGGGTAATGCGCATCAAGCTGCGCGAACGCGTAGCCCGCAGGCGCGCGTAGTTCCAGTCCCAGCCACGGATTGCGGTACGTGTGCGCGGTGATGCGCCAGGGCTTGGCATTCACGGGCACGGCGATCAGGCGGTCATCGAGGCTGTAGCCCTCGATGCGGATCGAGACGTTGCCCAGCAGTCGGGACAGCTCCTTGCTGCCGGAGCCGATGCCCAGCTCGCCGCCGTGACGCACCAGCGCGATGCGGGCCGCATCCGCAGTGCCTGCGCTGTATACCGCCGCGTCGATCGGCAGCCAGCGTGCGCCGACCTTCACCTCAGCCCACGCGTGGCCGCCGAAGATGTTGTCGACGTAGACGTAGCCGAGCACGACCCTGGCCGGTATGCCCATCGCGCGTGCGAGCGAGGCGGTCAGGACCGCGTAGGCGACGCAACTGCCGCGTCTGTCGCGCACCACCTCGCCGGCCGGTGCGACGGCAAGCCCTGCATCAACCTGCAGGTGCTGCGCGACCCACGCCTGGATGACGCGGGCTTACGCGAATGCTCCCAGCTCGGGACGGCGCAGTTCCTTGGTCAGCGCCGCGACCGCTGGATGGTCGGACTGCAGCAGCACGTTCGGTTGCAGATCGGGATCGTTCTCGGCGGCGTCGATCGGCGCGTCGGGCAGCAGCTCGGCGCGGCTGATCTCCAGAACCCGTCGGGTGGCTGTCGACGCTACGACATGCTGGCCGGGGCCTTCCAGGTCCGGCCAGCCGCTGCCCGGTCGCAGCAGCTGCAGGCTGACGCGCAGTCGCTTGAGTTGCCGCGGGGAGGGCAGTCGGATCTGCGATCGCAAGAGCGTGCGCGCGTAGACATCCTCATCGAGCGTCGCGCCGAGCGCGGCGCGCGCGGCCGGTTCCGATGCGAGGTGCGTGCGCATTGTCCCCAGCGGCGACTCTTCTGCTTCTTCGATCGAGCGGCCGTCTGCATCCATCCAGATCTGGCTGACCTCGGGCATGCCCTCGATCTGCTGCTCGATCAAGGCCAGTGAGTCGCGACCGGCGTGGGGCTCGCGTCGCAGCAGGCGGCGCGTCACCGTTGCGGCGTTGGCCTGCTCGGGCAGGAACGTTGCATCCACCAGGGGTTGCTCGGGATGCAGCAGCCAGCTGCGGGCGCGCAGGCGCAGTCCCTCGGTACCGAGCAGTGGCCGCGTCTCATCGACGACCCGTGAATACGAGCGGCCGTCGGCGCCGGTCGTGATCCGCAGCTGGCCGGCATCAATTTCGACTGCGAGTGTGCTTTCCTGGTGCTCATGCCGCCGCCCCGACACGCGCTATCCTTAGCCTTGCGCGGACGAGGTGTCCGGCTCGGCGGCGCGTGCCGTGGCGATGACTCGTTCCCGTGCACGGACGAGGGCACCCCCTCGCGGCTAAGAATGTTTTTCGCGGCGTTGACGTCGCGGTCGTGAGCACACCGGCACTCA
>CAIYLH010000067.1 GCA_903927005.1 uncultured Pseudomonadota bacterium
GCACCTGTTCAGCGTGCGGGGCCCTCACGGGCCCCGCCGGTGTCAATGGGTTGCGTGTAAGGTCGCTGGATGTGTGGTGAGTGCCGGTGTGCTCACGACCGCGACGGCAACGTCGCGAAAGGCATCCGGGCCGCGAGGGGGTGTCCCTCGTCCGTGCACGGGAACGTGTCATCGCCCCGACACGCGCCGCCGAGCCGGACACCCCGTCCGCGCAAGGCAGGGATAGCGCGTGTTGGGGCGGCGGCATGAGCACCAGCGACAGCCACCCCATCGTGGCTGCCATCTCGCGTTGCGCCGTCACGGCTTCACGGTTTCCGGCCGCCTGCCGCCCTTCTCCACTACGCCCTTCGTTACTCCGGCGTAACTCTGGCCGTCTCGATGTTGCGGTGTGGCGGCGAAGCGACGCCATTTCCATCGACTTGATGGGGAGCCCGATTCTGCGGTCGAGCGTATGCGATCGGGTCTCAAGACTTACGCCTCACAGTCCTTTTCCGGCGTGCCGGCCTCGGCGGCGGCGTTGCCGCGGCGCTCCAATGATAGCGCGATACGCTGACGTTGCGATTCTTCCCGATCTGCACGTCGAGCACGTCGTTGTACGGCTCTTCGTCTGTCAGTTCCTCGAGAAGCGCGGTGAATACCGCGAGCTGCAAGTCGATCCCCCGAACTGACGGCTCGATCGTCAAGCACACGAGGCCCGCGTGCAGTTCCTCGCGCCGATACAGCGCGAGAAAGTCGCGGTTATTGTTCGTTACAAACACGAACCCGTCATCGACGGCCCGCCGCGCAATATCCCAGTCAGGCCGTCCACCGAGCCCGAGCCAGGTGACGTGGGTCGATCCACCGAACCCCTGCGCCCGGGCGAGCGTCGCGAGCTCCGGGCTCAGACACTCGTCGATCAGGAACTTCATTGTCAGGTAGGCAACCGGATCTTCAGGCGCTTGGTCGCGCCGACTTTCGTCAGGCCCCGGGTCGAGAGCCGCGCCGGGCGCCCGCGGCGCGGGTACGCCTCCGCGTACACGGACGCGAGGCCGACGAACTCGGCAGTGAGTGCGGGCCACACGCGCTTCATCTGCTCAAGGCTCTCACCGCTCGCCGCAAGCGCAGCGACTTCATGGACCGGGATGCGGGTTCCGGAAAGACAAGGAGTCCCCGCCATGATGCGGTCATCAACGGTCACGGCATTACGGACCCGTTCGAGCGCCGCACGCCCTGCATCGACTTCCCGCTCCATGGCCGCAACGTCCACCGTTACCGAGTCGTCCCGGAACACGCGGATATTTGATCGGAGGATGCTGGTTAACATGCGCTCGCGTACCACCGGCGTCAGCGTCGAACGAGTCCGATGAGCGAGCTTGATCGCGAGCACGCCACGTCCACCGATCCGCCGCGTGCCACCGGTGGTCACGACGGCACCGGCAAGGAGCCCAGCGTCGATGATCTTGTGCACGCTCTTGAGCGGGACGCCGGCCACAACTCCGGCTTCATTGGCGGTCCAAGTCCCGTGCCTGCGAGTGGCTACCGTCATGTTTGATCCTTAATGCTTCCCGCGTCAGGGAAGAATATATCACCAAGGCGTCCTGATGTCCCCTTCCCGTCTCGTTCCCCGAGGTAGATGAGTCGAATACGCGTCCATTTGGGACTTTCACGAAGGGCAGAACCAGCCCACCTATCTGATTTTATTGGCCTGCCTTCCAGTGTCAGGTGCCGCACGATAACTGATCGTATCACTCCTACGCGCGGAACGACGGTCAGAGTGGCGTGCCGCGAAGGGTCGTCAACGCGCGCCGGCGCACTCCAAACGTTGCCTAGCAATCTACCGGTAGACGTCTCGGCGATGCCCCACCTTGAATATGGTGACGTCGCGGCGTACGTCGTCTATTAGATAGACGATTCGATAGCTTCCCTGGCGCACTCGGTATCGGTCGTCATAACCGGCGAGCTTCTCAGAACCGTGGGGCCTTGGATCTGCGCCAAGAGCTGCGATCCGGCCCACGAGGCGCCGACGATCGGCTTTCGAATCGACCGCTTCAATCTCCTTCGCGGCCGAAGGCTTGAGTAGGAGCCTATATTCGCCCACGCCGCTTCATGCCAGTCACG
The DNA here is from genome assembly GCA_903927005.1 of uncultured Pseudomonadota bacterium. GTDB lineage: Bacteria > Pseudomonadota > Gammaproteobacteria > Steroidobacterales > Steroidobacteraceae > CAIKZZ01. The sequence continues at coordinate 2,098 of CAIYLH010000067.1, forward strand.
AATGCGTCAAAGGAAATGCTTTTTTCCTTATCGCGGGATGAGAATGCCTCTAGATCGGTGGCGTCCTCCGCGAGAGCCACACGGACGGCATCATTGACCATGTCCGAGACTGACCGGTCAGATGCAGCTGCACGCAGCCGCAGGGCCTTATGAACATCGGCCGCAAAGTAAACAGTCGCGCGCTTGGAACTTTCCATCGGCTCATCCTAATCCGATTAACGTTTCGACGTCAAGACGTCAAAGCGTTAGTCGCCCAAGAGTTATGCGCCAGTCGCCCACCCAAGAGGCGCCGCGTCAATCGGCCGGCGGGTGTTATGTATCGAGCGACCGCCCGTATTACGGATGCGCGATAACTGACCTGATCGTCCCTTCGGGGCCGATTGAATCCCGTATCCATTTCAAAGAGGCGATCACTGCGCCGCTATCGCTTGCCCGTATCAGTTTTGGGCTTGGCGTCAGGCCGCGCGCCAGTCTTCCAAATTCAAGCCGCTGACCCGCGCGAACTCGTTGCTATTGGACGTCACCATTACGAGACCTCTGCGCAGTGCGGTACCGGCGATCATTAGATCGAACGGCCCGATCGGCGTGCCCCGCTTGGCGAGTGCAGCGCGCACGGCTGCGGTCGCGCTTGCATCTTCTTGTTCGTACGGGAACACAACCATGTCCGTTAGCAATGCGCGGATCACTGGTTCAATCTTGCGCGCACGCGAGGGATTCAGTAGCAAGCCATACTCGATCTCCATCGCCGTGACGGTTGAAATCGATACCTCCCGCTTTCCAGCGGCTTTCAGGCGACTGAGAACGGCCGGCTCACCCCGAGTGAAATCGCTGATGACCGTGGTATCGAGTAAATACCTCATGCGAGCGGGTCTTCGGTAGGTGTCATGAGCTTCGATCGGTGTGACTCGAAGGGCGGAAACTCGGGTTCGCCCTGCCAACTGAGCACCGCGTCGGACCACCCTTCGGTCCGGGACTCCTTCGCGAGGAGATCCTCTACGGCTTGCCGGATCAGCGCATTGCGGGCCACCTTGCGACGCTTCGCCAGTCGCTGCAGAGCCTCCCCCAGAGCGCTATCAAGATAGATATTGAAATTCATCGCCGTCGCCTGCCGAGATATAACTGCTAATAGGTTATACCGGCACATTACGCGACGCAAACCAGTCGTCTTCGGCGATTGGTGCATAACGGCAGGGCGCCTAACGATGACCCCAATCGGCTTCGCCCGCAGTCATGGCCCGTTGATCGTCGCAACGCGGCCAGGATCGCGTCTGCCTTGTGAATGAGCACCAGCTAGGTATGCCCGCGCCACGCGAAAGCTGGACGCTCGTCGTGGCGCGATTCGGGAGTGGCTGACGCGTCGACAATCATCCGTATCGGGCCAGTTCGTGTCCGGTTTACCGGGAGCGGGTCCCCAGTCGACTGGTGCGCTAGGAGCACGACAGGAGTCGGCGTCATGCCCGGAATGCCGTTGCGGCTTGCAATGATGCCTATAGCTGGTTATATTGCAGGGTATATGTTGGAGGGATAACCTATGACTAACCCTGCCCAGAAGCGCGCCCTACGAAACTACCGATCCCGACTGACCGAACGCGGGATGGCGCGATTCGAGGTTCTCGGCTTGGACGCCGATCGTGAACTCATTCGTTCGATCGCGAGTCGCCTGGCTGAAGGCGGGTCAGACGCGCACCGTATTCGCACGAGCATCGATCGGACTATCGCGGGCGAGCCCGGAAAGAAGGGCGGAATACTAGAGGCGCTCCGCAGGTCGCCGCTCGTCACAGCCGATATCCAGATAAAGCGTTCTACGGGTGGCCGGCGCAAGGTTGACCTGTGACCCGCTACCTACTCGACACGAACATCATTAGTAATGCGACGAAACCGGCGCCCTCCGAATCGCTGCTGGAATGGATGGCCAGTCAGGCGGATGAGGATCTGTTCATTTCGTCGCTAACTATCGCGGAAATACGCCGCGGAATTCTGGAGAAGCCGAGAGGAAGGAAACGGGATCAGCTCGAAACATGGTTCGCAGGGCCAGAGGGGCCACAATCGCTCTTCAGCGGACGCGTACTCCCCTTCGATGAACGCGCGGCACTGGCTTGGGCGCGGCTGATGTCGGAGGGGCGCGCGTCTGGTAAACCCCGAAGCGACTTTGACATGATCGTCGCCGCAGTGGCCGAAGTGAACGATTGCGTGCTCGTCACCGACAACGATAAGCACTTCCCCGGAATCGCCGTCCGCAATCCACTGCGACCCTTGAAGTAGCTGCGGTACGAACGGCTTGGTCTAATAGCCGTGGGCGTTGTCTCAGGTGTTGACTGATGACGCTCGGTCATTAGGCTCCGCCGTCCTGGGCTGCTTCAAGGCCGACGACGGCACTTTTCGGCAACGATTGTTTCACGACGCCATTGGTCTCGGGCCTAAACAAGCACGTTCGATAACTGATCCGTATCGCGGCCTCGCGTTTCCTCGCCAGCAGGGACGCTCGGTTTTGCTTGCCTGCGGAACTAACTGCCTAGGCAATTCCGAGCGAGGCAAAGCTAAGATTGCTTCTGGTCTTTAGCTATGACATCTATTGGATATATAGAGATTGGCCCCAATTCGGAGGCTCTGATCACATGACCACGCCCTCCTCCGGCGCGCGGCGCCGCACGGATAACGTATTGCTGCGTTACCGCGAGCGCGATACGCCATTCGCAGTCTCACGCCAGACTGCGACTCGCCTATCCGACCAGCTCGGCCTATCGGAAACACAGGTCATCCATCTCGCGCTCGCTGAGTTGGCCGCCAAGCATCTCCCTCAGTACGCACCTGATGACGGGGCAGTCAGCACCGAAGTGATTCGCGAAATCAAAAAGCGCGTACCGCAGAGCAAGATGTCGGTCACGCAACGCCTGTTCTAGTGTGAGCACGCGGTTCCCAAACCCGACCCCGGGTGAGCTGTTGTGGTGTCGGTTTCCGGAGGATTTAACGGCGGGTCCGGGGCCCAAGCCGCGCCCAGGTCTTGTCGTCGCGGTAGGCGAACTGAAAGGCCATCCGGCGGTCACCATCGCATATGGCACGAGCCAAAAGGCCTCCCGACTCTTTGCCGGAGAGTTTCTGATCGAGCCTGCGGACGGGCCAGCGTACGAACTGGTGCTCATGCCGCCGCCCCGACACGCGCTATCCCTGCCTTGCGCGGACGAGGTGTCCGGCTCGGCGGCGCGTGCCGTGGCGATGACTCGTTCCCGTGCACGGACGAGGGCACCCCCTCGCGGCTAAGAATGTTTTTCGCGGCGTTGACGTCGCGGTCGTGAGCACACCGGCACTCA
>CAIYLH010000068.1 GCA_903927005.1 uncultured Pseudomonadota bacterium
CAAGGGCGAGCACGCCGGCAGAAGTGTCAGAGTCGTCAGCGAGCGCAACACCAGTCGCACCTGTTCAGCGTGCGGGGCCCTCACGGGCCCCGCCGGTGTCAATGGGCTGCGTGTGAGGGTGTGGGTGTGTGGTGAGTGCCGGTGTGCTCACGACCGCGACGTCAACGCCGCGAAAAACATTCTTAGCCGCGGGGGGGTGTCCCTCGTCCGTGCACGGGAACGAGTCATCGCCCCGACACGCGCCGCCGAGCCGGACACCTCGTCCGCGCAAGGCAGGGATAGCGCGTGTTGGGGCGGCGGCATGAGCACCAGACTCGCATCAATGACCAGTCGCGCATCGGCTTCCTATGGCATGCCGACGCTCGCCGTGCCGTTGCCATCGGGGACTACCCCCTGGCGCTGGAAAATGACCAAGCTGCTCGACGAAATTCATCCGGGCGAAATCCAACTGGCCAGTCACATCGATGTTTCGCCCATTCGGATTAGCGAACTGGTCAATGGCTTAAGGCCGGTGACCGCGGACACGGCGCTTCGGCTTGGGCTCCTTTTCGGCATGGATGCGCAGTATTGGCTGAACCTGCACAGTGAATATACGGACGCTGCGCGTCTGAGTTTTAATTCGGCCGAGGCACTCGTGCGACTACTGACGCCGGGCAATCGAGCGCTGTTGGCGCTCATTCGCGACCGCAAGCCAGAACCCGTCGCGGCGCTGGCCAAGTTGCCGCAGGCCGGAAACGGGGTCTGCGCACCGTCGTCACAAAACTCCGCATCGAGATCGACCTGTACTCCAACCACGACACCCTCGAGGTTGCGTAGCCGCAAGCTGTCGCCCGTCAGGCTAACGCTGTGGCCTGATTCGATGCGACCGCGAACAAGGCGGCGATTCCCTCGCGGGTAGGACAGCGCAGCACGCCCACTTCGGTAATCAGCGCCGTGACCAGGTCCGCAGGCGATACGTCGAATGCCGGGTTTCGAACCGGCACCTCGTCGGCGGCCCACTGCAGCGAACCAAAACCGCGCACTTCGGCCGCGTCGCGCTCCTCGATGGGGATTGCATGACCGTCGGCGATGCGCCGATCGATCGTCGACAGTGGCGCTGCGACGTAGAACGGAATGCCATGACGATGCGCGAGCACCGCGACCATGTAGGTGCCTATCTTGTTGGCGAAGTCGCCATTTGCCGCGATGCGATCGGCACCGACAATCACTGCATCGATCTCGCCCTGCTGCATCAGGTGGCCGGCCATGTTGTCCGTGATCAGCGTGACCGGAATCCCCTCCTGCTGCATCTCCCAGACCGTGAGCCTCGCGCCCTGCAGGAACGGCCGCGTCTCATCCGCAATCACCGACAGGCGCTTGCCGGCGGCGACGGCCGAGCGGATCACGCCCAGCGCCGTGCCGTGACCGGCGGTCGCCAGCGCGCCCGCGTTGCAGTGGGTGAGCACGCGCATGCCGTCGGCCAGCAGTTTCTCGCCGTGTGCACCCATCGCCTGGTTGGCCGCGACATCCGCGGCAAGCACCGCATGCGCCGCTGCGAGCAATCCCTCGGCGATCACCGCGGGAGCCGCCCCGGCCAACGCGTCCAGTTGCGCTTGCATGTGCTCCAGCGCCCAGCGCAGGTTGACGGCGGTGGGCCGACTCGCGCCCAGCGCGGCGATACCCAGCGCCAGGGCGCGATAGAACGCCGCCGGCTCAAGGTCCCTGCAGCGCTGCGCCTCCAGCGCAACGCCGTAGGCGGCCGCGCAACCGATGGCAGGCGCACCGCGGACGACCATGCTGCGAATGCCCTCGGCTACCGCGGCGGCGGAGTCGTACGCCAGCCGATCGAAGCGGGCCGGCAGCACACGCTGGTCGATCATCTCCAGCACGCCGCGATCCGCCGCCCAGCGCAGCGTCTCGACGCGCAGTGCGGATGCGGCAGTCATCGGTTCAACACGCGACCGGCGATGGCGCCAAGTCGTCCGCACAGCACCGGATCGCGGGCTGCGGGCGCCGTAATCAGCGCGTACTCGAGCGCATGCTGGCAACCGTGCGGGCAGGTCGCTCCAGCCGCCTGTAGCAGTCGTGGTGCTACCGTGCGGACCAGCGTACGGGCGTGCTCGGCATTGGCGTGCAGCGTGCGCACGATCATCTCGACGCTGACGTGGTCATGGTCCGGATGCCAGCAGTCGAAGTCGGTCACCATCGCGACCGTCGCGTAGCAAAGCTCGGCCTCGCGGGCGAGCTTGGCCTCCGGCATGTTGGTCATCCCGATCACGTCGCAGTTCCAGCTGCGGTACAGCTCGGACTCGGCCTTGCTCGAGAACTGCGGCCCTTCCATGACCAGATACGTGCCGCCGCGCACGTGGCGGAGGGCGGCATCGGTGGCGGCGCCTTGCAATGCATCGCCCAGGCGGCTGCAGACCGGGTGGGCCATCGAGACGTGCGCAACCAGGCCGGTGCCGAAGAAACTCTTGTCACGGGCAAAGGTGCGGTCGATGAACTGGTCGACGATCACGAACGTCCCGGGTGGCAGCTCCGCGCGCAGCGAGCCGACCGCGCTGACCGAGATGACCTGGGTGACGCCAAGGCGCTTGAGCGCGTCGATATTGGCGCGAAAGTTGATCGCGGAAGGGGGCAGGCGATGGCCACGGCCGTGGCGCGGCAGGAACGCCAGCGGCTGGCCATCGAGCTCGCCGAGCAGAATTTCGTCGGAGGGCTCGCCGAACGGCGAGGCCACCTTCACCCAGCGGGTCTGGCTCAGCCCATCGATGGCGTAGACGCCACTTCCCCCAATCACTGCGAGCATGCATTCATCCCTTGGGTCAGATCACCCGATCGTTGCCGCCGTCCACCGGCAGCTGTGCGCCGGTCACTTTGTCGAACAGCGGGCCGCACATTTCAGCGGCCAGCTCCGCCACGTCGCGGCTGCGCACTTCCACTTTCAGCACGTTGTTGGTGCGGTACTGCTCGACGCTGATGCCGTACTGGCGCGCACGCGCCGCCAGCACCTCCTCGCTCCACAGGCCGGTGTCGAACACGGCATTCGGGTGCAGGATATTGACGCGGATGCCATCGCCACCCCACTCCAGTGCGGCGACCCGCGCCAACTGGGTGAGTGCGGCCTTGGAAGCGGAGTAGGCGGCAGCACCAGGACCGGGCGCCGGCACGTTCTTGGAGCCGATCACGACGACGCGGCCGCCGCGGGCGGCCAGACGCAGCAACGGATGGCAGTCCCGCAGCAGCGCCAGGTTCGCATCGACGTTGACGCTCATCGCACCGCGCCAGGCGGCATCGGCGAGCGACTCGATGCGGGTGCCGCCGGGGAACACACCGGCGTTGAGCACCAGCAGGTCCAGGCCCCCAAACGCGAACACGCCGGCATCCAGCGCCGCCGCGCGCGCTAGCGGATCGGTGACATCGCACACCACGCCGAGCACGTCGGGCCTGGCAAACTCAGTGGTGACGGCAGGATTGGTGTCGAGGGCAATCACCGCGGCACCGCGGGCCAGCAGCGAGTCGACGCAGGCGCGGCCGATGCCGGATGCCGCGCCCGTGACCAGCGCCACTTCGCCTGCGTACAGGCGCGGCGCAGGACCGCGACCGAGCTTCGCCTGCTCCAGCTCCCAGTACTCGACGTCGAACAGGTCCGACTCCGGCAGCGCCTGGAATCCGCCCAGTTCGGTGGCAGCCTCGATCACCTCGAGGGTGTGCGCGTAGATGTCACGCACGATCGCGGTGTCACGCACGCTGCGGCCGGCACAGCCAAGTCCAAAGGCCGGATCAAGCACGACCCGCGGTGCCGGATCGAGCATCTTTAGCGGCCGATCGGCGCGTGCCGACTGGCGCTCGAAGTAGCGCCGGTAGTCGGTGACGTAGGCGGCCACGTCGCGACCGAGCAGCGGTAGTCGCTTGGTGCGAATCACATGATCAGGCGTGGCAGGCCCCTGCTGCGACAGCATCGCGATATCCGGCCGCTGGGCAAAAGCGACAAAGCGCTCGTCCGAATGAATCGACAGCAAGAGCGGATGGCCGGCCGCCGCCGACAGCTCGCAGCGCAAGCGCGCGATCTCGCCGCGCGTCGTCGCCGCCGGCGTAATGGCTGACGATGACCTGCGCCTCGCGCCAACGCGGGCCAGATAGTCTTCGGCGCGTTGTACCAGCGAGATCATCCGTTCATAGGATTCGCGGGCGGTCGCGCCGAAGGAGAAGATGCCGTGGTTGAGCAGCACCATGCCGAGCGTGCCGGCATGGGCCTGGCGCGGGAACTCCCGCGCGCACAGCCGCGCCAGATCGAAGCCCGGCATCACGTACGGGATCACCACCACGTCGCGGCCGTAGACCTCGGCGACGCGCGCGGCGCCGTCCGCGGTGTTGGTCAGCGCGAGCAGCGCGTCGGCATGGGTATGGTCGACATAGCGATGCGGCAGCAGGGCGTGCAGGATCGCCTCGACCGATGGCGCCGGCGCACCCACCCGAGTCACGTGGGTGGCAAGCTCGCTGACCATCTGCGCATCCGACAGCGCCGGCACGCTCGCAAGCCGCAGCAGATGGTCCATGCGCACGGGCGCAAAGCCAGCCGCCTCGATCGTGGCGAGGTCCCAGCCGCTGCCCTTGACGTAGAGGATCTCGTGCTCATCGCCAAGGACATCCATCTCGCGCAACTTGAGCGAGGTGTTGCCGCCGCCGTGGAGCACCAGCGACGGGTCCCGGCCCAGCAAGTGCGAGCTGTAGACGCGCAGCGCCAGCTCGCCCACGTGCCGCTCAGCCTCCACCTCGTCCCACAGTCCACTCACAGTTCACCTCGCCCGGTTGTCCGTGGCGAGTGTAAAGCAGCCGTTGAGCGCTTTCCGGCGGGTTTCGGGTATTTTCGGGGGCCTCGCTCAGGCCCGGCGCATCAACGTGCTCTTGCCGAACAACGACGCGATCAGGTCGACGGCGACCACCGCGGTGCGATTGCGCTCGTCGTAGGCGGGATTGACCTCGACCACGTCGAGGGAGGCGAGCAGGCCGGTGTCGGCGATCATTTCCATGCACAGCTGCGCCTCCCGGTAAGAGGGGCCGCCGGGAACCGTGGTCGCAACGCCAGGGGCAATGTCCGGGTCGAGGAAATCGACGTCGAAGCTGACGTGCAGGTGGGTGTTGGCGTCCAGCCCCTCGAGCGCACGGGCCAGCGTCTGGCGCATGCCGGTCTCGTCGATGTAGCGCATGTCGAACACCTCAAGCCCCACATCGTGCACGAACCGTCGCTCGCCGGGATCGACGCTGCGGATGCCGATCTGGCGGATCGAGTCGGCCGCCAGCGCCGGGGTGTGGCCGGACAGGCCGGTCAGTGCCGCCGGCCCATGGCCGCACAGGCAGGCCACCGGCATGCCATGCAGGTTGCCGCTAGGCGTCAGCGCCGCGGTGTTGAAGTCGGCGTGTGCGTCCAGCCACAGCACGCGCAGGCGCTGGCCCCGCTCGCGACAACGGCGCGCGACCGCGCTGATGGAGCCGATCGCCAGGCAATGGTCGCCACCGAGCATGATCGGCAGCTCGCCATGCACCAGTGCGCCGTAGACGGCCGCGTCGACGGCGCGGCACCACTGGGTGACTTCCTCGAGGTGGCGATAGCCGTCGCGCGGCGGTAGTACGGGGTTGGCGGGACCCAGCAGATTGCCGTGATCGACCACGTTGACGCCCTGCGCCTGCAGCGCCTCACGAATACCGGCAACGCGCAGCGCCTCCGGTCCCATCGATGCGCCGCGAACGCTCGCGCCTACGTCGGTGGGCGCGCCGATCAGCGCGACGGTTGAGCTCACCACTGGCACCTCAACCCGCCCGTCGCAGCGGCATGCGCCGCGCGGCACCGGCGAGTGTGCCGCCATACAAGTCTTTAGGGTCGTCCAGGCGCGGCACCAGATCGATGCGCCGGCGATGGTCGCTGTCCTCCTGCAGCAACTGATGCAGGAAGCGCAGGGCGGAGTAGTCCTCGAGCGCGAACCCGACCGAGTCGAAGATCGTGATGTCGGTGGGGGAGGTGCGCCCCGGCGCACGGCCGCGCAGCACGTCGGCGATCTCGGTGACCGGGAAGTCATCTGGCATCTGCTGGATCTCGCCTTCGATGCGCGACTGCGGCGCGTACTCGACGTAGACCTTCACCTGCGGCATGACCAGCACGTCGGCATGCAGCTCCGTCTTGCCGGGGCAGTCGCCGCCGACGGCGTTCAGGTGCACACCGGGACGCACCATCGGCGGCGTCAGGATGACGGCGTTGCGCTTGTCGGCGGTCACGGTCGTGATGATGTCGGCGCCCTGGCACGCCTCCTGGGTGGAGGCACAGCGCACCACGCGCAGATCCTCCATGCCGGCCATGTCGGCGAGGTTCGCGGCCAGCTTCGCGGTCGCGGCCCCGTCGACGTCGTACAGCCGCAGTTCCCGGATTCCCAGCATGCGATAGAACGCAATCGCCTGGAACTCGCTCTGCGAGCCGTTGCCGATCAGCGCCATGACCCGGCTGTCCGGCCGTGCCAGCTGCCGCGCGACCATGGCCGAGGTCGCCGCCGTTCGCAGCGCGGTCGTCACGGTGAGTTCCGACAGCAGCAACGGGTAGCCGGTGGCGACGTCGGCGAGCACGCCGAACGCGGTCACGGTCAGGAGGCCCGCGGCGGTGTTCTTCGGATGGCCATTGACGTACTTGAACGAGTACAGCTGGCCATCGCTGGTCGGCATCAGCTCGATGACCCCTTCGGGCGAGTGACTGGCCACCCGGGCGGACTTGTCGAAAGCGTCCCAGCGGCGGTAGTCCGCCTCGATCTCAGCGGCCAGCCGCTCGATGAACACAGCCGGACCCTGGGCGCCGACCAGGCGTTGCACGTCACTGACACCGATGTAATCGACCATGGCTTTACTCCGCCGCAGGCCGGGGCCCGGAAAGGCCCCGTGAAGAAGCTATCGTCGCGCGGGCGCGAGCCAACAGGAAGACAACAAACTGCCATTAAGAGCGCTTTGTCTGTCTTATTGATATGATATGGCGACAAAATGCTAGCAGGGAGACCTCTATGGATGATACCGACCGTCAGCTGATCGGCCTGCTACGCGCCGACGCACGCGCCACCGTACTGTCCTTGGCGCGGCGCCTGGGGGTGTCCCGCGGCACCGTTCAGAACCGGATCGCCCGGCTCGAGCGCGACGGCGTGATCCTCGGTTACACGGTGCGGCTGCGCGAGACCCTGGACACCCCGAGGGTCACTGCGCTGATGAACATCGCCGTCGACAGCAACAGCGAGGACGCGGTGCGCCGGGCGCTGCAAACCGACCCTGCGGTCAGCGTGCTGCACTCGACGACGGGTCGCTGGGACCTGGTGGTGGAACTGCACGCAGAGACGTTGCCCGCGTTCGACCGGGTGCTCGAACGCATCCGCCGGGTCGAGGGCATTGCCCGCACCGAGACCTCGATTCTGCTGTCGACCCAGGCGCTCTAGCGACTGCAGCATGTTCGTATCGGCAGCGGCACGGGCTGCCGCTAGACTTTTGAGCTTGCCGCCGCAGCGACCGGCCGCGGCCCTTTGCCGACCCCAGGAGCGCTCGTATGAAAATGAAGTCACCCGCCACTGCACTGGCCAGCGGGATTGCCCTCGGCATGCTGATCTCGGCAACGGCACTGGCCGCCGACGCCGTGGCCGGCAAGAAGATCTACGACAGCAGCTGCGCTGACTGCCACGAGCTCAAGGACCACGCCGGCAAGCCCGCAGCGGAGCTGACCAAGAGCCTCAAGTCGATTGTTGCGCGGCAGAAGAAGCACAAGAAGCAGCTGCGGCTGGACGACGAGCAGATCGCAAACGTCGCCGAGTACCTGGCTACCGCGAAGTAAGCAACGCGGTGCGCGGCCGAGCCTGCGGCAGGCAGCGCCCCAACGAAAAGCCCCGGCACCAGACCGGGGCTTTAGTCACCTGCTGACGTCGCTGGACGCAAGCAGACAGCGGTCATCGTAGCGACGCCTATTTCTCACATCAGTATATAGATGGGCACAGGAGCAGTCGTGTTATGGGAAAATGTGCACGTCTGAACTGGCGTGGCTGACCAGGTTGTCGAGCATGAGACCAGCCAACCACTTTGAGGTACCGAAAACTGCCAAAGAGGCCCTTGGAGTAGTGACGTTATCGTAAATGAAAAAGTTGTTCCGGAAGGACATTGAGCAGAATAGGTGCCTGACGGAAGCACCGGGGGCAATTGGCAGCTACCCGAGGAAATTGAATTTCCGAGCCCAGTCATGTTTGTGAACTGCACAGTTGGAGCCACCGCTGCCGCAATGCCAATGAAAGCCGTCAGCCCATACGCCGATATAACTCGAATCACAAAACGCGACATCAAAGAACTCCTCGGTATCTAGCGGCTTAAACGTAAGCCGACATCGGTGAAAAATTTAATCGCTGCAACCACAGGCTGGGGCTTGAGTCAGCCGCTGGCATCGACGGGGGCAAGTTAGCGCGCTTGACAACTGAGCACGTCACACGGGGAGTCACCCGCGCATGTAAAAGACCCGCAAGAGCCACGCGACACCAAATCGTGTGCGCTGTTAATAATTGATGCAAAACGCCAGCGTTTGCAGGCCTAGTAGACTTTGGACTGCCGCCTGTACAGCGATCGAGTAAACACCTGCTACGTTGGTGTTAATGGAAGAGTTGTTTACTACGCCAAGCGGCACAACAGTAAAACTGCTGTACCCAACGGTGGGGGCACCGTGGACTGCGGCCTGAATAGTAAGGATGACGCTTACATTAACGCTATATGGGTTCTTCCATTCGACGTAACAGGCACTCGCCTCACCGCTACTACAAGTAAGCACGACCGCCGTGACCGCTAACAGCAAACCTCGACCAAGCTGGCTTCTCATAAAACGTGACATCAAAGCACCCCTTTCTATATCGCGGCTTAAACGTGAGCCGACATCGGTGAAAAAAATCTAATTGCCGCAACCCCCTTGCTCCCTAAGTACCGCGCCCAAAGCAAACCGCCGGGGTAGTGAACGGCGCTCTGCGTCTCAAGCCGCCATGGCCACCCTGCGAGGGGCATCAGCTGCGTTTATAGCAAGTCAAAAAATGGATTCCTGACACTCCCTGACAAGGGGGCAGGCGCCGTGGGGTGAGGGGTCGCCGTACAGGGCAACTGCCCGTATAGGTGCAGTCGCTGCATGGGCGCGGGATTGGCCGTTCTCGCGGTAGTTATGCGCGTGCACCGTGGGTGGAGGCGCTGTGCAGGCCGGGGCGGGCCTCGAACCCGCAAGTCTTTCGGCGGGGGATTTTAAGACCGAATTGCGCTGATTGTGCGCAGTTGCGCGCTATTGGGAAGCGTTGCAGATCAGTCGGTGACAGTTGCCAGCAATCGTCGCCGATTGCCTTCTTTCGGTTTGAACTGCAACGGTTGTGCAACGGCCAACGGCCGAATTACCTGCTGCGGAGTCCGCGCGAGCCGCGCCCCAGAATGCCCCAACGAAAAACCCCGGCACTAGGCCGGGGCGTGGGTCATCCGCTCGCTACGCTGGACGCACTCGGGGTTGGCAGCGACTCGGCGGGTTGCCGGACCGGGTCGGCGGCTAAAGGCCGCGGACATCGGGGCGCTTAGGGAAGTGAAGGCGGCACGTACTTTGGCCCAGTAACGTACCAGGTGCACCCTGGTTGGGCATTTCCGCCGACCAGTATTTTGCCCTGCCAGAAGGGGTGCGAAATACACCCTCCCAAAGCGACACCATACTCAGTCTGGGAGGGGATGGTATACGCGGCCGCCTTTACCACCCAATTAGGACAGGTGGATAGGTCGACGCCCGGCTGAGTGATACATAAGTTTCGTTTTTGAACGCATTCAAAATAGGTGTCATACGGGTGACCGGAACATTTGTATGTCGCAACCACGGTTTGCGCTGGTAGGTAATTGTTTTGATCCGTGCTGTACAGAGAATCATTGTCTTGGTTGTAGTTGATTGCCGCCTCCTGCCCGTAACTAATCCGGTAGAGGCATATGCCGCCTGCGCAAGACGTGGCTTGCTGCGCAACGTTGCCGATGGTCACGGTCACACCGTTCAACATTCCCTGATTATTAACAGTAAGACTCGTATAGGTAGGCGGAGGCGTCACCGCCAGTGCGCGATACGGCACGACGACGAGGGACATCACACTGATCAACACCAGGCCCATCGCGTGAATCGGCCGTCTTTTAACTGAAAACATTGCTTTACCCCTTAAATATTGAATGGCGGCAGTTAATACGACGCACTGATACGGGTCATAAACGAATGGGTCTTATGGTTTTCCTCGTTAAACCCGCCGGTGATTGAATTGCCACCATTGCTAACGACGCCATGCCAGATAGGCATTTTGGTCTGAGCAGTCTGTTGAAAATTGATATGGCAGGCTTGGTCTACCTGGTAGGTGCCTGTAGTCATGGGTAACTCGCGCATCTTGCCATCAGCCATCTGCAACTGAGCTTTTAGGGAATATTGGCCCGTGTTCGGGTTAAAGGCGATCATGCCGCTAAACTTCAGTGGGACAATTCGAGCTGACTTATCTGATTTTTGATGCTGGCCGCTTCCGTTAACGGAGTAGGTTCCTACAACGGTCGCGTTGTTACAGCCCAGAGGTGTCACAGCGTATGCCGTGCTCGCTAAGGCGGTTGTGGCCACTATGGCCAGCATGATTCGGACATTGATTCGTGACATTGATCCCTCCCCGTTGTGCGCGACTCCCCGGAGCCGTGAACGTTGTGACAGACGTTCAAGCCGTAATGGACCCGCTACGACGTCCATCAGGGGCGTTTATAGCAAGTGGAAAAATAGTTTCCTGACACTCCCTGACAAGGGCGGCAGGGCCGTGGGGTGAGGGGTCGCCGTACAGGGCAACCGCCCGTATAGGTGCAGTCGCTGCATGGGCGCGGGATTGGCCGTTCTCGCGGGGGATTGTGCGGGTGCGCCGTGGGTGGTCGCGCTGTGCAGGCCGTGGCGAGGACGCCTAGGACGATGGATCCAGTCGCAGGGATCGCGCGTGGACAGAAAGCCGAACGGTCGGTGGCTGGTGACTGCCACCTGCGCCGCGTCGCTCTGGGGTGGCTGTGCTGTCGCGGGCCAGTCGCTGCCCCTACGCTGGAGCACCGGAGGTGCCGATGAACTGGCGAACGCGGCACCAGCGGCCATGCTGGTGATCTACCTCTTCGC
>CAIYLH010000069.1 GCA_903927005.1 uncultured Pseudomonadota bacterium
ACCGCGGCCATCGTGAATTTCTCGGTCGCTCGCTGCGGCGGCGGTTGCCACGCGGCGAGCTTGAGGCGGGTGATGGGTCGGCTTAGCGTGACGTCCGGCAGGCCCTCGACGTGGCGGGTAAAGGAGACTTGCGTACCGTCAGCCGACCACGAGGGATGTGAATCGATGTTGAATGACGGATCCACGTAGGAAATCTGGCGTGTGGCCAGATCGTAGACGCCGATGAAGGCCCAGCTGTCGTCCGCTGTACCGTCGTCGCGCCAGGTGCGCGGGTTCTCGTAAGCGAGGCTGCCGCCGTCGGGCGAAAAGACCAGCGCCCCAAGGGTGCCGCGGCTCGTGAGCAGGCGGTCGGGAGCGGCCCATTCGGCTGCAGGTGTCGCGCGGGTCGCGCTGAGCACGCTCTTGTGATCGTCGGTGACCCAGGCGGCGCGCAGGCCATCCGGTGCCAAGGCGGCGGTAGCCGGCGGCAGGACGAGTTTTTCTGGTGGGGTCGACCAACTCGGAACGATGGGGGTGACCGGCGGCCCGGCCACTTCGCCGTGGGCAGCTGCGCCCAGCAGCATGACGATGACGGTCGCAATGCCCGTTGCACGCAACGCGTACGTGCGCGGAGTGCGTCCGTGACGATCGGAGATGACCATGAGCGAGCCCCCGGGGCCTGCGCGGGCCCCCATCAATGGATCGAAGGAAGTTACACCGATTTAACCACGGGGGGGCAGCCCGCAGATGCGCCATTTGGTGCAATAGCGTCGTCGCGCCTTGCGGCGGCGCCGGCGCTATTTCGGTCTGAGTCGGCCTAGTTCAGGGCGACCGTGTACTTGGCGGCTGTACGCTGCGCAACGGTCTCGAGCGTCACTTCCGGCGCCAGCTCGATCAGTACAAGTCCGCTCGGGCGAACCTCAAATACCGCGAGGTCGGTGATGATCAGGTTCACGCAGCCACGTCCTGTCAGCGGCAGGTCGCAGGCCGGCAGGATCTTCGCCGTCCCGTCCTTAGCGGCATGCTCCATGACGACGACCACGCGCTTGACGCCGGCGACGAGGTCCATGGCGCCGCCCATGCCCTTCACCATCTTGCCGGGAATCATCCAGTTGGCGATGTCCCCTTTTTCGGAGACCTGCATGGCACCCAGAATCGCAAGGTCGATGTGTCCGCCGCGAATCATCGCGAAGCTGTCGGCACTGGAGAAGTAACTCGTCTTTGGCAGCTCCGTGATCGTCTGCTTGCCGGCGTTGATCAGGTCCGGATCTTCTTCGCCCTCGAGCGGGAAGGGCCCCATTCCCAGCATGCCGTTTTCCGACTGCAGCGTGACTTGCACGCCTGCAGGAATGTAGTTGGCGACCAGCGTCGGAATGCCGATCCCGAGGTTCACGTAGAACCCGTCCTTCAGCTCTTTGGCGGCGCGCATGGCCAGCTCGTCACGAGTCCATGGCATGGCTCAGCTCCTCTTCCGGACGGTACGTTGCTCGATGCGTTTCTCCAGGCCCGTTGCCTGGAAAATCCGATTCACGAAGATGCCCGGTGTATGAATAGTGTCCGGATCCAAGGTGCCGACCTCGACCAGCTCCTCTACTTCGACGACGGTGATCTTGCCGGCCGTCGCCATCATCGGGTTGAAGTTCCGGGCGGCCTTGCGGAAGACGAGGTTGCCTTCCTTGTCGCCCTTCCAGGCGTGGACGAGTGACAGGTCCGCGACCAGTCCGGTCTCGAGCACGTAAGTCTGGCCATTGAAGTCCTTGTGCTCCTTGCCCTCGGCGACCAGCGTGCCGACGCCTGTCTTGGTATAGAAGCCGGGGATGCCCGCGCCGCCGGCGCGGATACGCTCGGCGAGCGTGCCCTGTGGGTTGAACTCCAGCTCCAGCTCGCCCGACAGGTAGAGCTGCTCGAATAGCTTGTTCTCACCGACATAGGAGCTGATCATCTTCTTGATCTGCCGTGTCGTAAGCAGCATGCCGAGGCCGAACCCGTCGACACCGGCGTTGTTGCTGATGACGGTAAGGTCTTTGGCGCCCGAGTCGCGCAGCGCGGCGATCAGGTTCTCGGGGATGCCGCACAGGCCGAAGCCACCCGCCATGACGGTCATGCCGTCGTAGGTCACGCCGGACAGCGCATCGGCGGCGTTCTTGAAACATTTCATGCGAAAGGCACCTTATCCAAGGTTCGAGATACCCGGCCCTGCCCGACACGAAATCGGGTGTCCGCTGCCGTTGCAGCAGAACATTTTAACCGACTATGGCGACGGGTGCCGGCTCTGCCAGGCAGGTTTGGCGGTGGATTATTCTGCTTGTGGGCGTTGAAGGCTTGCCAACAACGGCTGCGGCGGCTGGCCGGAGCCCGCCACCCGGCGCCCGGCCTGCTTCAGCCCAGTCGCCGCAGCAGCCGCCATGCCATCCATCCCAGCAGTGTCACACCGGCCAATAGCACGGTCCACAGGGTGGCCAGTCGCAGGTTGAGCTTTGGGTGTGCGGCTGCAAGGCGCTCGGGTCCCCCGACGCTGAAGGGCGTCGAGAGCGTCGCTTCGCGCATTGGCGGGGTGGCCGAACCAGCCGGCGCCGATGGGCCCAGAGCGAGTACCGCGACTGCGGCTGGTTTGGCCTCGCTGCTGCCGTAGAGTAGTTCAAACGGCGGCTTGCCGCGGGCGACGAACAGCACTTCGTCTGGCAACCAGCCGGCGACGAACACCGGCACGCCATGGCCGAGCCCGCCGCCTGCGTGCGACACCCGCACGCGCCAGTGACGCGCGGTCGTCAGCGGAATGGCGATCGCGGGGTTGTGAAGTTCCGCACCGTCCGTGGACTGCAGGCGGTAGAGACTTGCCCGCGAAATCTGCCGCCAGTCGGCCGTTGCGTCGTTACGTGTCTCAAAAGAAACAGTGGCGATAGTGTTGATCTGCGGCAGGTCGAGGTTCACCCGATCGAGCGGAATATGGGCGCCGAGGTCCATCAGGTAGGTGCCAGGTTCGGCGGTGACGGGCTTCGCTGGCGCCGAGAGCGTCAGTCGTTTGACGTCTTGCTGCGCCAAGGCGGGTTCCACGGATACCGAGGTAATCTCAATGGCCGGCGGTGCGTCCGTCCACGACAGTCGGAAGAATCTAGCCGACACGCGCGGAGTGTCCAGCCGCCGCTGCTGGAATTGCTGGCCGGCGTAGTGCAGGTTGATGATCGGGCCGTCGGCAACTGCTCGCCAGGTGTTGAGGTCGTCGCTGGCCTCAAGCTGGAGCCGCGAGGAAAAGTCGCCGGCGTCCGATGCCCAGTTAATCTCGAGCGTGGACAGCGCCTCGGTGACGCTGCGAGCATCCAGCAGATAGCCGTTGATCCGCGTCATCGCTGCGCCGACCGCTGGGCGCTCGATGTCGATCGAGGCGTTGCCGCTCTGCAGGCGCAGCTTCAGGCTCGCGCTAGGCTCCGTGGAGGTGCCGCGTAATGGGAACAGTGGCAGCAACTTGGCTGCCGCCCGCGACTGTGCCACGCCGGCGGCGTGACGTAGCGCATACGGCACGATCTCGCCGCTGCCGTTCATGACACGGATATCGCCGAGGTCGGATCGCACGGTGTGCTGGTAGACGTGGAGCGGCACGGCCACGCGGTATGTGGGTGCCGCCCCATCGACGCGCAGTGTGATGCCGTAGCCGAAGTCGTCACGGCCGAGGTCCGATGCGCTGGCAGCTGTCGCGCCGAGCGTAAGCACTGCGAACAGGATGATTCGGGTCAGACTCATGTTGCCGCCTGCTTTGGCGGCAGCGGCGAGAAGTATCCGACCACCAGCATGAGGGTCCCTACGCCTAGGAAAGAGACAATGCGCGGCACGGTGCCGATGTGCGACAGGTCGATCAGCATCAGTTTGCCGATCACGACCGCGAGCAGTCCCGCCCCGAGGAACCAAGGCAGGCGATGACTATGGCGCGTTGACCACAGCATCGCGCCGAGTGCGAGCGCGGTCCAGAACAGCGACAGACAGGCCTGCGTGAGCGTGGACTCCATCATCGCAGTCCATTCGTAGGGGACCTGTGCATGATGGTGAACCGTGCGCAGCAGCATAGTGTTCAACCAGCAGAACGTCGCTGCGCCTACCACTAACAGCAGGGTCCTGCGCTCGCTGTCCGACCATGACGCGAGCGCGAACGACGGTAGCCCGAGCAGCCAACCGAGGGTCGCGACCAGCGCGAGGCCTTCGGCCGCGTCAAGGGGACTCAGCAGCGGCACGTAGATCAGCGGATCGGCGTCGCCGTTCGAGCCGATGTTGCTCAGGATCGCCCAGACGCCCAGGAAGGCGGCGAGACCCGTGGCGCCCGGACTGAGGTAGGCGCGAAGGTACGTACCGATCGGCCACCGGCCGCGCTTTGCCAGCCACGGCAGTGCGAGCAGCACGCCGGCCGGCAGTGCGCCCATCGCCGCCAGAGACCATGCGCCGCCGGTAACCTGTCTGACCTGCCAGGCCGCCTCCCAGGTCACCAGGCCCGTCGCCAGCCACAGCCCCAGTACGTGCAGGGCATCTTGCCGCGAGGACGGGGCTGCGGACTGTTGTCGGTAGAGGCCGCTGTAGCCGACGCCGAGCGCGATCGGCCAGGCCCACCAGCCGCCGAACGCCGCTGGATGTCCCGGCCAGATCCACAACACCGCTCCCAGGCAGAGCAGCGGGAAAAGCGCCTGTGGCGGACGGCGTGCAGTGTCCCAGCCCATCCGGTCGGCCCCAAGCTGCAGCAGTACGCAGGTGAACGCAATGAACGTGATGTCGGCCGACGGCAGGTAGTCACCGGCTACGAACCGGTCGGCTTCCGATAGCCCCGCGTAGAGCCACCAACCGAGGCCCCAGTAGAAGAGAGCTGTCGACAGGCGCGGCTGCCACTGCCTCAGCCATAACGGCCGCTGCCGGGTCAGTACGGCTGCCAGAAGTCCTCCTACGCTGACCAGTAAAGCCGCCACGAACGAGCTGTTGACGAAGACCGTCGTCGCCCGCGTTGCGTCGTCGTCGATACAGAAGCTGAGTCCAGCGGCCAGTTGCAGTAGTACACCGGCAGCGACGGCGAGTCGTCGGTCCTGGCGTAGCCCGACCCACAGGATGGCCACGCCCTCGAGCGCCCAGCTCGCAGCCGTCCAGCGGCCCGCCAGCGCGAGTGGGATCGCGAGCGTGCCGAATGCGACGGCGAGCGCGACGTAGGACTCGACCAGTAGGCGCAGGCTGTTGAGGCGCCGCCGCGCGAGCGTCCAGCCGGCCGTGAGGTAGAACGCCCCAAGCGCGAGCGCGCTGAATGCGAGTGCGTAGGGGATCTGGTGGACGAGCCCCGACTGGATACCCATCACGACGACCGGTGTACCGAACACCAGCGACCCATCCACGTAATGCAAAAGCTCTGGTGCCCGGCGCAAGGCGAACAGGACGGAAATCGTGAAGAACAATAGGAAGAACACCACCAGGAATGGCTCGGTCGTGTCGAGCAGCTCCGGCCGATAGTGGCTCAGTCCCCAGATCGAGCTGATCCCGAAGGTGAACACGAACGAGATCAGGTTCAGTAGGCGCCAGGCGCGGAACCAGGCGATGCCGATGATGCCGACGTCGAGCAGCGCGTAGTAACTGAACAGGATGACGTGGTTGCCGTGTTCGGTCGCAGTAAGTACTGGCGCGAGGAAGCCGCCTACCACACCGAGGATGGCGAGTGGCATCGCATCTTGGCGGACGGCGAGGATCGCCGAAAACACGCCGATGCCGGCCAGCAGTGAGAACGCCGCCGTCGGCGGCAGCAGCGTATATAGCCGCAGCGCCGCGAATACCACGAGGTAGAGGATGCCGACGGCGCCGCCTTGCAGTGCCATCGCGTAGCCGGGTCGGCTCTGGCGTAAGCGCCAGCCCACGATCAGCAGCGCGATCGCCGCGGCCGCCACGCCACTGAGGCGCCACTCGATTGGAACGTTTGAGTGCTCGGCGACGTATTTCAGTAGAAACGCCACGCCGAAGAACAGCACGACGATGCCGACGCGGACGATCAGATTGCCGCCAGTAAAGAAGCTACGTATCACGCCGATCAGTGGCAACTGATGCTCGTGGCCTGCGCCGATCACTTTGGTCGGCGCTGCTCGGGTGGCAGGAGCCGGTCTGTAGGGTGAGGCGATGGGCGCCGGAGGCGGTGACAGCTCGTGCAGTTCGTCCTGCCAGGTCGCGTGGGTGTCGTACGGCGCGCGTTCTGGTTCGGAGTCCGACTCCGTGGCGGGCGGCACTTCCTCCGTCGTGGATACGGCCGCTGGTGCAACTGCGGCGGGTGTTGGCTGCGAGGCTTCTTTAAGGTTGAAAAGTTCTCGGCCTAGCCGGGAGATGTCCGCCTCGAGCGCGTTCAAGCGCTTGCCGAGCGCCGAGCGGTCGGTCGCCCAGATCAGCACGCCAATGACGAGAAGCAACCATTCCATAGCGGCCTCGCAACTGTGGGCCTCTGGCCGCGCGGCCAGCGCGTCCGTGCGGCTTGGCATCCCGACGACCCAAGGCGTCGGGATGCCAACCTTAGAGCGTTTCCATGGGCCGGCGCAATAAGGTCGGCCCGCTCGCTTTCGTCTGTCACCCCGACTCGGTCGGGGGAGGCTGCGGGGCCTTGGCAGCAGGTCGCAGGCAGCGACTCTCTCTGCGTTCTGGCCCCAATTTTCGATGCGGCTTCAGTTCGCCCTTATCATTCAGTGCATTACGACGGGCAGCATGACGGACGACGCGTGCTTGCCGTTGTGATGAATGTTGATTGTTGCTTTGACGGCGTGACCTGAGGTGGCCTCCGCTTCGCCGTTCTGGAGGTTCCTCGAGAAGTTCGGGAAGAACGATCCGGACACTTGGATGCGGATGCGATGCCCTTGCTTGAACACGTTGCTCGTGACCGGCCCCTCGATCGCGATCTGGTAGATCGTCCCGGGTTGCAGCAACTGTCGTCCCTTTGGCCAGTCTCGGTAGCTCGCGCGCTGTACGTCGATGCCCGGCGACATCTCGTTCCAGGCCGCGCCATCAGGGCCTACGTCGTAGAGGCGCACCCATAGGTCGGCGTCGCGACAGTCGCAGCTGACATAAAGGTTTGCGCGTATGGGCCCGGTGACTTCGGTGTCGCGGGCCAGAGGCTCCGAGTCGAAGGTCAGCAGGTCGGTGCGTTCGGCCAGTTGCCTGTAATCGTGTCCTCCCGACGCTTCATAACGGTTCACGACTGGATCGGAGGGATCCGACACGAACGCGCTGCTGCCAGCCGCCGTCGGGCGAGTCGTCGACAGGCGGCCTGGCTTGCCCGGCTTGGCATCTGTCAGGTACCAGTTTGTCGCTGTCGAATGCGGCGGCCACGCAGGGCTTTCCTGCCAACGATCTGACCCCATCGTGTAGTAGCGAACCGGTGCGCGCTTGTCGACGCCGTTATCGACGCCGCGCAGGTAGTGATCCATCCAGTCGAGCACAGTGGCGTCGTAGTCGATCGCAGCCTCAGCCGGGAATGACCGCTCCCCTGACTTCGGCGTCTGCGTTGACTCCACGCCATGTACCCATGGACCGATCAGCAGTGCGGTGCCTTTGGGCTGGCCGCCGCGGGCGGCGACGAGGCCACGGAAGTTAGTGGTCGCGCCCTCAGGGCCGTAGTTGTCGTCGTACCAACCTGACAGGTTCAGCACCGCGGCCTGCGTACGACCGTACTTGCCACGCAGTTCCGACCAGTCCCACCATGGATCTTCCGGCGGATGGTGCAGCCAGTTGTAGTAATACGGCGCGATGCCCTGCAGCTTATCCATCTTGTCGAGCGGAACAACGCTCTGCATCGCGAGCCCGTCGTGGTGCCAGGCGGTGACTGCGTCATCGACGGTTCGCGGGCCCGGCATATCGCGCCGCGCGCGAATGTCCGGTGCTATGTTGTCCCAGATCCATTCGATCCACGACATGTCGAAGGTGCCGCCGGCGTAGAAGAAATTCGTGTAGGAGGAGAACGTCATGGCCGGCACCATCGCCTGCAGGTGCGGCGGCTTCTCCATCGCCGCGAGCCACTGGACAGCACCGGGATAGGACAACCCGAACGTGCCGACCTTGCCGTTCGACCAGGGTTGGCTCGCTGCCCACTCGATCGTGTCGTAGCCGTCAGGCCCCTCGTGCTCATATGGAACGAAGTCGCCAGCCGAGGCGTAACGACCGCGCACGTCCTGCACCACCACTGCATAGCCCCGCTCAACCGCGTGTTGGAAGGTGGTGTAGGCCTTCAGCGCGGCAGCTGCGCCGTAGGGTGTGCGATAGACGAGTACTGGGAACGGTCCCCCCGCCGCCGGGTAAAGCACCTCAGCGCGCAGAGTCGTCCCATCGCGCATAGGGATTGGCACGCGACTCTCGGTTACCGACTGTGCTTCACACCTGCCTGCGATAGCGAGCGCCAGCAAGCAGAACAGTAGCAAGCTCGTCGCTTTGGTCCGGAAGATCATGCCCGTCTCCTGGCGTGCGAATCGTGGGGTGCGGATCGTTCCGACACCGATTTCCCCAGCAGCGTTACTGCCTCGCGGATATGTTAGCAGCGAACGCAGGGATAGCGCGCATGTGCTGGCCGGTCGCGGGGGTTGCTCTATCGAGTCATCGCAGCATAGAGCTGAAGCAAGCGCTGCGGGAGTTCCTGCGGGCGACGGATGATTGCAAACCCGCCGGCCCCGAAGACGTGAGGCAGGTACGAGGGTCCCTCGCGGTCGATCGTCACGCAGAACGGCCGGAGCCCCCGTTGCTTGGCCTCCACCACGGCGCTGCGGGTGTCTTCGATGCCGTAGCGGCCCTCGTAAAGGTCCAGATCGTTCGGCTTGCCATCCGACAGTATCAGCAGAAGCCGTCTGCTCGCTGTTTGCCGTTCGAGCAGGTGGCTGCCGTGGCGTATCGCAGCGCCCAGTCGGGTGTAGTAGCCCGGCTTTATAGCAAGCACGCGGCCGCGTTCGGCCGCGCCGAATGGTGCGCCAAAGTCCTTCAGCCGTGAAAAGCGAACATTGTTTCGGCGGACGGAGGAGAACCCGCACAAGGCAAAGCGATCGCCGGTGGCACTTAGTGCGGTACCGCACAGCAGCAGAGACTCCCGCACCACGTCGATCACCCGCGCCTCACTTGATACCCAGGCATCGGTCGACAGCGACAGGTCAGCGAGCACCAGGCAGGCCAGGTCCCGCTCGCGACGCTCCAGTGACTGGAAAACGTTGTCGAGGGCCTGTGTGCCGCAGGCACGGTCGGTCGTGGCGCGCACGGCTGCATCGAGGTCTATCTCGGTGCCGTCGGCTTGCGCTTTCACCCATCGCCTTGCTGGCCGGAGCGCCTCAAACTGCTGATGCAGCCGGCGTGCGGTACGGGTGAGGTGGCTGGGAAGTGCAGCTGGTGTTGCGCCGCGCGGCGACATTTCTATCAGCCGCACGTGGTCCTCGAGCAGCCGACCTTTGCGATAGTCCCATTCCGGCAATGCGATCCCAGCACCGAGCACGATGTCGTCCTCTGCGGCCGATGGCAGGTCCAGATCGAAACGTACGCGCGAGGCCGCGTGTTGCCCATCCGCTGAGATCGCCAACTGATCGAGGTCGCGCGCAGCAATGTCGGCGTGGGCGTCCGGGTCGTCGTCCTCCGAGCGGTTGACGCGCACGTGTTCGCCCATCGACAGCAGGCTCTCGGCTCGGAACTGCATGAGCATGCCGTTGCGCTGTTGCTCGTACTCCACGCGTTCGGCCATGTGCGCAGCCGGCGCTTTGTCATTTGGGTCTGTGCTGCCAGTATTGCCACTGGTAGCACCGTCGGATGTGGAAGGAGGCAGACCTGCGGGGGCGCCCGCGGCAGTCAGCCATAGCGGCACTGGTCGCGGCTCCACTGGCGACGGTGGCAGGGTGTGGACGCTGCCGGGTTCCTCCAGCGCCTTGCGGATGGCGCGTTCCGTCGCTCGCTCCGCCATTGGGAGCTTGTCTTCAGGCAGCCGTTGCTCGAGATGGGCAGCGACGAGGCGCCGGTAGCGCCCATTGAGTCCTGGCCAGGCCGACAGTGCGCGCTGGGTAGCCTGCTGGTTACGGCAACAGGGCTCCAGGGTTAAATCACACTCGGCGAATACCGCGCCCAGAGCCGCCAGCCAGAAGTACAGGTCGCGATTCAGTTGAGTGCTGGCGAACGCCGAGATCTCCGTTGGTAGCCGCAGCGTGCCGATGCTGAGCGAGGCCTGTGGAGCTTTCTCCTCCGTGCCTGCGATGCGGGCAAGCAGTCGACGGCGTGCGCCGTGGCGTTGCTCCGGCGCCGCTGCTACGCGTAGCCCCGCATCGCCGCCAAAGGCACGGAAAGTGATGCCGAGGGTGCGCTCAATATCGCGCAGGCGCACCGTGGCGTGCGGATGATCGGCGCGCGCGAGTCGACTGATTGCGCGGTGCCACAACTTGCCGATGGACTCCTCCATGGCCTCAGTGTCTGTTCGGTCGCGCCGACGAGGAAAAGCCAGCTTCGCCGGCGCGGGCCGTGCTGCCGTCGACCCACTTCAGCAACGTTCCCGGCGGCCGCTGTAATTGCACTGTCTGGCAGGCCTCAAGACACTTGCCACATTGTGTGCACGCGAACATGTGTCGCTTCAGCGCGCGCGGTCTCAGGCGCATCGGGCAGGCAGCTTCACAGGCGAAGGCCCGAGCCGGCAGGCAGTCCGCGCAGGCCGAGGCACGCTGCCTGGAGAAGCCGACGACCATCGCCCTGGGATTTGCGATCCACGCCAGACTCTGGAACATTCCCACTGCGCAGGCATACCGGCAAAACAGATGTCGGCCAAACAAGAACTCCAGTGACAACACCGTTGTGGCGACGCCAACGAACAGCGCTTCGGGGCGTCTGAGGGTGCCATGCCACAGATGTCCGTAGACCGTGGCCGGTGGTAGCAGGTACGACAGCAGCACGACGGCCCAGACGAACGCGAAGCTGATCGTCAGCAGTAACAGCACCAGCCACCAGCGGGCGTCGTGACCGTGCAACGGTGCGCCGCCGACGCCCTCGACGGGCTTGTCCCAGAGACTGACGCGGCCACAGGCGCGCAGCATCAACTCATTCAGCGTCTCGACAACCGAAAAATGTGGGCAGAGCCAGCCACAGTAGAGTCGCCCCCACCGCCATGCGACGCTTAGCACCACGCCCGCTAGGGCGAGTAACGGCAGGAACAGCCGTAGCACGACCTGCAGCGCGGCCTGGCCGGCACTGAGTCGTCCTGCGATGAACTCATCCAGCCCCAGGCGCCACGGGAAGGTAAGGATCCACGCATGGCCTGTCGTGAGGTCATAGCGAAAGAGGTCAAACCACGGGGCTACGGCAAACAGCACGAAGAACGCGCCCTGCCACAGTCGCCGTCGGCGCTGGGTGCCGTTGCGCACCACTGATCCCGTGGTGAGCTGAGCTGATGGACAGGGCGCTGCGGGGAGGGCCTTGCTCGCACACGCACTCACGGGACCAGCCTTGGCCCGATTACCGGATAACGGAAGTTCTGGCCAGCGAGCGCCCGGGCGAGTCCCGCGACACCGAGCAGCAGCAGCGTCGAATGGATGCAGGTGAAGTAGAGAATCGCTGCGACCCAGGCCGCGGTGCTGCCGTGTATCTGCCCCAAAAGTACAATGACCGCGGCGGTCACCAGCACTATCAGCATTCCGCCGTACAGGCTGACCCAGAACGTCTGCCGCAGGTGGTTTCGGCCAAGCACTCCGCTGCTGCCGGCGTGCCGGAACCAGAGCACCGCAAGGATCGCAAACGCGACGCCGGGAAGCAGCGTGAGGTTTGCAAGGTAGAGGCTCTGCGCAACTACCGCGAGCGTCCTGTCTTGAGCGTCAATGTCGTCCACGATTGCGCTAGTGCCCGAATGTGGCGTGGATGATTTCCATCAGTGCCGTGGTCGTCTCCAGGTCGTCCGTCAGGCTCTCGACGATGCAGCTCCTGCATGCGGAGACCGGATCCATTCCGTCGTTTATCAGCTTGGCGGCGTACACCAGCAGTCGGGTGCTGGCGGCTTCCTCTAGATCCTGGCCCTTCAGGCTGCGGTAGGAGTGGCCAATTGCGACCAGTTGCCGGGCGAGGTTGGCGTCGGCGCCGGCCTCGTTGCGCAGAATAGACTCCTCAAGCGCGGCATTCGGAAAGTCAAAACGCAACGAAACGAAGCGCTGGCGCGTCGAGGGTTTGAGTCCCTTCAGCAAATTCTGGTAACCGGGGTTGTAGGACACCACCAGCATGAAGGAGGGTGGGCAGTAGACGGTTTCGCCGGTGCGCTCGATCAGCAGTATGCGGCGGTCATCGGCCAGAGGGTGCAGCACGACCGTGGTGTCTTTGCGCGCCTCGACGATCTCGTCGAGGTAGCAGATGCCACCCTCCCGAACGGCGCGGGTCAGTGGTCCGTCGCACCACCAGGTCGCGCCGTCCCGAATCAGGTGCCGACCGACCAGGTCAGCGGCGGTCAAATCATCATGGCAGGCGACGGTATGCAGCGGCAGTTTTAGCCGGGCTGCCATGTGCGCCACAAATCTCGTCTTGCCGCAACCCGTTGGGCCCTTGATCAGCAACGGCAGCCGGTTCTTCCAGGCGTGCTCGAACAGTTGGATCTCGTCGGCTGTCGGCGCGTAGTAGGGCGCGGCCACCTGCATGTCCATCTTCCACCTGCACTCGCCCGGGTCTGCCCGGACAGCAGGGACCGGCGTCTGCCGGCCCTGCGATCGTCGTTAATCCTTCCTGGCGCCGTGCGCGTGTCGCGCTCGCCGCGTCAGGGACTCCGCTCACGCGGTCTTCTCATCTCCCTTGATGAAGAAGCTGGCGACATAGACTACGAGCCCGATAAAGAAGATCACGCCGGTCCACTCGCGCATCCAGTAAAAGATGCTGATCTTGTCCTGCACGACCATGAATGGCAGCGGTGTATCGGACATGCGCTGTAGCCAGACCTGCAGAATGCCGGCGCCAGTCAGAAACAGCGTGATGAACACCATCGACACCGTCATCAGCCAGAACGACCACATCTCCACCACCTGAGCGCGGCGAGAGTTGGCCTCGCGGCCGCGTAGGATCGGCATTGAGTAAGAGATGATCGTCAGAACCACCATCACATAGGCGCCGTAGAACGCCATGTGGCCGTGGGCGGCGGTAATCTGCGTGCCGTGGGTGTAGAAGTTCACCGGCGCCAGCGTATGCAGGAACCCCCACACGCCCGCACCAAGGAACGACATGACGCCTGTGCCGAGCGCCCAGAGGGTCGCAACCCGGTTAGGGTGCTCGCGGCGACGGCGGTTTACCATGTTGAACGCGAACACTGTCATAGCGAAGAATGGGATCGGCTCCAGCGCCGAGAACACCGAACCCCACCACTGCCAGTACTCCGGCGCACCGATCCAATAGTAGTGGTGACCTGTGCCGATAATTCCCGTGACGAGCGTCAGCGTGATGATGACGTACAGCCACTTCTCGATGACTTCGCGGTCGACGCCAGTCACCTTGATAAGCACGAATGCGAGCAGCGCACCTAGAATCAGCTCCCACACACCCTCGACCCAGAGGTGCACGACCCACCACCAGTAGAACTTGTCGAGCACGAGGTTGGTCGGGTTGTAGAACGAGAACAGGAAGAAGATCGCGAGGCCCCACAGTCCCAGAAGCAGGATCGAGCTGATGGCGGTCTTGCGTCCCCGCAGCACGGTCATCGTGATGTTAAACAGAAACGCGAGTGCGACGACGACAATGCCTGCCTTGGTCGGCAACGGCTGTTCCAGGAACTCACGACCCATGGTCTGGAGCACGTCATTGCCGGACAGTTGCGCGAGACGCGCGTACGGGACAGCGAGGTAACCGATGACTGTCAGCGCACCGGCGACCAGAAACACCCAGAACATTACCATCGCGAGCTTCGGGCTATACAGCTCGGCCTCGGATTCCTCCGGCACCATGTAGTACGCCGCCCCCATGAAGCCGAACAGCAACCAGACGATCAGCAGGTTGGTGTGCACCATGCGTGCGATGTTGAATGGGATGCCGGGGAACAGAAAGTCCCCGACGACGTACTGCAGACCCATTACCAGTCCGAAGAGGATCTGGCCAATGAACAGGCCTATCGCCGCGATGAAGTACGGCTTGGCGGCCGCTTGTGATTGATATCGCATCGATGACTCCCAGTCGTATGTGTCTTGCCGTCCGCATTGCGCGGCCGGCCCCGGCGTCGTTTGCCTCAACCCTCGATATTCGGGGGCCAGTGCGAGGTATTGATTTCCGAGGTGTACTTGAAGAACTCGATCAGGTCATCGAGGTCTGTTTCGCTGAAGTTGAACTGGGGCATCTGGCGGCGGCCGTGCGCGCCCGTTGGCTGCGCCTTGATCCATGCCCGGATGTAGTCCGGGCCACGGCGAATGTAGACGTTGCCGAGTTCCGGTGCGAAGTACGCCCCTTCGCCCAGCAGGGTGTGGCAGCCGATGCAGTCGTTGGTTTCCCACAGTTTTTTCCCGTGGGTGACTCCCGGCG
Source organism: uncultured Pseudomonadota bacterium (assembly GCA_903927005.1). Classification (GTDB taxonomy): domain Bacteria; phylum Pseudomonadota; class Gammaproteobacteria; order Steroidobacterales; family Steroidobacteraceae; genus CAIKZZ01. The sequence goes on from CAIYLH010000069.1 coordinate 14,449, forward strand.
TGATTGCCGCGCGGTTGTCGCGTTTGGGAAGCGCGTTCTGGGTGTGGAACGTAAGGGCGAGGAACAGCAGGAAGGAAAACACGGTCCCGCCGTAGAAGATGTTCCGCGCCATCGATTTGGTGAATGTTCCGCTCATCGACCGCTCCCCGAAACTGGATGCAACTGCAAGCGCAGCGGGGGTCAGGTTGATGGGACGGACGTCCGGTCGCCTTGACCCCGGTCAAGCGCGAAGCGACCCTGCATAGGTATTTTCTGAAGTTCGACAGGATCCGGCGGGCGTCTCGCGGCATAGTTTTTAGCCAATTTCCGCGTTGTGGGCCTCGATGAGCCGACTGGAATTGGCCTGACCGTATATCTGTGATTCGCGCCACAATGCAGTGATGTCGGGGCCAGGCTGGATCAGGGAGACGCAGTGAGCAAGCATCCGTACGATGACCTAGGGGCCGTCGAGACTGCCGCCCTCGTTCAGATGGGTGCTGCGGAGCCGGTCGATGTGATCCAGAGCGCTCTTGAGCGCATCGCGGTCGTTGATCAGGCGCTGGGAGCGATCGTCGGGCTCGATGCAGAGGGAGCCCTGGCGCAGGCTGCCAGCGTGCGTCGCGACCTGCCTCTGGCTGGCGTGCCAATTTTGATCAAGGACGTCAATCTTGACGTTGCGGGCTTCCCAACCCGCTATGGCTCGCGTTTCTTCGATGGTGCTCCCATCGCCACGTCTGACAGTGAGTTTGTCCGGCGGTTGCGGGCCGCGGGCATGATAATTCTCGGCAAAACGAAGACGCCGGAATTCGCGGGTGACTTTGTCACCGAACCGGCCGTCCTCGGTCCGGCTCGCAATCCGTGGAACGTCGGCCGCGCAACGGGTGGCTCGAGCGGCGGCTCGGCCGCTGCCGTCGCAAGCTTCATGGTGCCGGTAGCGCACGGTACTGACTGTGGGGGTTCGATCCGGGTGCCTGCGGCCTGCTGTGGCGTCGTTGGTCTAAAGCCAACGCGCGGTCGGACGCCATCCGGGCCCGGAGCGGGTGAGCGGGTCGGTGGACTCAACACCGACGGCGTATTGACCCGTACTGTCCGCGATACCGCCGCTCTACTGGAGGCTGTTGCCGGCCCGGAAGCAGGTGCGCCGTACCAAACGCTGCCACCTGCCGGCGGTTGGATGAAGGCCCTGCTGCCGCTCACCCGCAGGCTAAAGATCGGAGTCGTTACGTGCCGGCAGGATGGCAGTGAGATCGACCCGGAAATCGTGCGGGCAGTCGACGATACGGCGGCCCTGCTCCATGGCTTCGGGCATGTGGTCATTCCATTCCAGTGGCCGGATGTCGCTGAAGCGGGAGATGCTGCAGTTGTCTTCTGGCACGGTGAAATCGCTGAAGCTATCGAGGCCCGGCGCTTTGTCCTTGGGCGCGACCCGGCTGCAAACGAGATTGAGCCACTGAGCCGGCACGCCTGGAATCAAACGAGGCAACGCTCCGTACTCGACTACGTCAATGCCAAAGCTGCCCTGAACCGAGTCACTCGTCGCGTCGAGTCCGCGTTCGAACCCATCGACGTGCTTCTGCTGCCGACGACGGGGGAAATGCCCCCCCCGATCGGCGGTTTCGGAATGGGGCCTGGGGGATTCGACTATGACCTATGGACGAGCGCTGCGTATCGATTCGGGGCGTTTACCGAGCTCTTCAACGTAACCGGTCAGCCGGCGATTTCGATACCCGCGCGACTCTCGCCAGACCTTCTGCCAATTGGTGTTCAGCTCGTGGCCAGGTTTGGCGAAGACGCGCTGTTACTGAGCCTAGCGCAGAGCTTGGAGAAGGAAATTCGCTGGTACGACTGGCGGCCGCCAAATCACCGTAGCCGTATTGCATGATAGGTGGAATGGTTGGCTAGATTGCCGGCTACTCGCTGCAGGTAGGCTTTCCTGGAGTGTTGGTATAAGGCAAAAATCTTGTGTTGCCGCCCTATCCAATAAGGGCGACGTGGGTATTGAGTGGCGCGTGCCAAGAAGAGCGGCGAGTAATATGCGGCAGTAGCAGCGGCGAGCACGGCCCGCGTCTCGGGAATTAGGACTCTCGTTAGGTTGTGCTCGCAGCCAGGATCTCTGCCCACTCTTCATCGGTGAATACTCGCGAGCGTGTATGGAAAGCCACTCCTTCCGGGCCTTCCAGAGAAAATGTTCCTCCTGTGCCCTCGATGACGTCGATGATGAGCTGGGTGTGCTTCCAGTACTCGTACTGCGAGCGCCCAATATAAAATGGACTGTTGCCGATGTCTCCCAGGTAGACGTCGCCCGCGCCCATGGTGATTTCCCCAGGGAGGTAACAGTTAGCCGCGCTGTTGTCGCAGCAGCCGCCCGATTGGTGGAAGAACACCGGGCCGTGCTTCTGTCTGAGCACCTCGATCAACCTCAGAGCGGCCTCCGTCGCGATCACCTTCTCTACCATGCGTGTCCCTTTGAAATAGGGGAGGCGCCGCTTCGCCTCCCCTGACGCTGTTGCCCGTGACGCCGGCGCTTTCGCTTGCGCTAGAAGAAGCCGAGCTTCTTCGGGCTGTAGCTGACGAGCAGGTTCTTGGTCTGCTGGTAGTGATCGAGCATCACCTTATGAGTCTCGCGGCCAATGCCAGACTCCTTGTAGCCGCCGAACGCCGCGTGCGCGGGGTAGGCGTGGTAGCAGTTAGTCCAGACGCGACCCGCCTTGATCGCGCGCCCCATGCGATAGCAGGTGCTGCCGTCGCGCGACCACACGCCGGCGCCCAGGCCGTATAGCGTGTCATTGGCAATTTCCAGCGCTTCGGCCTCGGTCTTGAATGTCGTGATGGCGAGCACGGGGCCAAAGATTTCCTCCTGAAAGATGCGCATCTTGTTATGGCCCTTGAACAGGGTCGGCTGCACGTAATATCCCCCGGCCAGAGATCCCGGCAGGTGCGTCTGGGCGCCACCCGCGAGCAGCTCGGCTCCCTCTTGCTTGCCCAGATCGAGGTAGGTGAGGATCTTGGTTAACTGCTCCTTGGAGGCCTGCGCGCCCAGCATGGTCGACAGGTCGAGCGGATTGCCTTGCTTGATTGCTGCGACCCGGGTGAGTACCCGCTCTATGAACTTCTCGTAGATGGACTCATGGATCAGCGCGCGTGACGGACAGGTGCAGACTTCACCTTGGTTGAACGCGAACAGCACCAGGCCTTCGATGGCTTTGTCGAAGAAATCATCGTCGGCAGCCGCCACGTCCGCGAAGAAGATGTTAGGCGACTTGCCGCCGAGCTCGAGGGTCGCGGGGATCAAGTTGTTCGCCGCAGCCTGAGCGATCAGTCGGCCGGTACTCGTGGAGCCGGTGAACGCGATCTTGGCGATACGCTTGCTGGTTGCCAGAGGAAGACCGGCTTCGCGTCCGTAGCCGTTGACGATGTTCAGCACGCCCGGCGGCAGCAGGTCCGCGATGAGCTCAGCAAAGATCAGCACGCTGATCGGGGTCTGCTCGGCGGGCTTCAGGACGACGCAGTTGCCCGCGCCCAGTGCAGGCGCGATTTTCCACGCAGCCATTAGGATCGGAAAGTTCCACGGGATGATCTGGCCGACGACGCCCAGTGGCTCGTGGAAGTGATACGCGACGGTGGTCTCGTCGATGTCGCTCAACGAGCCTTCCTGCGCCCGCACGCAGCCGGCGAAGTAGCGGAACTGGTCAACGGTGAGGGGAATGTCTGCAGCCAGTGTCTCGCGGATCGGCTTGCCGTTGTCGATGGTCTCGGCGTACGCGAGCAACTCGAGGTTCTGCTCGACCCGGTCGGCGATCTTTAAGAGGATATTCGAGCGTTCTGCAGCCGGGGTTCGTCCCCATGCGGGAGCGGCAGCATGAGCTGCGTCCAGCGCCAACTCTATATCTTCGGCCGTTGAGCGGGCGGCCTTGGTGTAGGGCTTGCCGGAGATGGGTGTAATGACATCGAAATAGGCGCCTTTGACGGGAGCGACCCATTTTCCGCCGATGAAGTTGTCGTATTTCGCCTTGTAGTCGACCTTGGCTCCGGCGGCGCCCGGCTCAGCGTAAATCATGTTCGCTCCTTGAGATTATTCAGACTCGCCTGTCGCAGCGGCCCAGCTGTTCGCGGCTGTGCGCTACGACCTCTAAAAAGAGCGCCAAATATAAAAGTCACGCTTCGAGAATGTCTATGCGTATTTCTTTCTCGTAATGCACCTGCGGCGCTTAAAGCCTGGCGCCAGCAGCCACCTGTTTATGACGCACCGGGACGAGAAAGCCAACGCTTCAATCGGGTTGCGCAGTGCCTCCCAAGAGTAGAATTTGCTGCAGCGCAGCGAGCGCCCGTCGATCCGCAAACGGGACGAGGGCGCGATCAAGAACCGGCGTAGGGCGGTTGCTTTGACTCCAGCGTTCATCGCGCTGCTTTCGGGCCTCGCCGCCGTCGGCCAAGAGGCGGCAGCGACATGCTAAGATTTGGCGGTTTTGTAATGGATCTGGATGCGTCCACTATCCACCCAGCGTCGAAGCCTTGGCGTATGGAAGCCATGAACGCACCCAATCCCGGTCCTTCTCTAGAGCAGCGATTGCGCGCGGCACACGCAGCGCTGCGCGCTGGCCGTGCGGCGACTGCAGAGCGCTGGTTGCGGGCGCTCGTCCACGAGTATCCCGGGGACGTAAATAGTCGCTGGTTGCTGGGTGCGGCCCTCATCGATCAGCACAAGACGCCGGAGGCTCTGGCAACCCTCGGGGCCGTCGTGCATGACGCGGCTGACTTCGCTGAGGCGCGCGTCGATCTTGCGCGTGCCTGTCGTTGCGCCGGACGCCTGACCGAGGCCCGTGAACACGTCCGCCACGTGCTCGAGCGGCACCCTCGGCACGGACACGCATGGCTCGCCTATGGCGACGTACTCGTTGATCTGGAGCAGTACGACGATGCTCGGACGGCATTTGAGCGTGCACGGGAGTGTGAGCCGGACCGATCGCGCATTGAGGCGGCCACCGCGGCGCTGCTCGCTGACAATCGCCGGGCCGCCGAGGCACTGTTCCGGGAGGTGTTGCAGGCCGATCCCGCGCACGTATCCGCGCTGTGCGGCCTGGCTGCGCTTTCGCTTGCGGCGGACGTGCCGGCTGACGCCGAGCGCTTGCTGCGGCATGCGCTGCGCCAGTCTGCCCATGTTCCGCTAGCGTGGCGCGGGCTCGGCCCGGTGCTGCTGATGCTTGGGAGGCTGCAGGAGGCTGAGGAGGCGGCAGGCTACTTGCGGAAGATAGAGCCGGAGAATCCACAGAGCTGGATAGTAACGGCGGCGGCCGCGGCACGTCTGATGCGCCAGGAGGATGCACTTGCCGCTTACGAGCGGGCGGTCCTGCTCAAGCCCGGCGAGGTGCAACTACACACGTCGATCGGTCACGTGCTCAAGACGCTTGGGCGACGCGTTGAAAGCGAGGCCGCGTACAAGGCGGCGCTGGGGGTCGAGGCGGGTAACGCGGAGGCTTACTGGAGTCTGGCGGACCTCAAGAACTATAGCTTCAGTGACACCGAGATGGCGACGATGCAAGCGCTACTCGGCGACGAAGAGCGCAAGACCGCGGGCGACGCACAGTTGCATTTTGCGCTAGGCAAGGCTTTTGAGCAGCGGGCGCAGTATTCGGAATCCTTCAGTCATTACGCGCGGGGGAACTCACGACGACGAGCTGATGCGCCTTTCAATATCGAGGCCTTCGAGCGACGTAGTGCGCAGATTCAATCGTTCTTCGACGGGACGTTTTTTGCCGGGAACCTCGAGGGTGGGCACTCGAGCGCTGCGCCTATCTTCATTGTCGGGCTTCCGCGATCGGGCTCTACGCTGATTGAGCAGATCCTCGCGAGCCACTCCCGGGTGGAGGGCACGATGGAATTACCCAATATCCTCAATATCGTCCGCGACCTTGAGGACCTTGTTCCAGGCCGGGATGGCTACCCGGGGAGTCTCGGTACGCTGCCACCGGAGCGCGTCGCTGCACTGGGTGGTCGATATTTGGCGGAGACGGCGCCATTGCGCCACGGCCGCGCACATTTCACTGACAAGCTGCCGAACAACTTCAGTCACATCGGGCTCATTCACTCAATTCTGCCCAATGCGGTCGTGATCGACGCGCGACGTCATCCGATGGATTGCTGCTTCAGCACATTCAAGCAGCATTTCGCCGAAGGCCAAACCTTCAGCTACGACCTGGACGACCTAGGCCGGTACTACCGTTGTTACCTGTCGTTGATGGATCACTGGGACGCTGTGCTGCCGGGGAAGGTACTGCACGTTCAGTACGAGCAGTTGGTTGCGGATCCTGAAACCCACATCCGGCGGTTGCTTGGGCACTGCGGACTCGAGTTTGAGGCTGCCTGCCTCGCGTTCCACGAGACCCGGCGGTCGGTACGGACCGCCAGTGCCGAGCAGGTACGGCAGCCTATCTATACCTCGAGCATCGGCTACTGGCGCCACTTTGAGGCTGAGCTTGAGCCGTTGCGCGCCTCCCTGGGCGATGCACTTGACCGGTTCCGGTCATTCGAGTAGCAAAATGAGTGCAGTGCGGCAAAACCGCGCGCGGCTAGAGATTGACGGCAGCTACTGGCTCCGGAGATGATCGAGCAGATACCTGACCCCGTTATGGGTGGTCGCCAAATAATAAGAGATGGGGAATCCGATGCGTATACGCAGCCTGGCTGATATGAGCCCCCGTCTGGCGGCCCCATCCCCACGTTTGGCGCCAGCGACCCGATCGCGGATTAGCGTCGCCGTTGCCTCGGTGCTGGCTCTGTCTGTGCCGGGGGGCACGGCGTTAGCGGTCGGCGCGGACACAGCCGGCAGCGTGCTGGATGAGGTTGTGGTCACCGCCCGCAAGCGCGAGGAGAGCCTGCAGGTGGTGCCGCTGAGCATCGAGGTATTCACCAAGAGAGACATTCAGAACCTCGGCATCTCGCAATTTGACGACTATGCGGAGAAGGTGCCCTCGATCTCGTTCATTAGTGTTGGGCCCGGCACTCAGCTGTTCGTGATGCGCGGCGTGTCTGATGGCAGCAACCCAAACTACTCCAACAGTTCTGCCACTGGCTTCTTCGTCGATGACATGTCGACCAGCTGGGGCGGCGGTCAGCCGGACCTGCATCTTTACGACATAGCACAGATCGAGGTGCTGAACGGCCCGCAGGGAACCACCTTCGGCGCCGGCTCGATGTCTGGCGCCATTCGCTATATCACCAGCAAGCCGGACCTAAATTCCTTCAGTGCGGGCATCGATGTCGACGCCGGTAGTATCAAGGGCGGCTCGACCAACGCGACCTACGAGGGCTTCCTCAACCTGCCGCTGATCCAGGGCGTGCTTGGGCTACGCGTATCGGCGTTCAGTGACAATCGCGGCGGCTTCATCAATAACAAGTTGACGACGCGGCACTGGATCAACGGCACGACGTCTGATAATTCGGCGTGGGCGCGCGACCGCTACAACACGGAGCATGTCGAGGGTGGGAGGCTTGCCCTGAAGGGAGTTGCCAGCGAGTCGTGGAGCGCGACGCTCACGCTCACCTACCAGCGTCAGTCTACGCAGGGCGCGTGGGACGAGGACCTGACGTTCTTCGGGCCGCGGACAGTGTCGCGCTTCGGGCCGGAATCGCACTTGCACGAAGCCAAGATGCTGGATCTGCATGTCGACGGCGACGTCGGCATTGGTGACCTTGTGTTCGCAAGTACCTACTGGTCATTGCCGTCGCGCATGAACAATGAATACTCCCAGTACATGGAGAACTACAACGGCGGCTCCGTGGAGTCATTCACCTGTCTGGATGATCCCATCTACGGCAGCGGTGAGTATTCCGGTTGCAACGTGCCGGTGCAGTTCTACGAGTACCACACCAACCCGGAACGCTGGTCGAACGAGCTGCGACTGGCGTCCAAGCCGGGGGGGCGCTTCCACTGGCTGGCGGGCCTTTACTGGGAAAAGACCCGGGACAAGGACTCGGGCAGTACGTTCTTCATGCCCGGCATGCAGACCGATGGGGCTGCGTTCCAGTATTACCAGGCGCTGTACGGAACGACGGCCTCGTCGTTGCCGCCTGGGGTGTCGTATGCCTACCGGACCCGTTCGGACTACCTGCAGACTACTGAATTCGCGAACATTAGCTACGACATCACCGATCGGCTCAATGTCGAGGCGGGCATAGTGCAGTTCAGCGCTAATTCGAAGTACTACAGTCCGTATGGCCAGTTTGCCTACGCGCCGCCTTCGCCTACGTTGTCAGAAGGTTCATCGCACAAGACCAATGGCCGGGTCGGCATTAATTACAAGGTAGGCGACAACTTCCTGCTCTACGCGGATGTGTCGCAGGGCTTCCGTGACGGTGGTGCGAACTCAGGCTACCCGGACTCGTGCTACGCGAATGGCGTGCCGCGCGCCTATGTGCCCGATACGCTCAACAACTTCGAACTCGGCTGGAAATCCACCAGTCTGGGCGGCCGCTTCCTGTTCAACGGCGCGGCCTACCTGATGAAATGGAAGGACCTGCAGACGATCATTTATGACGTCGACATCTGTGCCCCTAGCAGCTTCAACGTCAATGTCGGTGATGCGAGGGTTTACGGCGCTGAGTCGAACGTGGAATTCAAGCCCGACCAGCACTGGTCGTTCCAGGCGTCGGGTAGCTATACGGACTCTCATCTGGTTTCGAGCCCCTACCCAACATTCCAGGCGAACGTCGGCGAGCGGCTGCCATTCGTGCCGTACTTCAGTTACAGCATGAATGTGCGCTACAAGCATCCGCTGACGGGCAGCCTGAACGGCTATGCCCAGTTTGACGTTGCCCACAAGGGTGACATGTGGAACGACCTACACGTTGCCGGCTCGAACGGCTTCGGGCGAATCAACCAGCCAGGCTATTCGCTGATGAATCTGCGGGTCGGTATCAACCCAGAAGGCGGTCGCTGGCTCGCTGAGTTGTACGTTCGCAACCTTACGGACAAGAACGCGATTCTCTACAGCAATACCGGCAACTTCGACCTGCGCCAAACGACCAACGAACCTCGTGTGATCGGTCTGCGGCTCAACTACCGATTTGGCAAGGAAGCGAATTCGGAGTGATGCGCACGCTTCAATCGTGCGCTCGTTCGTAGGCGACTTTGCCGTCTATCACCGTCATGTCGACGCGTACGCTATGGATTCGCAGTGGCGGCGTGTCGAACAGGTTGCGCTCCAGCACGACGAAGTCCGCCGCCTTGCCTGGCGATAGCGATCCTCGTGTCGCCTCTTCATGCATCAGGTAGGCGCCTGCGCTCGTGTAGGCCGTGATTGCCTCAGCGAGGCCTACCCGTTCGGCCGGATTCCACGCCTGATCTTCCTTGCCGGCCAGGTCCAGGCCCCCCGGGTAGCGGTGCGTAATGGCCGTCTCCAATCCATCTAGTGGCGCGACGCCGGTCACGGGCCAGTCAGTGCCCCACGCCAGCACGACGCCAGCGTCCAGCAGTGTTCGGGTCGGCAGGACGTGCTCGTTGCGTACTGGCCCGAAAAGGCGCGGCGCGTCCTGCGCTTCCCAGACATCGCCCAGGCTCCATAGGGGCGTCATGTTGGCGATGACGCCGAGCGTTCTGAATCGCGGTACGTCGGCAGGGTCGACCAGGCACAGGTGAGCGAGCGTGTGGCGGCTGTCGCGCGGGCCATTCGCCACTCTTGCCGCGGCAAAGGCATCCAGTGCGGCACGGACTGCGCCGTCGCCCTGCGTGTGCATGTGGATCTGGAATCCGGCAGCGTCGAGCCTGGCGACCAGTCGGTTGAGCCGTGTCTGTTCCACGAACAACGTGCCGCGCCCGAAGCGCGGTTCGTCGCTGTACGGCTCTAACAGGACCAGGGTGTGTGATGCGTAGGCGCCGTCGAGAAAAATCTTTACGCAGGTCGCGCTGAGTCGTTTGCCCTGCAGCGCTGCACGCTGCGCGATGAATTGCTGCAGTTGCGCGTCATCATCATCGGTTGGCCGAAATGGCAGGCAGAGGTTGGCGCGAACTTTGAGTTGCCCGCTTCGTTCCATCGCCTCATAGGCCGCAACTACCGCGGGTGTGGCCATGGCATCTTCGACTGCCGTGATCCCAAGACGGACCATTTCCGCAAGTGCCACCCGCAGGTCCTCCCGCTGATCCTGCGCAGAAATTGGCGGAATCAGTGGTGAAACGAGTTCCATCGCCGCGTCTTCATGCAGAACGCCGGACGGTTTTCCGCGGGTGTCTCGCTCGATGCGGCCGCTGGTTGGCTCAGCTGTCCGTTCGCTGATGTGTGCCATCGCCAGAGCGCGGCTGTTGACCCAGGCCGAATGACCCGAGTTGTCAGTCAAAAAGACCGGCCGATCTGATATCAGCGGGTCGAGCATGTCCCGGGTCGGCATGCCGCTGGGGAGGAAGGCGACTTTGTCCCAGCCGTCCCCAACGATCCAGGGCTTTTTAGGGTGCGCTTTCGCGTACTGCTGGACTCGTTGCAATATCTGCGCGCGGTCCGTAAGGCCATGCAGATCCAGTGAAGTGGCGGGATTGGGGGCGTCGGCCGGATGGGCATGTGAGTCCTGAAATCCCGGCAGTAGCATTCGCTGGGCGAGATCTACGACCCGAGTCGTCGGCCCGATGAAGCCGCGTGCCGTTGCATCGTCACCGACATAGGTGACTTGTCCCGCGCTGACGGCAAGAGCCGTCGCCCAGCTCCGAGCTGCGTCGACGGTGTATACCGCGCCGTTGACGAAGACCATATCGGCCGGTGGGGCTGCAATCACCAGGCTCGCATGCAGGAGTGCGAGGGTTGACACTGCAGCGCGCAGCCTCGTCATCACGCGCGCGGGTGTTGCAGTCGGAGCAGGCTTGAAACGCATGAGGAGGTCCACGAGTGGCTTTGGGCGGGTCGGCTCTTTCGCTCGGTTTTGGGCGCGAATTTGAACTAATAGCGCGGGCAGCCACGCTGTGTAAGCACTGTCAGTGGGTAACTTGGGTACATCGTATTGTCGAGGAGCACCGCGCATTTTTCCTTCTCCGACAAGTCTGGCGCAGCCCATAGGGCCTTGAGTAGCTCGTTCTCGTCGACGAGTTTGTCGTCCCAGGTCAATGCGGTGGTCGTGAAGACTAACTTGCGCTGGCCCGCCTGCCAGTCGCGCCATTCGGGCAGTTCCTGGCGCGTGCCGCGACCCGGGTTTCCCGTCCGGGCAAACTGAGCCCAGTATGACATCATCGATTTCGACACTCGTGAGCGGCTCGTGCGATTGGCCTCGTTGAAAAGGGCTCCAAACGGATCGGCGACTGTCTCGCCCTGGTCAGTTGCCGGCAGCGAGTCACGGATGAAGGCCGACTCAAATGTGCCGAACACGAAGGCGAGTTCAATCCCGTGGGCGGCTCCAAAGATCTTCTGTAGATCCGTTGGGGATGTCGGTTCGTCGTCCCATTCGAAGCGGTAGCCGTATACGCGTGAGTGCAGGCGGGGCAGCAGGTCGTCGACTGCCGAATAGTTCCACCAGTCAGAGTACAGCCGGTTGAATGTCGCGTAGCGGCTTTCATCGATGACTTCGAGCCGGTCGCCGACGGTCCGCACGAAGCCTGGGTCCGAGGACAGAAACAGCTTCTGTTCATCCCGGTTGCCGCCGATGATCATCGGCACGGCGTTGTAGGCACCGCGTGCAAGCAAGGAACGATGGTTCTCGGCAGGGATCAGCACCCCGTCGTACACGACACTCGGCAGGTCGTATTCAGCGTGGGCGGCGTGCAGGTAGGGTGCAAGCACCGCCGTGGCGGGCAGTGAGCGCAGCCAGTGGGCGAGCCGGGCCGGCCGTTCGGTGTGCTGTCTGGTACGTGCTGCGTTCGAATCGACGGCTTTACCGTTCGCCATCAACAGTGCATTGACGACTTCGCGCGCACTAAGTGGCGTTCCCGGCACCGGGTCATCGCGGAAATTCACGGCCTGCGGCAGGCTCATGTTCCAAAAGCCCCCGCTCTGTGCGATGGCCTTCTGGAACAGCCCTTGCGCGGGGCGCGCGAGCACGAGTGCATAGACGTTCTGGGCACCGGCCGATTCGCCGAACGCCGTGACGTTGTCGCCATTACCGCCGAAGGCGGAAATGTTTGCTCGCACCCACTGGAGGGCCGCGATGGCGTCGAGTAGCGCGAATTGCCCGGTGCTGCGCCGAGCACCGCTACCGGTGATCGCCGGGTGATGGAACCAGCCAAAGGGCCCAAGCCTATAGTTGATGGTAACAACGACCACATCCTGCGTCGTCGCCAGTTGGGATCCATCGAATCCCGCTCCGCTGCCATAGAGTTGGCCGCCGCCGTGTATCCAGACCATCACCGGAAGCTGATGGGAGCGGGGGCCCGGCGGGCTGAATACATTCAGGGTCAGGCAGTCCTCCGAGCCGGTGACGGCGATATCGCCCTGGGCTCTGGCGTAGGGCTGCAGGCACGGCGGCCCTGGCGCGACGGCTGCTCGAACGCCGTGCCAGGCGATGACCGGCGCGGGGGGGCGCCACCGGCGCTCGCCTACGGGCGGCGCCGCGTAGGGGATGCCGTACCACGCGCGTGCCCCACCCTCGGTCTGCATGCCGACGACACGGCCTCCTTCGGTCTGGACGCCGAGCACGACCGGCGAGCCTGGCTCTGCGCTGGCACGGTTGAGCGGCGCAAAGATCGCGATGAGGCCCGCTAGCAGCAAGGTCGATGGCTTGTACATCATGGAGATCACGCCAGATGAGGAGGGCAGGGCCAGGGGGAAGTGTCGCTGATTCAGAGGTGCTTATGCGATCGACTTTGCCCCTGCCGGGCACAGGGCGGGGAGCGGGGTGATTGTTGACGAACGGCCGTTCGGCCTCGATCGCGGATCGGGTAGGCTTGGGTCAGGGTCTGTCCTGTGAAGTACAGTAGGCAGGGCTATGTGATCAAACCCGGTTGCGGCCAGAAAGATGTGCCGCCTGTCGCTGCGGCTGCCGGTGATCGGCAACCTGACCGCTCTTTTTGAATCGTGAGACAGAAAAATGTTGCCAGGGATATTTGCAAAGGCCGCGACGTGGCAGCCTCCGGCGGATTGGCTGTGCATCGAGGCAATCGAGATGCATACCGGCGGTGAGCCGCTACGGGTCCTGCTCGCCGGCTTGCCGGAAATCGTCGGCGGAACTGTCCTCGAAAAGAGGCGGTACTTTCGCGACCATCTGGACTGGCTCAGGACGGCACTCGTCTGGGAGCCGCGGGGGCATGCCGATATGTATGCGGCGGTGGTCTCGCCGTCGGTGGACGCCGACGCGGACGTATTTTTCCTCCATAACGAGGGCTACAGCACGATGTGCGGCCACGCGATTATCGCGTTGACGACACTGGCGGCTGAGCTGGACGTCCAGGCCGCACCGGCGCTGGCCCCGTCTAGGACGGTCACGATTCGCTACCGGGTGCCTGCGGGAATCGTCGAGGGGCGAGCCGTGATTGACGCTGCAGGCAGCAAGACGATCAGCTTTACGAACGTCCCGTCTTTCGCCTACGCCTTGGACCTGCAGATCGATATTCCTGGCGTAGGCCCGATCTCGGTCGATATAGGCTATGGCGGCGCGTTCTACGCGGTGGTCGAGGCTGAGCAGGCGGGCGTATCGCTCGCTCTTGAGAGCTCCGCGGCTCTGATCGATCTTGGCCGCAGGATCAAGAAAGCGGTGATGGGCGCCTGCGTGATCGAGCATCCCTTCGAGCGGGATCTGAGCTTCCTGTATGGAACGATATTCACAGGGCCGGCGACGTCGCCCTTGAACCACAGCCGCAATGTCTGCGTATTCGCTGACGGCGAGATCGACCGCTCGCCGACGGGTTCTGGCGTGAGCGCGCGCATAGCCATAGAGGTGGCTCGCGGTCGCATTCCGCTGGGCAGCACGATTTCCATCGAGAGCATCGTCGGAAGTGCGTTTACGGTCCGGGCGCTGGAGCGGGCGGTCGTCGGCAAGTATCCGGCAGTCGTGCCGGAAGTGTCCGGCACGGCGTTCATCACCGGCCGCTCAAAATTCTGGATTGATCCGGCCGACCCGTTCCGGACGGGCTTTCTGATTCGCTGATTGCGCTCGCCGTGCCCCTCAGGGCGTCGTCGTTGAATACTCGATCTCCTGGATCCGCGGCGGTCGCGTCGGCGCCAGCAGCACGTGACCTGCAATCCGGCCATGTGCACAGCGCCACTTGAATTCACCCGTCAGTGCGCTGGTGGCGGTGATTGCCGCGGTTGTATCGCAGTCACCCACGGAGGCCTTGAGCACTGACAGCTCCCGTTGCCAGCCAGCCGCATCGCGGTCCAGCAGGAAGTTCATCGCAAAAGCGTCGCCGGCACCATCGAGCGAGCCATTGCGATAGACCGCCCCGACGGTGAGGTAGCTGCGGGCCAGATCCGCCTCGAGAGGAACCGGGCGCGGGCTAAGCAGTCCAGTCTTCTGCAGCAAGACCGCCGCGTCCCAGACCGGTCCGGAAGGGCCGGCGTACGTGCGGTTCGCCAGCGCAAACAGGCCAATTCCAGAGTCAGGAAGCAGCAGCACGTGTGAGCCGTAGCCGGGATAGCCACCGCCGTGGCTCAGGGTGAGTCCGAGCTCGCAGTCCACGGCTATCTGCATGCCCATGCTGTAGTTGACGGGCTGGCGGCAGCTGGCTTCTCCGGAGTGGCCAGGGCGTTGACGAAGACGGGGAAAGTTGGAGCCCTGCGCAAGCTCGCGAACGGTCGCACGCCGGACCGGTCCTGTGTCAGCCCCGTCCCGCGGTGGCCACGCCGATAGCAGGTAGGCTACCCACTTCGCGTAGTCGACTGCGCTCGTCTGCACGCCGCCCATTGCGCCGAACGCGCCGGGGCCGAGCGTAGGTTCGAGCCGCCACTGGTTGTCTTCCCAGCGGTAGCCGAGCGCCCGGCGTTCCTTTGGCGCTGCGTCGGCACGGAAGCCCGAGGACTCCATGCCCAGAGGTTGCAGCAGCGTCTGGGTAATCGTGTCCGCGTAGGGATGGCCGGAGACGTTGCTGATGATGCGGCCCAGTAGCGCGAAGCCGAGGTTCGAGTAGTCGTAGGCCATCTCCGGTGCACGCGCGAACGGGACACCCTCCTTCAACAGCCGCGTGAACTCCTCCTCCGGCAGCGGCGTCTGCCGATCGCCCCACGGGTCGTCGGTGACGAAGCCCGCCACGTGATTAAGCAGGTCCCGGACGCGGACCCGGGGCGAGTCCTGGGTTGGGTACGTCCACTCGCGCATTTCCGGAACGTAGCTCTGCGCAAGCGCGTCAAGCCGTAGCTTGTCATCGTCGCGCAGCTTCAGCACGGTAAGCGCGGTGAACGCCTTGGTCATCGACGCGATGCGAAACAGCGTGTCCGGCGAGACCGGTCGCTTCGACTCCAGGTCTTGCACGCCAAGGCCGCGCACGTAGACGAGGCGTCCCTCTGCAACGATGCCGTAGACCATGCCGGGGATGTGCGAATCCAGAGCATAGTCCTCGAATATCCGGTCGATGCTAGCGAGCGTGTCGGCGTCGATCTTGCCGGGTGCGGTGGAGGCCGCGACAGGCTCCGCGCCCGCGCTGATCGAAAGCACTGCCAGCGATATCGTCAGCCCGAACCGGGTGGCAAGACCGACGATCCTGGCGAGCGTGTGGCGTGCGACGTGGAAATTCGCCGTGATCATGGAGGGTGTTTCCTGCGTCACCAAATGAATTCTGCGTTGATGCATCAAGGTGTTGGGACTCGTGCCCAGACTTTAGTCTGTACGCTCTGGTGGGGCGGTGTGCCCTGGCTGCGTGTGAATGTCAGCCGTGCCCCGACGACGTGCGCCTGTTGTGCATAGGTCGCCGCCTGTTCGGGCGGATACAGCGCGCCTGCGGCGTGGTGGGTCACCGTGGAGGTCGAGGCGTCAAAGGACCAGGTGCCGTAGTACGCGTAATAAGTGTCCAGAGTGCCCTCCTTGGCCGGGCCCTGCGCGCCGCCAGGGCGCTCGGGGCGTACGGTGGGCATGGTCAGTGTTGGCCGGGCTCCACTCATGATCTGGACGCTAAACCAGCCGCTCTTGTCATAGATCAGCAGGCCCTGGCTCTCCGCGCCGTAGAACGAATCCGGCTCGACGCCTTGTGGGGTGCGCACATCGATGCTGACCAGTTTCCAGGTGCCGATGAGATCGTCGCGGGACGTCGGCGGTGGGTCGGCGGCCTGTACGCCCAGTGCCAGCAGGCCGCAGAGCAGCGCGGTCAGTCGCCAACGCGCGGCGGCGCTCATGGCGTTGCGGCGGGGCCGGCCCGCAGTGCGTTGGCAAGCCCCATGGTCGCGAGTCGACGGTTCGGGAACGTATCGAGCGTGCTCCTGAAGGCAGCCGCGGCCTCGGCGTTGCGATGCTCGACGAGCAGCATCTCGCCGAGCAGTTCCTCCAGAGGTTTCGCCGACCAGGGTGGCCCGTATTCGAACTCGAACTTCGCGGCAGCGTTGATGGCGCTGTGTAGCTGCTCCAGGCCTGCGGCGGTGTTGCCTGAGTAGAACGAGATAGCGCCCTCGAGGGCGGTGATGAGCGTGCGTGATTCGGCCAGTTCGCCGTCAGTCATCGCGTCGTACCAGGCGGGGTTCTCGCCCGGCGGCTGGATGTGCGCCGCTTCGCAACGCGCACGTAGCATCTGCAGCGCGGCTCTGGCCCCCGCCAGGTTGCCAGCCTGCGCTGCGACTATACCGCGGGCAAAGTCATGAACCGCGAAGTAGCCGATTGAAGTCACGCCGCTGCTGTCGACGGGATCTGCGGCGTCGGTGCCGGCAGCGCCGCGGGTCTCGACCAGCCAGGCCGCGCGCGCATACGCCAGTCGCAGCCGGTTCTCCTTTGTCGCGCCGGCTGCGACGTCGTTCGCTACCGACCGGACAAGCTCGGCCGCAGGCTCACTCTTGTCTTCCTGGAGGTAGGCGTACTCGAGCCAGAGCAGCGAGTGATAGTTGCGACTGCCCTCGGCGTGGGAGATCCGCAGCGCCGTTTCGTTGGCTGTGATCGCGTCGTCCCACAGGCCCAGCGCAAAGAAGATGTGCGCGGTCATGTGCTGGGCGTGCGATGCGGCGGGCGCAACCTTTGAGTAGAGCCGCGCAGCGCGCAGGCCAAGCGGCGCATGTACCGGGTCGTCGTATGCATGGATCATGTAGTGCAGGCCGCCGGGGTGGTGTTTGTCGACGTCGTAGACTGCCTCCGCCTCGGCTGCCGCGAGCATGTAGGTCGCGTGGTTGCGTACCGGCGACAGCCCTAGCAGCGACAGCGAGTAGAGCGCCCTGGCATCGAGGTCGTCGGGGTACTTGCGCGACAGGTCGTGTAGTGCGGCGCAGTAGGCGGCGTTCCGTTCGCCCTTCTCGCCGGGGCCATAGAGTTTCTCGACCGACGCCAGATAGTCACGCTCACGCACTGTCTGCCCCTTGGCGATGCGTTCCTCAGGTGTAGCGCCGAGCTGCGCGAGGGCGTCGCGGGCAGCCGCGGTGTCCTGTTCGTTCCACAGCGAATGGTTGTAGGTCAGCGCCACGCCCCAGCTGGCCATCGCGAACCTGGGGTCGATCTTGCGGGCTTCCTGGAATGAGCTACGGGCCGCGCGGTACTCAAAGCTGTGTAGCAGCGCCAGGCCCCGCAGGAATGGCTTCTGGGCGGCGGGCGCGCCGGAGTTGGCGAAGTGCACGGCGCCCAGCTCGCCCGATACCGTGTCTTTGGCAGAATTCGCCTCGTGACCGAGTGCCGGGAGGGTCAAGGTCGCGAGCAGGGTGCAGGCGATGAGCTTCAGGAGGGGTTCGCGAGCGAGCTTCATGCTTTGGCTCCGGAGCTTAGGGACGGCCTCGAAACGCTTTGCCGTAATGACCCATCCTACGACAGGACCCCTTAACTACGGAATCGCCCGGACGGCGATTGGCGATTCTCGAAGGTGGGGTGCCCTACGGCTGCTTTCCGGGCCGCATGGCTGCGATAATCAGCAGCTTGCGGCCTGCCTAAGTCCTTGGTCTTCTGGGTATCCGGCTCGCATCAGGCGTAGGTGGATGTTTGGCGCTTACCAGGAGGGGATTCGATGATGTTTGGCGCCCTTCGGCTGGCATGAAGGCCTGGCTCGCCGTCGCGGCGGTGCTCTGGCTGCTGGGCGCGTGGGTGCCAGCCCATGCCTCGATTCGGGTCGATGTGCAGGGGGTGGATGGCGCCGTTCGCGACAACGTCTTCGCTTACCTGAGCCTCAAGCGCTACGCCACGCTGGATGACCTGTCGGCCGACGTGGTGGAGCGGATCTACCAACGCGGCGCGGGCGAGATTGCGGACGCGCTCAAGCCCTTCGGCTACTACCAGCCAACCGTGACCGGGTCGCTGAAGGTGGAAGGCGCGAACTGGGTGGCAGATTTTTCAGTCACGCCGGGGCCCGCAGTCATGCTGACTGCAGCCAGCGTCACCCTGACTGGCGCCGGAGAAGGCGAGCCGTTCCTGCGCGAACTCCTCGACGCACACCCACTGCGGGCAGGCAGCCAGCTTGATCACGCCGCCTACGACCACTTGCGCGACGAGCTGCAGCGGCGGGCGACGGCAAATGGCTACCTTGACGCTCACTTCATCGTCAACGAACTGGTGGTGGATGCTGCGGCGCTGAAGGCGTCTGCGACGCTTGCGCTGGAGACCGGCCAGCGCTACCGATTCGGGGAAGTGATCATTGAGCAGGATGCGGTTGACCCGGCGTTGGTGAAGCGTCTGCTGCGCTTTCATGCCGGTGACTGGTACGACTCGATGGCGCTGTTGCGCACGCAGTTCGCACTGGACGACACGCGTTACTTCCAGATGGTTGTCGTGCTGCCGGGCGATCGCAACAGCGAGCAGCTGACCGTGCCGGTGCACATAGACGCCCGCCGCAATGATCGCCACAAATACACGATTGGTGCCGGCTACGACGCGGATTACGGTGCCCGTACGCGGCTCACCTGGGATGACCGACGGTTGAACCGCCGCGGTCATCGTCTGCATCTGGAGACGATCATCTCGCAGCGAGCCCAGAGCGCCACGGCGACTTATATCGTGCCAATCGGCGATCCTGCACTGGAGAAGGCGCAGGTGGATCTGACTGGCTCTAACAGTGCTCTTGCCGACGTGCAGGTGAGGTCGATCAGCCTGCGGCCCAGCGTAACGCGCGTGCGCGGTCATTGGCAGCACGTCAACTTCATGGACTTTCTGCGCACTGAGTCACGTGCCGGCGGCGCGTCGCTGCACGACACACTGGTAGTTCCGGGCGTCAGCATTGCTCCATTGCCGCCGACGTTCCTTGGTGATACGGCCGGTGTCGGCGTCGGTCACGGTCTGTTCGCGGAAGTTCTGGGCTCGTTCACCGGTCTTGGCTCGCGGTCGACGTTCCTGCGTCTGCATGTGCGCGACGACTGGCGTGTGCCGCTGGATCGAAAGTGGCGCCTGCTGTTTAGGGCGGAGCTAGGCGCGACCGCCGCCCACGACTTCAACGATCTGCCGACCCAGTACCGGTTCTTCGCCGGCGGTGACCGCAGCGTGCGCGGATACTCGTTCAATTCGCTGAGTCCCGTGACTGACGTGGCGGCGACGCCGACGACGGTGGCGCAGCTACTGCGGACCGGCGGCAAACACCTGGCAGTGGCCAGCGTTGAGCTTGAACGGGACCTGCCGCGTGGCTTCGCGGTCGCTGTATTCGCCGACGGCGGCAATGCCTTCAATCGCTTCGGAGATCCGCTCGAGTTCGCCGCTGGCGTAGGCGTGCGCTACAAGCTGCCGTTTGTCAGCGTCGGTCTTGACATAGCGCAGCCGCTGTCCAGAAATGGCAGCCCCCGCTTGCACCTCAACATATCGCCGGTGTACTAACGTGCAACGCCTACCCATGCACCGACGCCTGATCCTCGCGGTTGCCGCGGCCATGCTGCTGGTCGCTGGTGGGGGCGCGGCGTGGCTGCTCGGTACGCAAAGCGGGCTGCATGGCCTGTTCTGGTTGCTCTCGCGGTTGCCTGCGGTCGAAATCCGCGCGACTGGCTTACACGGTAGCCTGCTGGGTGGCACTACCATCGAGCAGTTGGTGGTCATGCACGAACGCGCGACGGTCGACATCCGCCGGCTTGAGACGCGCCTCGAACCTGCTGGGCTGCTGATCGGGCTGCTACAGCTGTCCTACGTGAATGCAGCGAGTGTCGCGGTCACCGTGATGCCCCGGCGTCATCCGCCGGACAACACGCCGATCGTGTTCCTGCCGCGGCCGCTGCGGATCGATGCGGCAACGGTTCGGGTTGCGTTGCTGCGCGTTCGTACCGCGGGCGGTGCGGTGCTGGAGTTTCACGACGCGGTGTCACAGTTGGCGCTGTCCCCTTCGCGCCTCGATGGCCATGCTGCACGCGTGCAGGTGGCGGGCTGGTCCGTGGGTGGTGACATGGCGCTCGTGGGGGCGCGTGAGCTGGGTTACGACGGCAAGCTCACTTTAGCGATGAGCCAAGGCGGTGGCTTTAAAGGCGACATCCGGCTGCGGGGAACGCTCGCCAGACTGACGGTGGACGCGGTCACACGCGTGCCAAGTGGCGCACATTTCTCGGGCTGGTTGCAGCTGGAGGATCGGCTCGCGGTCGACGGAAAACTCGCTGTGGATGGGTTCGATCCCGCGGTGTTCGGAGCAAGTTCCGCGCTCGGTAGCCTCAGCGGGCAGCTGCGGCTTGCAGGCTCCCTCGATCATTTTCGGGTCGAGGGGTCGCTGGCGACGAGTCGTCTGGCCGACCAGCCCGCAACAGTGGTGGTTGAAGGCGCCTACGCGGATCGCGTCCTCACCGTTAAGCGACTCTCTGCTACGGGGCATGTGAGCGCTGGACAGCGCCGGCCGCAGTTGAGCGCGACGGGACAAGTCGATTTTCACGAACGATCACGAATTGACATCAGGGCTAGTTGGCGGGATCTGCGCTGGCCGCTGCAAGCGGGAGCTGCGCTTGTGGAAAGTCCTGAAGGGGAGCTTACCCTGGCAGGTTCTGCCTCGTTGGCGTACCAGCTGAATGGGCGGTTTCTGGCATCTGGCATCCCACCTGCGACGGTCACGGCGCGGGGTCTGTTGCGGCACGACGGTCTGTCGGTAGACGCACTGGAGGCTGACGTTGCGTCGGGCACGGTGTCCGCAAGAGGCGATCTTGAATTTGGCGGCCAACGGCGCTGGCATGCACAGCTCGAGGCGCACGGTGTCGACCCCGGTGTCGTGCGCACGCCGCTGCACGGTCGGATCAACGTCTCGGTGCAGGGTGATGGTGAGGGCTTTTCGCCCATGAAGCGGCTCGTGGCCCGCATCTCACGGTTCGACGGCACCGTGCGCGGCCTGCCGGCCAGCGGCAGCGGGCGGGTGACGGCACAGGCCGATAACTGGCGGTTCGACGACGTGCGACTGGTGTTCGGCAGCGCCAACCTCCGCGCTCACGGCGAGTTTGGCGAGCACACCCAGTTTGGCTGGCAGTTGCGTGTCGACCGGCTGGGAGACTTCGTGGCGGGCGGTGGCGGCAGCCTGCGCTCGGACGGCTCACTGTCGGGAAATGGCGCAACGCGCGCTGTACGCGGCACGCTCATTGGCCACAATCTTGCCTACAAGAGTTTGCGTGCCGCGCAACTGAGTGCAGAGGTCGATTTTGACGGTAGCGACGCCAGGCCCTCGCTCGTTAAGGCGCTGGTGACCAACATCGCCTACGACGGCTACCAGCTTGATCAGTTCCGGGTCGTACTCGATGGTCGCTCACACGCTCATTCGCTGCTGCTGCACCTGCAGCAGGGTAAGCACGCTGCGGACCTTTCCGGACACGGGGCCTACGAGCCGGGACGCTGGACTACCGAACTCGAGGAATTTCACGTCGCAGGCCCGCCACTCTGGTCATACCGGCTTGCGGCCCCCTCTACGCTGACCGTGTCCGCCGCTGCGATTGCGCTGACCTCAACCTGTCTGGTTCGCGATGAGTCGCGACTCTGTGGTGGCGGCAGTTGGTCCAAAGTGCAGCCATGGGTGTTTTCCGTCGATGCGACCGCGCTGCCGCTACAGTTCGCGGCGTTGCGCTTGCCGCCCGATCTCGACTACGGCGGCACGGCGCATGTGGAGGCCCACCTGCGTGGCGGGCCTGGACAGGTGTGGACCGGTGACGCAACGGCGGACCTGGCGGATGCTGAGTTTCGCTACAAGACGGCCAGTGGCCACATCGAGGCGGCGCGCCTCGGCGCCGGCCGTCTTGCGCTTGTTGCCCGACCGGACAACCACGTTGCGAGCCTGGGGTTCGCGACGCTTGGCGGCTCGTTCGTCTCCGGCACGCTCGCGATCGGTCGCGAAGGCACGTTGGGTGCCGGATCGCCGCTGGAGGGCAACCTCACTCTTGCGACCACGGAGTTCGGTTGGTTGCCCGTGATCGTCCCGGGCATCGACCGATTTGCGGGCCGGGTCGATGGCCAGGCGCATGTAGGAGGCACGCTGGGCGCGCCACTGGTGGGTGGGACGGTGCACCTTACCGCGGGCGAGATCGACATCTTCCGGACCAACCTGCTGCTGCGTTCCATCGACGCGACGCTCTCGATCGAGGGTGATGCGCTCGGGCTCAGGGCACGTGCCGCTACTCGCGGCGGTACCGCGACTGCCGAGGGCCGCCTGGCCTGGAAGAATCGCGCCCCGTCAGGGCGGCTGGATTTCAAGGGCGAGAACCTGCTGGTGGCTGACCTGCCGGAGGCGCGCGTCGTCGCCTCGCCACAATTGGTCTTCACTGTTGAGCGCAATCGCATCAACGTCACTGGCGATGTGAGGATTCCCAGCGCGCGGATCGTGCCGCTCGACCTACGCAATGCAGTGCTGCGTTCGCGCGATGAGCGCCTCGTTGGCGACAATGCGCCGGCTCCCGCGGGGGACTTTCAGGTGGATGCTTCGTTGAAACTGATCCTGGGTGATGAGGTTTCGATCGATGCGTATGGCCTGAAGGGCAAGCTGGGCGGCAATCTGCTGATTTCCGCGCGTGATAACGAAGTGGCGGCAGCGTCCGGCGAGATCAACATCCGACAGGGCAAGTACACCGTCTACACGCGCGAGCTCGATATAGACCGTGGCCGGCTTCTGTTCGCGGGCCAGTCGATCGGCAACCCCGGCGTCGATATCCGCGCGCAGCGAAAGATGCCGTCCGTTACTGCTGGCGTCAATGTGCGAGGCACGCTGCTTGCGCCACAGATCTCGTTCTACTCCGAGCCGGCGCTGTCGCAGTCGCAGATCGCGGCGATCCTGATCATCGGCAGGACCTTGGATGACATTCAGGACACGACCGCGGCAAGCAGCGTCGATTCGCGTAAAGCCGTCGTTGCGCAGGGCGGCGCGCTGCTCGGCGCGCAGCTGGGCCGCTACGTGGGTGTCAGCGACGTAGCTGTCGAGGAGGACGTGAACAAGTCCACTAGCATTGTGATTGGGAAGTTCCTCTCGCCGCGGCTGTACGTCAGCTACGGCGTGAGCCTGACCGAGGCTATCAATACCCTGAAGCTTCGTTACTCGATCGGCGACCGGTGGGTGATCCGCACCGAAAGCGGCGGGCGGCAGAGCATCGACGTGGAATACACGATCGGCCGCTGAGCCGAGCGCTGCAGCGGGCCAGCACCCCGGCGGTCAGCGCCAGCTCGTTATAGGCACTCGCTAGGATCAGCGCCTGTGGCGTCAGGGCGTCCAGGTCCAGTCGGCGCTCGATGCCTTGCAGCCGCCGCCGGATGCCGTACGCACGGCGCGACCACGCAGGAACCTGCCGCTGCTCGCACGTGTTGGCTGGCTGTCCTTCAGCGCCTGTACGCCGTTGATCCAGACTTGTTCTACGCCGGTCGACAACTGATGCGGCTGGTCGTAGGTGGCATGATCCTGCACCGTGGCGGGGTCGAAGACGACGACGTCTGCAAAGTAGCCCACACGCAGCAGGCCCCGCTCGGAGAGCGATAGCGTGTGCGCGGGGAACGAGGTCAGCTTGCGGACCGCCTCGGCCAGTGGCAGCACTTTTTCGTCGCGCACGTACTTCGCCAGTACGCGCGTGAAGTTGCCATAGGCGCGCGGATGGGTGCTGGACTCCAGGAAGACGCCTTCCGGTGCCGGTGCCTCGGCGTCTGAACCAAAACTGACCCAGGGCAGGGCAACTTCGCGGCGTACGTTGTCCTCCGACATGAGGAAGTAGGCGACCTCGATCCGCGAGTGGTCCTCGACGATCAGCTGCATCGCCGCCTCCTGCGGCGAGATACCGCGCATTTGCGCGACTTCGTCCAGCGTCTTGCCGGTCAGCGGTTTCAGCGCCTTGGTCTTGAACGCGAGCAGAAGCGTGCCTTTGGGCCCTGCCGCTTTCATAAGGTTCTCCCAGCTCGGGGCGGGCTCTACCATGTCGGCGGCGACTCTGCTGCGTATCGCCGGGTCCTTCAGTCGCTCGACCCACTTGTCGAGGCCGCCTTCCTGTACCCAGGGCGGCATCGCAGCGTCCAGGCCAGTCGCGCCAGCGGTGTACGTGTACATGTTGGCAGTGATGCGGATGCCGGCGCGGCGCGCGGCCTCGACTTTGCCTATCACCGCGTCGAGCTTGCCCCAGTTGGCGGCGCCGCCGGCCTTCAGGTGGTAGATTTCGGCGGGTGCGCCGGAGGCGCGGGCGATTTCGACGGTTTCGTCGACGGCCTCGAGCAGGCGCGCGCCTTCGCTACGCATGTGCGCGATGTACATGCCGCCGCAACGGCCGGACTCCTTCGCAAGCTCGATGAGCTCCGGAGTCTTCGCATAGGTCGCCGGGTTGTAGATCAGCATCGTCGTGATGCCCAGCGCACCTTCCTCCATCGCCTGGCTCACCAGCGCCTTCATCTGCGCCAGCTGTGCGGCGTCGGGGGTGACGTCGTCCTCACCGAGCACGTAGTCGCGCACAGTCGCGGCGCTGACGAAAGAGGCTACATTCGGCGCGATGCCACGCTTCTCGAGCTTCTGCATGTAGTCGCCGAGCGTTGTCCAGTCGACGTCAAACTTGATGTCCGCCTGGTCGCGGCGGGCTTCTTCCTTCATTCGCTCGTTCAGCGGCCCCATCGAGCCTTCGCCCATGACCTCTAGCGTGACCCCCTGGCGCAGGTCGCTCAGCGCGCGTCCATCGGCCAGCAGCGACACCTCCGGGTGCGCCAGCATGTTGATGAATCCCGGCGCGATCGCCTTGCCGTGGACGTTGATTTCCGTACGGCCGCGGTGAGGTGCATGTGGGCCTACGTAGACGATCCGATCGCCCTTGATCGCAACGTCGCCACGCGTGGCAGCTGCGCCTGAGCCGTCGTAGATCGTGCCGTTGCGTACTACCGTGTCGTAGGCCGGAGGCTTGCTCTGCGCACTTGCGGCACCAGCTAGGACCGGCAGCAGGGCGAGGGCGAATGACAGGGTCGCGCGGGCGACGGGGCAGAACGCAGAGGGATGGCGGGGGGAGGGCATGAACGCTCCTTGTCTATCTCAGGGCTGAGCGGCCGCGCGCGACGGCCATATGTCAGGCCACTTTATCGATACCGGCCCGCTCTAACCATTGTAACGCTTAGGGCTGCGACGCCAATTCCTCACGGACGATCCTTCGAACGGCATCCCGCGTGAGAGGTTGTTCGGCCAGGCCGAGATGGGCGTTTAGAGCCTCGTTGATTAGGGTCTGGTACCCGCGGCCAGTCTTTTCTGAAAGGTCTTTGAAGCGCGCAACTATGGCGGCGTCCAAAAACATGGTCACCCGCGTCTTCCCTTTTTGGACGATCACGGGCCCGCGCTTCGCCTTTGAGAAGTCATATTCCTTTTTCATACACTCGCCGTTCTTTCGGTGTTGCATTACGAACTGAGATTAACCGGACGTCGTCGTCGCGGTACGCAAATACGACGACCATCAGCGCTCCGAAGGTATTGAGGCCTATCGCCACGATTCGTTGCTCCGATTCAACGGCATCGTCTTCATTCGTAAGTGCCAAGGGATCGCTAAAAACACCGTCGCCTTCGGAAAGTGACACGCCGTGCTTGCGAATATTTGCCGCATTCTTCTTCGGATCGAAGGTGTGGCTTATACGGCTAGTATGCTCATTATATGCATATATATCAAGATGCGGCGTATCTGAGTGTCTAACTCAGGGGTGAGCGACCGCGGGCGGCGGCTACAGCAGTTAGTAGTTTGGCCATACCGGCCCGCCCCAACTTTTGTTGGGGATTGCTCGCGAATATGTCATATGTGACATATATTGATAGGCGCGTGTCCGAAGCGCAAGCCGCTAGCGGGGCTGCATGGGGAAATTCGAACCCCTCCGCTCTCTACTGCGGCGCGCATTGAGGTGGGCTATCTTCTTCGTCGCTTGCAGCGAGGCGATTTTCTTTCGATGCCTCTGTCGCGGCCCATGCCTATTGTCGGTCCAAGTTGCCACGAGTTTCGAGTCAACGATATTGCGAGCACTTGGCGCTTGGTGTATCGGATCGACAAGGATGCAATTGTAATTCTGGACGTGTTTTCGAAGAAAACTGCGCAGACGTCGAAGGCCGTCATCGACGCCTGCCAGAAGCTCCTTCAGGAGTATGACCATGCGGGAAAGTACGCGAAAGAAGCTGGAAGGCAAGGGCTGGGCAGTCGGCGACGCCAAGGATTTCCTCGGTCTCTCTCCGGAGGAAGAGGCGTATATCGAACTGCGCTTGAAGCTTGCAGATGGTCTGAAAGCTCGGCGCAAGGCCCACGGTGTCTCGCAGGTCGCGCTCGCACAAGCGATGAAGTCGAGCCAGTCTCGAGTTGCGAAGATGGAGGCAGGTGATCCCACAGTCTCCCTCGATCTTCTAGTTAAGTCGCTACTGACGCTCGGCACTTCGAATCGGGAGTTGGCGGCAATGATCACTCGCCGCTGAGGCGATCCCTAACAACGGGATTAGCGGCGCGGGACGCGCTCCAATCGGCGACCCATCATGAGGGCCGCCAGCGGCGCTGGGCAGGTTCCGGCGCCGGCGCCAGACGTCGGATTTAGACAATTCACTGTCGGCTGTACACAATGTCTGTACGGCGTCCGCGCGGATCATCCTGTTACGGGCCGGAATCGGCGCAGTCCACTGATATGGCCGCGGAGCTCATGATGTTCACCTCTCGTTCTAAGATCGTCTCCCTGCTGCTCTGCGCCCTGTCGGCGGTTCCCGCCGTCGGTCATGCCGGCGCTGCGGCACAGTCGCTCCCCGTGGCCATGCTGCTCGGGCAACCCACGGCCGATGCGCCGGTGGCCAATGCTGCGTTCGCGCCGGGTCCCGACGCCACCGCTGCAGGCCCGCTGGTCGGTACGCTGCGGATTGCGCAGAGTCCTCTGGCCACCCGGCCGCTGCTGGATGGCCCCGTTGTCGATGGGCGGGATGCACGTCTGTTCCCCGCCATCAGTCTGCAGTTGTTCACCTCTGGCGACCTGCTCGTTCCGGTGGCGCGTGGCGAGATGCTTGCCGAGTCCGTGGCTGCCTCAGTGCCTAGCTACTGGCGGGTGATCGCGCAGATTGGTCGCGTCTGGCACGAGGCGGCCGATGGCGACTGGCAGCGTGCTGCGCTGCCACTGATGCTGGTCAACGACACCGAGAATCACGCGCACCAGGGCTTGGCGACCTTCCTGTACAAGGACGGCGCGGTCAGCAACCTGCGGCTGCAGTTCGTGCAGCAGACCGGCCCTTATCTCGTGAAGCCACATTTCGTAGCCTGGGGCGTCGCCGCGACAGAATGGGCCGCGGGCGGTATGGATGACCTGTCGGCGCAACGAGCCTCGGTAGAGCGTGAGCTTGCCGCTCGGCTGCCTGCGCGTCCGTGGCAGGACCTCGTCGAGGAGCTGCCGGCCGGTACCCTGGATGGATTCGGTGGCCCGCTGTTGCCGGAGTGGACGGTGCAGACGGCGCTGGTGCGCAACGGCACGCTCTATTACCAGCCGTCGGCGACCCCCTTCGGCCCGTACCCCTACCCGCTGGAAATGCGCTTCGGCGTGCGCTCCATCATGAAGAGCGTCGCAGCGCCCTTGGCGCTGCTGCACCTGGCCGAGGTCTACGGCCCGTGGGTGCTGACGCTTAACATTGGCGATTACGTCGAGGGCCTGGATCCAAAGTTCAAGCGCGTTCGTTTCATCGACGCGGCCAGCATGGCGAGCGGCTTTGGCGGCACGGGTACGGTCAAGACGCATCCCAACGATATTTACGATGGCTATCTGGGCGGTGACTACGACGCCTGGTACACCGCGCCATCGGCGGCTGCGAAGCTTGCGCAGATCAATCGGAGCCTGAAACCTTATCCGTGGGAGCCCGGTCGCGTCGTGCGCTACCGCGATCAGGACTTCTTCCTGCTTGGCCTCGCCGTCGATCGATTCCTGAAGTCGGTGCGCGGTCCTGATGCCGACGCCTGGAAGATGTTGCAGGCCGAGGTGTTCGCGCCAATCGGAATCTTTCATGCCCCGGCCGTACATACGCGCGAAACCGGCGGTGTTGATGGCCCGGTCTGGTTCAACGCGGGCTATTACCCCAGCCTCGACGATCTCGCCAAGATTGCCGGCCTCTACCAGAACGCGGGCGCGCACGACGGTCGGCAGTTGCTCAATCGCCAACTAACACTCGACTTGCTGCACGCGATCGGGGCGCTGGTGAAGAGCGGCGATGGCTCCGTGCATCCTGATGTCCCCAGTGATGGAGCGGATGCGCCAGAGCTGTACCGGATGGGCTTCCACTACACGCCGTACCAGTCGAGCCGCGACCACCAGTTGCGCTATCTGCCGACGATGGAAGGATCCGGTGAGAACGAGGTGTTTCTGTTCCCCAATGGCCTGATCTCCATCCGGACCGCCAAGGCGTCGGGCCTGCCAGAGGGTGTAAAGGCGTTCTCTGATGAAGGCCCGATGACGATCCGCGCCGTCGAGCGCCTCGCCCCGTTCTAAAGCCGAACCCGCTTAGCCGTATGACCACAGAACCCCGTAAGCGCCGCGATGGCGGCCGCCTCCGCCGCAGCACCGGTGACGCGTTGGCGCAGTTGCCATGGCAGTCGGTTAGAAATCCGTATCCACCGATGGAAATTCTGTCGGCCGACCAGGTTGAGGCGATTCACGAGACCTCGCTGCGAATCCTCGAGGAGCTGGGAATAGAGCTGATGTCCGCTGCCGGACGCGCGCTGCTGCGCGCGGCTGGTGCGACGGTGGATGAGGCCAGCGGCAACGTGCGTCTGGACCGCGAGCTCGTCGCCCGGGCACTTGCGAGCGCACCGGCCGAGTTCTCGCTGACACCCCGCAACACCGAGCGGCGCGTGCACCTTGGCGGTAATCATCTGAACTTCGGCCTGGTTGCAGGGCCGCCGAACGTGCATGACCTTGAACGCGGCCGCAGGCCTGGCAACTACCGCGATTACTGCGACTTCATCCGACTGGCGCAACACTTCAATGCGATCCATCTGATCGGCAACCAGGTCTGCGCGCCCATAGATCTGCCGGCAACCTCGCGTCACCTCGATACGTATCTGGCGAACCTGCTTTATTCCGACCGGGCGTTCCACTGCACGGCGATCGGCGCCGGCCGCGCTCATGATGCGATCGAGATGATGGCGATCGCGCGCGGACTTAGCCTTGAGCAGATTGCCGACAGTCCCTCGGTGATGACGATCATCTCGGTCAACAGTCCGCGCCGCTTTGATGAGGCGATGACTGACGGCCTGATGGAAATGGCCACCTACGGCCAGCCGGTGGTAATCACGCCATTCACGCTGATGGGTGCGATGGCGCCGGTGTCGCTCGCCGCGGCCCTCGCGCAGCAGAACGCTGAGGCCTTGTTCGGCGTCGTGTTGGCTCAGGTCGTGCGCCCTGGCACACCTGTGATGTACGGCGCGTTTACCTCGAACGTCGACATGCGCTCAGGGGCGCCAGCGTTCGGAACCCCGGAAAACGCCAAGGCCAACGTCGCCAGCGGACAGCTCGCCCGGCGCTATCGCCTGCCCTATAGAACCTCGAACGCGAGCGCCTCGAACGCCGCCGACGCGCAGGGCGCCTACGAGACGCAGATGTCGCTTTGGGGCGCAGTGCTGGGTCATGGCAACCTCATCTACCATGCTGCCGGTTGGCAGGAGGGTGGCCTCACCGCTTCATTCGAGAAGCTGGTGCTAGACGTTGAGATGTTGCAGATGATGATGGAGTTCCTGCGACCCATCGAGGTAAACGAGGCGGAACTCGGCTTCGACGCAATCGCTGCGGTACCGACCGGAGGCCACTTCTTCGGCGAGCCGCACACGATGGCTCGCTACGAGCATGCGTTCTACCAGCCGCTGGTTTCGAATTGGCAGAACTACGAAAACTGGGAGCTTGCGGGTGCTCGTGACGCGACCCAGCGAGCGACGGCGGTGTGGAAGAGGGCGCTGCTGGAGTATGAGCAGCCGCCGCTAGACACGGCCGTTGGCGAGGCACTGGCAGACTACGTGACTCGCCGACGAGCTGAGATCGGCGACGGCGAGCCCTGAGTGAAGGCGCGCTATTCCTGGTGACGGCTCCTTACCGAGGCATTGCGCGGCAAGCGGGCCTGGCTCGAGGCTTCTGCAGCCGACTACGGCGGTATTCTGAGCGCCGCCGGCTAAAGCTCAGTTCGGGGAACGGCGTTCGCCGTCCTGCCATACGTCGATGACGCGTAGCGCGTTATCCGCGACCACGAAGTCTGCCCGGTAGCCCGCATCGATCCGGCCGTGGCTGGTGCCTAGGCCGAGAAACTCGGCGGGATACTCGCTCGCCATACGCACCGCATCTGCGGTCGGCAGGTTCAGAAGTTCAACGGCGTTGCGGACCGCGCGAGCCATGTTGAGGGCAGTTCCGGCAAGCGTGCCTGCATCGTCGACGCAGTAGCCGTCGCGTACATGAATGGTCTTGCCGTGCAGGTCAAAGCTTGCAAGGTCGGTGCCGACGCAGGGCATCGCGTCGGTGACCAGCATGAACCGTTCATGTGCCTTTGCCGCCAGAGCGACGCGCAGCGTCCGCGGGTCTACATGGTGGCCATCGACGATGATTCCGCACCACGAGTAGCGGTCAAGCAGCGCCGCGCCCACGACCCCCGACGCTCTGCTTGTCAGCGGTGACATCGCATTGAACAGGTGCGTGAAGCCTCGCAGGCCGTGCTTGAGCGCCACTTCGATCTGCTCGCAGGTCGCCTCGCTATGGCCGGCCGCGAGGATAACGCCGGCATCGCTGAGTGCACGCAGCAGCTCCGGTGGCGTGCACTCCGGCGCGATCGTCAGTAACATTTTTCCGCCACGCAGCGACTGCAGCAGCGGCAGTACGTCGGCGTCGAGAGCGCGTATCCGCTGTGCGTCGTGGATGCCCTTGCGCCGTGGGTTGATGAACGGTCCTTCAATATGGATGCCCAGAACGCCCGGCACGCCGGCGGCGATAGCGGCATTCACAGCCTCGATCGCGCGGCCAATCACCTCGAGGTCGTCGCTGATCAGAGTAGGCAGGAAGCCGGTCGTGCCGAACTGTAGATGTGCCCGGCCGATCGCAGCGATTCCCTCGACGGTTGGCGCGTCGTTGAACAATACGCCGCCGCCTCCATTGACTTGAGTGTCGATGAAGCCAGGTAACAGCAGGTGATTGTGCAGATCATCGATCGTGGCGCCCGCCGGAATCGGCGCGGTGGGATCCTGAACTGCATCGATGGTGGTGCCGTGCACGAGCACGGTCCCGCGGTGCATGGCGCCGTCCGTACCGAGGATGCGGCCATTAATGAGTGCGCGGTACATCAGACTGTCTGGGTGACCTTGTGGAGAAATGGCGGCTGGTCGGGATCGTGGCCGCGTGCGGTGGCGAGGTGGGCGAGCAGGCGGTAAGTGCTCGCCGCGAGCAGCGCGGGCGCGACCACGGCCGACTCCGGAATCGTCGGCAGGTGGATCGTGCCGGGAACGTTTCCGCCGGCCAGCAGCACCTGCACGCCGCGGTTGACGAGCTCCGCCGCCAGCGCCTCTAGCCCCGGTCGGGTCGCGTCGTCCTGCGCGAGCAGCAGCGCGGGGAACCCTGCGCCGAGCAGCGCGAACGGGCCGTGACGGACCTCTGCGCTGCTGAACGCCTCCGCATGCAGGCCACAGGTTTCCTTGCACTTGAGCGCGGCCTCCTGCGCTACTCCAAGGCCGAGCCCTCGGCCGATCACATACAAATGCGAGACCGGCACAAGCGGCTCCAATGCCGCGCTCCAGTCGAGCTTCCAGGCAGCATTGAGTGATTCTGGCAGTCGCTGCACCGCAGCGGTGAGTTCGGCGTCCTGGGTCCATGCAGCGGTCAGGTGCGCCAGCGCTGCGAGCGAGGCGATATATGACTTGGTCGCGGCGACGCTGCGTTCCGGGCCTGCGCACAACGGCAGCACGTGATCTGCCAAGCCGTTCAGCGGTGCTTCCGGGTCATTGCACAGGGCCAGCACGGTCGCGCCGCTGCGTTTGGCTGCAGTGACCGATGTGAGCAGGTCAGGGCTGCGGCCGGACTGGGAGATCGCGATGTACAAACAGTCGCGCAGGTCCTGGTCGACGCCGTAGACGGAACTCACTGACGGCGCCGCCGACACAGTCAGTACCCGGGCGCGGGTTTCGATCAGGTACTTGCCATAGGTAGCGGCATGGTCGGAACTACCGCGGGCGCAGGTCACGACGGTGCGTGGTGGGCGGGCCCGCAACGCCGCGCCAATCTCGGCGACGCGCGCGGCGTTGTGCTCAAGCTGACGGGCGACGACGTCACCGGAGGAGGCCGCCTCCTGGTACATGCGCGTGGTCGTCGCGGTGTCCGGCGTTTCGGAATAAAGGTGCTGAGTGGGCATGGTCACATGTTGCTCGACAGTTCGGCGACGAAATCGTAGGTATCGCCACGGTAGTAGGAGAGGGACATCTCGATCGCACGGCCATCGCGGGTGGAGCCGAGACGCTCGACAAGCAGGCCTGCTTCACCAGGCTTCGCCTTGAGGAGTTCCGCCTGGGCTGCCGTCAGCAGCACCGCGCGCAGTCGCTGCAGGGCGTGCACGGGGCGGTTGCCGCTGCGCTCGAGCGCCTCGTACAACGAGGAGTCGACGGCCTCCAGAGACGGCACGGCCGTGGCGACAACCGTTGCGTACTCCAGTGCCATGGGGGCATCGTCGGCATAGCGTAGACGATGGAATCGGTAGACCGGGGTGCCGGGGCTGAGCCGCAGGGCGAGAGACTCTTCGGGGGTGACCGTGCCGACCGAGCGTTTCAGCCAGATGCTACGGGGGATCCTGCCGCGTGCGCGCATGTCCTCGGAGAACGAGGTGAGCATCGAGAAGTTCTTCTCGACGCGACCGGAGACGAAGTTGCCGGATCCCTGGCGACGGACCAGCAGGCCATCCCCAACCAGGCCGTCCAGGGCCTTGCGCACGGTGATGCGTGAGACGTTGAAGTCGACCGCGAGGTCGCGCTCCGCCGGCAGCGCGTCCTCGGGCCCGAGGATGCGCTGGTCGATGGCGTCCTTCAGCGCGCGCTGCAACTGCCGGTACAGTGGCAGGCTGCTGTTCGCATCGAGGGGACCGACTGACTTGGCGAGAGAGGTCATTCGACGAGGCCTTTGATTAAGGATCCTAAGCGGCAGTGTCCACCGCCTAGGCAATACCACCGAAAAACGCCTCGGTCGCCCGGAAGCGCTCCTAACCAATTGTTTTTTAATGAGTTAGATTAAAAACAAGGTGCCGAGAGCAGGATTGTAGCAAATTCCGTTGTATTGGTATTATATTGGACACGTACCTCTTAAATGCCTCCAATGCCGCGTCGACGGCGAGTAACCCCATGCCGCCACTGCCCGCTCGCTCGCAGGCGATTGACGTCCTTCGCGGCCTTACGGTCGCACTGATGATCGTCGTCAACATGTCGGTCAGCGAGACCAAGTCCTTTGCGCCGCTGCTGCATGCGGTCTGGCACGGCCTCACGCTGACAGACCTCGTGTTCCCGACCTTCCTGTTCGTGGTTGGTGCGTCGCTCGCATTTACGCTTGATCGGTACCAGAGCGGCGGAACGCCGGCGGTGCTGCGCAAGGTGCTCACGCGCGCGCTGCTGATCTTCATGTGCGGGTTCCTTCTGTATTGGTTCCCCTTCGTTGGCATCGACGCCAGTGGCCACTTTGGCCTGTTACCGCTGGCCAAGGCGCGCATACCGGGCGTGTTACAGCGGATCGCGCTGTGCTATGCCATTGCCGCGCTGGTCGTTCACTTCGGCGGGCGCCGGGCAGCGGTCTTTGCTGCCATTACCGCTCTGCTGGCTTATTGGGCTGCGCTCTATCTGGGCGGCGATTACTCGCTCACCGGAAACGCTGTGCTGGCAGTGGACCATCTGCTATTGGGTGACGCGCACCTCTATAGGGGCGAAGGTATCCCGTTCGATCCCGAGGGCCTGCTCAGCACTTTGCCGGCGGTTGCGAACGTGCTTGCGGGCTATCTTGCTGCGCGACTGGTGCGCGAGCGCGGTGCGACCTGGGAGACGATCTCGCGCCTGCTGCTTGCCGCCGCGCCCTGCATCGTCGTGGCGCTGTGCTGGAGCGCCGTGCTGCCGTTCAACAAGAAGCTGTGGACGAGTTCCTATGCGCTATGCACGATCGGCATCGATCTTGCGGTGCTGGGGACGCTGGTCTACTGGCTCGATCTGCGCCGCGTCTGGGGCTGGACCCCTTTCTTAGAGGCTTTTGGTCGCAACACGCTGTTCATTTACCTGCTCAGCGAAGTCGTAAGCACGATTTTGAACCTCGTTTACATCGGTCCGCAGCCCCTGTACCTGTGGTTGTATGCCGAGTGCTTCGAGAGCTGGGCCGGTTCGAAGGTAGGCTCGCTGCTCTACTCGGTCGCGTTCATGCTGTGCTGCTGGTTGGTGGCCTTTGCGATGGACCGGCGCAAGATCTACATAAAGCTTTGAGAATCCGCTCATGCGTCTGACTGCTCCCTGCAAGCCGCGCGTCGCGGCCACTCGCGCCACAGCGTCCGTTATGGTCGCGCTGACGGTGCTGTTGTGTCTGCCGATGGTGGTCGCCAGCGCCGCGCCGGCGGCCCCGATCGACCCGCGTTGGTCGCTCGATGACAACGTCTATCCGCCGGTGGTGACCGCCGCCCGCAGCCGCGGCCTGCTCGATCTACACAACCATGGGTCCGAGGGGCTCGGTGCATCGGGATGGTCGCTGTATTTTACTTCCGCGGCTACGCTCACCAGTGGTGACACCGAGCAGCACTTGCGGATCGTCAACCAGGGCGGCTCGTACTATCGCGTATCGCCGTTGCCGGGCTTCGAAGGAGTCGCGCCGGGGCAGAGCTTCCAGATTCGTCTGCCGTACGCAGATCTGGTCCTGAAGGACACCGAGGCGCCGCTGGGGGCGTTCCTCGTGCTTGATCGTGCGCCTGACGTTGGCATGCCCATCGCTCACTACGAGATCGCTCCACGCGTCCGTGCAGGCCAACTGCCGCGTGATACCGCCGAGCGTGCCGCGCAGCTAACGCCCGAAGTAATTTTCGAGCGCAATGCCGCCATTGCTGACGTTGCCGACGCTGATCTGCCACCGTTGCTGCCTACGCCGCTGCATTACGAGCGTGGTGCCGGCGTGCTGCACTGGGCGCATCGTCCGCGGGTTGTTGCGGCGCCTGCGCTTGGGCGCGAGGCCGCGCTCGCCGGACGGATCCTCGGCCGGGCCTTCGCAGATCCGGGCCCTGTAGCAACGGAGCCGCCGCTGAAGCTGCGCCTGCAGCCCATCCCCGGGCTTGCCTCACCCGAGGCGTACGCGCTTACCGTTGATGCAGCGACCGGTGTGGAACTGAGTGCCAATACGGCGTCGGGGTTGTCGCGCGGCTTGCAGACGCTGCGGGCCCTGCTGCCGTCGGCGCCGGTCGTGGGCGGTGCATCGCTACCTGCGTGGCGGATCAGCGATGCTCCGCGCTTCGGCTATCGTGGCTTGGAGATCGACGTTGCGCGGAATTTCCAGCCGAAGGAATTCGTGCTGCGTTACCTGGACGTGATGGCGCGTTTCAAGCTCAACACGTTGCACATGCACCTCACCGACGACGAGGGCTGGCGTCTGGAGATCGCAGGCTTGCCGGAGCTGACCGCGG
This sequence comes from uncultured Pseudomonadota bacterium, assembly GCA_903927005.1. Classification (GTDB taxonomy): domain Bacteria; phylum Pseudomonadota; class Gammaproteobacteria; order Steroidobacterales; family Steroidobacteraceae; genus CAIKZZ01. Next base: position 50,459 of record CAIYLH010000069.1, read on the forward strand.
TGGGTGGCCGACGCGGTCACAGCAGTGATCCGCTACGCCATCTGCCGCCCGCGCACGGCTCTGGCCCCGACGTTACCGATCCGCACGGCAGCGGCCATTACACGCGCTCGGATTTCCAGGCGATCCTGCGTCACGCCGCGTCACTACACATAGAGGTGATTCCGGAAATCGAGATGCCGGGGCATGCGCGCTCACAGGTTATTGCTATGCGTAGCCGGGCAGAGAAGCTGGCGCGCGCGGGCGATCCGGCCGCGCAGCGGTTCCGGCTGGACGATCCCGCCGACCGCTCGGTCTACGAGTCGGCGCAGTCGTTTACCGACAACGTGATGAATCCGGCGCTGGAGTCGACCTATACGTTCATCGACCATGTGCTCGGCGAGGTCGTCGCGCTGTATCGTGAAGCAGGCGTTCCGCTGAAGACCATCCACGTCGGCGGCGACGAACTGCCAGCGGGGGCCTGGGAGCGCTCGCCCGCGTGCGAAGCGCTGAAGGCACGTCGCCATCTGGCCAGCACCGCGGATGTGTGGAACTACTTCTACACGCGGGTTGATCGGTTGCTAATGGCGCGTGGCCTGCAGGCCTCGGGTTGGGAGGAGATCGGTTCGCGGCGCGCAAAAATACATGGAGTCGACAAGCTGATTCCGAACCCCGCGTTCGTGAACCACGATTTCCGCGTCTACGTCTGGAACGATCTATGGGGAGCCGAGGACCTCGGCATGCGGCTCGCCAACGCCGGCTACAAGACGATCCTAGCGCCAGTCAGCGCGTTCTATCTCGACATGGCCTATAACCAGAACTACGACGAGCCGGGCGGCAAATGGGCGCCGTTCATCGACATCGATGCTGCCTACGACTTTGTGCCGTATGACTTCGTCCGCCGTACTGCCACCGATCCCACGCCAGTGTCCGGTCGCGATGGCCTGTCGGACTTTGGGCGCAGCAACATCCTTGGCCTCGAGGCGGAGATGTGGAGCGAGACGATGCGCGAGCCGCGCCAGATCGAGTACCTGCTGATGCCACGGCTGATCGCATTCGCTGAGCGGGCATGGGCCGCTGATCCGGCCTGGGCCCAGGCGAGCGATGCAGCCAGCGCCGGGCGCCTGTACGCGAGCGCATGGTCTACGTTCATGAACCAACTCGGCAGGCAGGTGCTGCCGCATATCGACGCTGAGGCGGATGGTATTGGCTATAGGATTCCACCGCCGGGCCTGCGTCGGATGGACGGCAAGGTCGAGGCGAACTCGCAGCTACCGGGCTTCACATTGCGCTACACGACCGATGGTGAGGAGCCAACGGCCGCGAGTGCTCGGGTCACGGGCCCGATAGCGTCCCGCGCGATGATCCGGGTCGCGGCGTTCGCCAGCAACGGTCGCGCGGGCCGGAGCAGCCAGATCGACAATCGCTGACCGCATGCAACTGAGCCCCCCCCTTTGACATGACGAGCACCGATACCTCGATGGCAACTCTCGATGTCCTCTGCCCCGTGGATGGCTGGATCGTGCCCTTGGTCGAGGTGCCTGATCCGGTTTTTTCTGGGGGTCTTGCGGGAGACGGGGTTGCGATTGATCCAGTCGGTGAGCTACTGCACGCGCCATGCGACGGGATGGTCCGTCTGATGCGTGGAGGTCGCCATGCGCTGATGATGTCGACTGCCGCGGGCGACCTGCTACTGCACGTCGGGATCGACACGGTGGCGTTGCGCGGGGAGGGGTTTGATCTGTGTGTCACTGATGGCGCACGGGTCCAGGCCGGTCAGCCGCTGTTACGCTTCGACCTTGATCTGTTGGCCGCCAGGGCGCCAAGTCTCGTGACGCCGGTGCTGCTGAGCGGTGCCGCTGCCGGTGCGATCCTGCAGCGTCGTGGCCCGGGACGAGTTCGGGTCGGCGAGGTGCTGTATACGGCGCGATCGATCGTCGCCGCGACAACAGCGGCCGCCCCAGTCCCTGCAATCAGCCTGCAGCGAGAGTGGCGTGTGCCGTTTGATCATGGACTGCATGCCCGGCCGGCGGCGCAGATCGCCGCCGCTCTTGGCCCCTTTCTTGCGCAGGTAAGGATTGTTGCGAACGGTCGCAGCGCGAGCGCGCGTAGTCCGATTGGCATGATGACCCTGGGCGTCGATCGTGGCGATCGAGTGGAGATCCATGCCAGTGGCGCTGACGCGGCAGCGGCGCTGGAAGCGCTGGCAGGGATATTCGGCGAGGCAGCTCTCCTGCGCCCCGGCAACGTGTCAGCGGCCGTACGCGCAGCGAGGCCTTCGGCAGGCAGCAGTGTGGCGGCAGTGATCGCTTCACGTGGTGTTTCGATTGGTGTTGCGTTCTCATTGCGCGACGTGGAGCTTGAGATTCCGCCGTCATGTGGCGATATCGTCGCCGAGCGCGCCCGGCTCGCCGCGGCGATCGCAACGGTTCGGCGCCAGCTGCTCGCGCGGGCCGAGCGCATGGACGGGGTCCGGCGCGGTGTGCTCGATGCCCACCTTGCGCTGCTCGAAGATCCAGAGCTCATGCACGAGGCGCAAGGTGCTGTGGCGTCCGGGCACGGCGCCGGCGCTGCGTGGCGCGACACCCTGGCTCGGGCCGCCGATGCCCTGGGTCGGCTCGGTGACCCGCGCATGGCCGAAAGGCGCGCGGACCTGATCGATTTGCAGCGGCAGGTGTTGCGGGCGATCGCCGGTGTTGAAACGCCGGCGGGTTCCCTGCTGCCCGAGCGGGCGATTGTGCTCGCTGACGAACTGCTGCCCTCGCAACTGCTGGCGCTGGACGCGGGCCGGGTTGCAGGACTGTGTACTGCATTGGGAGGCGCTACCTCCCATGTTGCGATTCTCGCGGCGTCTCTCGGCTTGCCGATGCTGGTTGCAGCCGGTGCCGCGGTATTGGAAATCGCCGACGGCACGACACTCGTGCTCGATGCCGACGTCGGATTCCTGCATGTTGCGCCCGGAGCCGAGGAGTTGGCCGCCATTCAGCGGCGCGTCACCGAGGCAGCGCTGTGGGCGGTTGCGGATGCCGCTTCTGCGGGTCTGTCGGCGTCGCTGCGTGATGGCACGAGTGTGCGTGTCGACGCCAACCTCGGCGCAGTCGAGGAGGCAGTAGGCGCCCTGCGAGGCGGCGCCGATGGCTGTGGGTTGCTGCGTACTGAGTTCTTGTTCCTCGAGCGTGATACCGCACCGACTGAGGACGAGCAGCTAGCGGTCTACCAGGCGCTTGCAGATGCACTCGGCGGGCGGCCGCTGACGATCCGTACGCTCGATGCAGGCGGTGACAAGCCCATCCCATTTTTGCCGATGCCGCCTGAGGAAAATCCGGCGCTCGGCTTGCGCGGCGTGCGTACAAGCCTTGCGATGCCGGCGGTGTTTGATGCGCAGCTGCGTGCGCTGTTACGGGTCCGCTCGCAGCACGGCTGCCGCATCCTATTGCCGATGGTGACCGATGCTGCTGACGTGCGCCTCGTTCGCGAGCGGCTCGTCCGTCTCGCCGCTGAGCTTGGCGTCGCGATGCCGTCGCTAGGCGCAATGATCGAGACCCCGGCCTCTGCGCTACTGGCGGATCAGCTTGCACCGTTGGTCGATTTCTTCTCAATCGGCAGCAATGACCTGTCGCAGTACGTGCTTGCAATTGACCGGCTGCATCCTACGCTCGCGTCGCGCCTGGATGCGTTGCATCCAGCGGTGCTGCGCATGATCGCGACCGCAACCGCTGCGGCAAGCGCTGGCGGCGTCGAGATCTGTGTTTGCGGCAGCCTGGCGTCGGATCCGGAGGCGGTGCCGCTGCTGCTGGCGCTGGGCGCCCGCGAGCTGTCGGTCGTGCCATCGATGGTCGGCCGCATCAAGAGCGTCGTTCGGACGCTGTCGCTCGCCGATTGCGCGGCATTGCTGCAGCAGGCGCTGGCACTCGATAGTGCCGAGGCCGTGCGTGCGAAAGTTCGGGATTTCACAAACAGCCGGGCGACTGCGTCTGCGGCGGAGTAGCAAGATGGCGAGCGTGATCGACGGATTCCAGCGATTGGGTCGTGCCCTGATGCTGCCCATTGCAGTGCTTCCCGTCGCGGGTCTGCTGCTCAGGCTCGGGCAGGCCGACTTGCTCGGCATCCCGGTGTTGGCGGCGGCGGGAGATGCGGTGTTCTCCAACCTCGGGTTGGTGTTCGCGGTAGGCGTTGCGGTGGGCCTGGCGCGCGAGAACCACGGAGCGGCGGGACTGGCGAGCCTGGTGGGCTTTCTGGTCGCGACCAAGGGCGCCGAGTCGCTGCTCGCCGTACCGCCGATGATCGGCGACGGGCTGGTAGGCGCCGCTCTCGATGCGGCCCGGGCTGGCTGGCGCAGCCAGCAGCTGGCGAAGCTAAGCATGCCGGTCGGAATTCTCTCCGGCTTGATCGCAGGCTACGTCTACAACCGTTACAGCGAGATAAAGCTACCGAGCTACCTGTCCTTCTTTGGCGGGCGACGCTTCGTCCCTATCGTGACGGGCTGCGTGGGTGTATTGGTCGCCACGGCGTTCGGCTTTGGCTGGCCGGTGCTTGCAAGCGGCATGGATTCCCTCAGCCATGCGGTGCTCAGCTCCGGTAGCGTCGGCTTGTTTGCCTACGGCGTACTCAATCGCCTGCTGATCGTGACCGGTCTGCACCATATCCTGAATAACCTGGCGTGGTTTCTGCTCGGCGACTACCACGGCGTGACGGGGGACCTGAAGCGCTACTTCGCCGGCGACCCTACCGCTGGGGTGTTCATGAGCGGCTTCTTCCCGGTGATGATGTTTGGACTACCGGGAGCGTGCCTGGCGATGTATCGGGCGGCCAGGCCCGAGCGGCGCGCGGCCGTCGGCGGACTGCTCCTGTCCATCGCACTGACCTCGTTTCTGACGGGTGTCACCGAGCCGATCGAGTTCACGTTCATGTTCGTGGCGCCCGCCCTGTATTTGGTTCACGCGCTGTTGACGGGACTTTCGATGGTGCTGATGCAGATCGTAGGGGTGCACCTCGGCTTCAGCTTCTCGGCGGGACTGTTTGACTACCTGCTGAACTTCTCCAAGGCGACCCATCCGCTGTGGTTGCTGCCGATCGGTGCAGCCTATTTCGCAGCGTATTACCTGCTATTCCGCTATGGCATCACACGCTTTAACCTCGGCACCCCCGGCAGGGAGCCGGCCGATGCTCTGATCGCGCCCGTTATGGCCGGTTCGTCGGTCGACGATCGCGCCGGGCGCTTCGTGGCTGCGCTCGGCGGCGCTGCGAATCTGACAGTAATCGATGCGTGCACGACACGATTGCGACTGACCGTCGCCGATGGCAGTCGCGTTGACTCAAAAGCGCTGGCGGCACTCGGTGCGATGGGCGTGATCCAGCCAGCCGCGAATGTAGTTCAGGTCGTGCTCGGACCCATCGCCGATCAGGTCGCTGGTGAGATGCGGGCGCATGTGCGCCTGACTGGCGCTGCCTCAGCGGCAGCGCCGCCAGCAGCGGGCGTCGATATGTCCGGGCCTGCGCTGCTTGCGGCTTTGGGGGGGCGTGCCAATCTGCGTACCGTGTCCGCCCATGCAAACCGTCTGGTGGTGGAACTTGCCGATGGGCAGCGCATTGACGAAGCAGCGCTGCTGGCGTTGGGGGTGCGTGACATTGGTCATTCGAGCCATGGGAGCGTGCATCTGCTGCTGGTCGGAGATGCGATGGCGATGGCTTCTGTCCTGCAACCCACTATAGGCTGACCATGTATCACTCCTGCTTCAGGATCGGTTCGAAGACCCGGGTACGGGTGATGCTTGCGGTGCTGTTCTTCGCAATCGCGTCCCCTGCGTTTGCGGCCGTGCCCGTGGGTATCGTCGATAACCCGTGCCCGCCGCCACTGGTCAAGCCCGCCGGCGTGCTGCGCGGTGTGGACCTGCTGCTCACACCGGGAGCGATGGGGCGCAGCGCGTTCCCACCGCCGGACGGACCGGCGGAGGAGGCCTATTGGGCCGCAATGGAGAGCCGGCAGATCCAGGACTGGCCAGGTTTGTGCCGATATCCAGCTGAGAACCTCGCGGACCGTGCCCGTGGTCCAGTGAGTGTTGTATTTATGGGCGATTCGATCACTGAGTTCTGGAAGCCGGCGTCACCGGCGTTTTTTGGTCCGGGCGTGCTGGACCGCGGCATCAGTGGCCAGGTGAGCGGACAGATGCTGCTGCGCTTTCAGGCGGATGTCGTCGCGCTGCAGCCGAAGGTCGTCCATATTCTCGCTGGCACCAACGACGCGGCCGGCAACACCGGTCCACAACGACCGGTGGATGTCGAAAACAACCTGCGCGCGATGGTGGAGCTCGCCGGCGTCCACCACATCCGGGTCGTGCTCGGTACCATTCCGCCGGCAGATCATTTCTTTTGGCAGCAGGGCCTGGATCCGCGGGTACGAATTGCTGAGGTGAATGCCTGGATCCGGGCATATGCGAAAGAGAGGCGGCTCGGACTAGTGGACTACTATGCGGCACTCGCAACGGCGGATGGCGCGCTTGCTGCAGAGCTCAGCAATGATGGGGTCCACCCGAACCAGGCGGGTTATGCGGTGATGGAAAAGCTTGCCCGCCCGGTCCTCGATAGCGCGCTGCAGCGTTAAACAGTTAGCAAAAACGGGCACCTTCCCCGTCCACTGATCCTTGGCAACAGGGTGCTTGCGACAAAAGCAGAAAACTTCAGTACTGGCTGCTGAGGTATTGGCCGCCTGCCATTGGGTGGCCGACGTGGACGCCACGCGTGACAGCAAGATCAAGCGACCACTCCGAACTTACATGCGTCCCGGCTCACCTGGAATCCATGAGGTGCCTGCGAGTGGGATCTTTGCCATTGCCGCAGCTTCGACGGTGAGAGCGACCAAGTCTTCGCGCTCAAGGTGATGGACGTTCTGCTTTCCGCATGCGCGCGCCATCATTGTAAGTTCCATATTCAGCGTCTTTAGGTAATTCCGCACACGGTTAGCGCCAACTTGCGGCTCAAGCCGCTGTTCGAGCTCCGGGTCCTGCGTTGTGACCCCTGTGGGGCACCGGCCCGTGTGACAGTGATGACAAAATCCAGGTGCCGTGCGTAGTGCTGTGTAGTCGTCGACTGCCGAGAAGTGCTTCCCGTCCCGGACGTAGGTAGCCGCGTTACAGCCAAGAGCGACCAGGATTCCCTGTCCGATCGCGACGGCATCGGCGCCCATGGCGAGCGCCTTCGCAACGTCCGCTCCAGTGCGGATTCCGCCCGAAACAATCAGCTGGACTTCGTCTTTCTTATTCATGTCCTCGAGAGCATCCACGGCCTGCCGGAGGGCGGCGAGCGTCGGGATCCCTACGTGCTCGATAAACGCAAGCTGAGTAGCGGCGGTTCCACCTTGCATGCCGTCCACAACGATCACGTCGGCGCCAGCATGCACTGCGAGCTTCACATCATGGAATGCTCGCGTGGCACCGATTTTGACGTAGATGGGCTTCTCCCAGTCAGTCAGCTCGCGGAGCTCCTTGATCTTGATAGCGAGGTCATCGGGCCCAGTCCAGTCGGGATGGCGGCACGCCGATCGCTGGTCGATGCCCTCGGGTAGTGTCCGCATCTTCGCGACCCGCGGGCTGACCTTTTGTCCCAGAAGCATGCCGCCCCCGCCGGGCTTCGCGCCCTGGCCGATGACGACCTCGATGGCGTCTGCTCTGCGCAGGTCGTCAGGGTTGAAGCCGTACCGAGATGGCAGGCATTGGTAGATCAGGGTTTTCGACGACCGGCGCTCTTCCTGTGTCATTCCCCCATCACCCGTCGTCGTGGAGGTTCCCATCGAGGTTGCAGCCAGACCGAGCGCTTCTTTTACGTTGGCGGAGAGCGAGCCAAAGCTCATGCCCGCGATCGTGATCGGAATTTCCAGTTCGATCGGCTTCGAGGCGAACCGGGAGCCGAGAACGGTCTTGGTAATGCACTTCTCGCGATAGCCCTCCAACGGGTACCGCGATAGTGACGCCCCTAGGAACAAAAGGTCATCAAAGTGCGGCAAGCGCCGCTTGGAGCCCAGACCCCGGATCTCGTAGAGCCCGGTCGCGGCCGCACGCTCGATATAATTGAGCGTCGCGCGATCTAGCCCAGCGCTTTCTTCGCACTGCAGATTTGGCTCGTGACGACCATTATTATTCGGCGATGAGGTAGACATATCGTTATCCTTGCGCGGCGCTCAATACTCTTGATTCGCGTCGGCGTTCCAGTGATACAGATTCCGCGCAGAAGCAACCCGCTTGAAATCTGAGGCGGGATGGGAGATCCCTGCCGCACCGAGCAAGCTGCTGACTGTGGCCAGGTCGGACTCCGCCATTGGCTCCACCTGCGCGTCAGCTCCGAGAGACTGAATCGTGCCGCGAACATAGACCACCGCTTCGTAGAGCGAGTCTCCGAGGCCTTCACCGGCATCTCCGCACACGACTAGATTTCCCGCCTGTGCCATAAATGCGGAAAAGCTGCCGACGCTCCCGCCAACAACGATATCGCCGCCCTTTAGTGATATGCCGCAGCGAAGGCCAGCGTCGCCACCAATAACGAGCAACCCGCCGTGTGCGGAGGCGCCAGCCCCGCCACTGGCGAAGCCAGTCACGTCTACGCGGCCCGACATCATGTTCTCGGCAACGCCTGGACCGGCGTTGCCATAGATGACGACAGTCGCAAGCATGTTCATGCCCGCGGCGTAGTAACCGGCATGGCCTTCGATATGCACCTCGACCGGCGCGTTGATTCCGACCGCGATGCTATGGGCGCCGTCGGGATTCTCTACCCGGTAGACGGTTCCCGGCACGAGTGGCCCATGCAGCGCCTTGTTGAGCTCGCGCAAGGTCTGTTTGGAGAGGTCGAACAGTACAGGCGTGGTCAAACCGCCCATGAGTAGACCTCCGACGGCTTCGGTTCGAAAACGTTCGCATTGCGGATATCGGGTAGATGCGCGAGCGAACGGAATTCCGACGAAATGGCGACGTACTGATCGGTCTCCGCCACCACTGCTGGCTTGCAAGCAAAGGGATCGCGCACAAGCGCTAGCTTGTTGTGAGTTCCCATCAGGAAAGTGAAGAAGCCGTCGAAATCTTCGAATGCGTGGTGTAACGCCTCCTCGAGAGTATCGCCGCCATCCAGCCGCCAATGCAGGTATCGGCAGGCCCCTTCGGTATCGCAGTCACTCTCGAATTTTGCGCCGACCTTTTCGAGTTTGCGGCGGATGCTGCCTGGATTTGCCAGCGACCCGTTATGCACCAGGCACCAATCCTCGCCTGCGGTATACGGATGGGCATTCGCCGGCGTCACCGCCGACTCCGTCGCCATTCGGGTGTGTGCGACGACGTGTGTTCCGGAAAGTGACGGGAACGCATATCGATCGGATACTTCCGAGGGGAGGCCGACGTCCTTGTAAAGGTCGATGGCCCGGCCGACGCTCAGTACGTGAACCTGGGGGAAAGCGGTCTGCAGCCAGCGACGCACGCCATCAACGGGCGACGCCGTCGTGAGAATGCCATGGTTTGCCCGAATCACGACTGTTACGTCCTCGAAAGCCTCGGAGAGGAGTCCCTCCAGGTGCTTCCACTGGAACGTGGCATCGGCGCAGTACAGGCTGAGCTTTCGGAATCGGCAGTCCACGGGTGTCGTGAAGGCGGCAACCCCCGAGGAGTCTGGGCCGCGCTCGGTCATGCCGATCAACATCGGCACCATCAACTCGCCCAGCCGTGGACGCAACGCCTCATTCTTGAGCAGCAGCCCTACAATTCCACACATCGCGATCCCCTAAAACATTTCCAGATAGCGATGCGACTCCCAGTCACTCACATGGCGGGAGTACTCGATCCACTCCATTCGTTTGATCCGGATGAATTCGGCCGCGAGCTCGGCGCCGATGCCAGCCTTCACGACCTCATCCTGTTCCAGCGCATCGACTGCCGCGCTGAGATTCTGCGGCAGCAGTCCGATGCCTCGATCGCGGATCTGCTCGAGCGTCAGATCGTACAGATTGATATTCAACGGCTCGCCCGGATCAATTTTGTTGTCGATGCCGTCCAGGCCCGCCGCTGCGATGGCTGCGGTCGCAAGGTATGGATTCATCGCGCCATCCGGCAGTCGGAATTCGATCCGCCCGCCAGGGACCCGGACACAGGCGCTGCGATTATTGTCGCCATAGGCGATGAAAGCCGGGGCCCAGGTGGCGCCAGATAACGAGCGGCCGACGACCAGTCGCTTGTAGGAATTGACGCTCGGAGCACAGATCGCCGCAAGGGCATTGGCGTGCTTGAGCAGCCCTCCCATGAACCAGTATCCGAGCTGGCTCAGCTTCATCCCGCGCTTGTCTTTCGCGTCGTAGAACGCGTTTTTCTGTTTGGCTGTGCCAAGGGAGATATGGAAGTGAGCCCCGTTGCCCGCTCGGTTTGCGAAGGGCTTGGGCATGAAGGTCGCGATGGCGCCGTGCGAGCGGGCGATTTCGCTCGCTGCCATCTTGAAAAAGATGTAGTGATCTGCAGATTTCAGCGCATCTGTGTACGTGTAGTTGACCTCGAACTGACCGTTCGCGTCTTCGTGGTCGATCTGGTAGACGTCGATGCCGACTGCGCGCATATGGCGCGAAATTTCGTCGACGATCCCGCCCGCCCGGGCGAGTCCCTTGTAGTCGTAGCAAGGCTTGTCGAGCTGATCGGTTGGATCGACGAGCCCGAGAGCACCCTTTTCGTCACGTTTCAGCAACATGAACTCCGGCTCGATGCCGGTCCACATCGTAAATCCGCGATCTGTCAGCTTCTGTAGCTGACGCTTGGCGGCGACGCGGGAGCAGTAGGGATAGGGCACGCCACGCACATGTCCGTCGCAAACGATTCTCGAATACCCTGGCATCCACGGCACGGCAGAAAGCGTCCCGCCATCGCCGACGCCCATGAAGTCGGGTCCGTCTGGCGTCATGCCCAGGCCCCAGACGGCGAATCCGGCGAAGCCGGCGCCCTCCGACATGATCATGTCGTAGTGCTCGACCGGAACGGCCTTGGCCTTTGCTGCACCGTGAATGTCGACGAATTGGGCCAGGACATAGCGAATGTTGTGCTTCGCGAAAAATTTCTTTGCTTGAATGGGTGTCATTGGTAGTCCTGCCCTAGGTGTGATTAGGTTTCTCAGGTGGTTCCCCACCTTCCAAAGCCGAGATCAGACCCGTGAGGGTCGTCCAGAAATAGTGCGCAAAGCTGGGATCGAGCCACAGGGTCAGCTCGACGCCGCCCGACTGCTGGCGGGGAATGGCCAGGACCCCCACGCCGATCATCGACGTCATTACCAGCGGGCCGGAGCCGCTGGTGGGCTCCAGCAAATAGGGCGCGAAGTCGACGCCGCAGATCTGGCGTAGGAGTTCGTTGAGCTGCCTGCCGTGGAGGCTCACGACCAGGTCCTGTCGCCCAACCGGGTACACCGACGACGGCCTCAACGCCGATCCCAGTTGCGCGTCCGCGGCTGCAACTCGCTCGACGTCCTCGGTCAGCGACTCGACGAGAAATTCAGAGGTCCCGAGGCGCCCGACGAGCACATCTGCGCTTACTGCCCACCGGTTGGCAGCTGATGGCACGACGAAGCCGAGTTCCGCGAGCCACGATTCTGCCTGTGGTCCCTTGACGCCGAAGCGCCGTCGGGATGACCGGTCAGTCATCGCAACGCCGCTGGCCGCTCGATCCCCGTCGGAAGCCTGTGGCCTAGGCGCCGCCTGTCCGTGCGTGGGTGAGGCGTCCCCCAGCCCGTGGAGCGCGGACCGGCGAAGGGATGCGACGACGTCAGCGGCGCTCATGGCGATGACCCCGAACGCTGGCGTTGACTGTCCGGGTCGTAGAACGGCAGCGCCGTCACTGCGGCCTCCACCATCTCCGTTCGCCCGACCCGAATCGAAAGGAGGCCGCTGTCGGCGACCTTGGGATCCACCAGCGCGAGGCCGATCCCATACTCCAACGTAGGAGAGTGACCAACGCTCGTGACCCGACCGGAAATCTCTCCATCGTGAATGACCAGATGGGCCTCCTTTACCCGCCCTGCGGTGCCGGGAGGAAGTCGAAATCCCACCAAGGATAGGTGGCGCGGAGTTCGCGCCAGAGCCTGAAGACTGCGCTGGCCGATGAAGAACGGTTTGTCCATCTTGATCGCCCAGGGCGCATTAATCTCGAGGGCAGTGGTCGTGGCGTCGGTGTCCTGGCCGATAATCATGTGTCCCTTTTCGAGACGAAGCAGCCGCTGTGCCTCGACGCCAAAGGGCCGAATGCCGTGCGCCCGGCCAGCCTGCAGCAGGGCACGCCAGACCGTCACGGCGTAATCCGCCGGCACGTGAAGCTCGAACCCCAGTTCGCCGACGAATCCCACGCGCATGAGGCGGCACGGGACGCCAGCCACGGCGCCTTCGCGCAATGCCAGGTAAGGGAACGCGTCCTCGGACACATCCAGTGTCGTCAGGGACCGCAGCATCTCGCGCGACTTAGGGCCAGCGAGATTGAACGCGGCGTAGTGGCCGGTCAGGTTGACGAGTCCAACCGGGAGTCTCCACGTCGTCGCGAGCCGGCCGAACTCCCTGAACAGGGTTCCCGAGTTGCCGGTCGTCGTCGTGAAATAAAACGACTCCGCTCGGAGACGCCCGATGACACCATCGTCGATGACGACGCCGGCCTCGTCGAGCATGAGGCCATAGCGGGTCATGCCGACCTTGAGATTGGAGAAGCGACCGGTATACACCCTGTCCAGGAATTCCCCCGCACATGGGCCATGGGCTTCGACCTTGCCGAGCGTACCGACATCGATCAGCCCGACGCCCGTACGCACGCTGCGCAGCTCGGCCGCGATCGCTTCTGATCGGCTCTTGCCCTCAACAGCGTAGTACTCGGGCCGGCGCCAGTTTCCGGCCGGCATCCAGACTGCGCCCAAAGTGGTGTGCTCGGCGTCAATCGGCGTACGGCGCTCAGGCTGAAAGCCGCGTCCAGCCAGGTGCGACATCAGGACTGGGTGAAACATCGGACGCGCAGTGGTCAGTGCGTGTTGCTCCAGCCCCTCGCCGCGGATGCGCGCCAGGATCCGTAGCGCGTTCATGTTCGAGTGCTTGCCCTGGCTCGGGCCCATGCCGGAGGTCGTGTAGCGCTTCAGCAGTTCGGAGCTGTCGAAACCCTCCTGAACGGCGTTCTCGTAGTCGCGAATCTGGATGTCTTCGTCAAAGTCTACGAATTCCTTGCCCTTGGGATGCGGAAAGATTGGATATTCGTGGGACGGGCATTCCTCGCCGGCAATGGACACCGGCGCGACGTCGGCGCCGAACCCCAAGCCTGCGGCCGCCTGTGCGCCGGCCCGCTCGCCGTCGGCAAGGCGCGCATCAAAGCCATAGCGGCCGTTGGCCTTCCCACATGCAAAGAGGCCTTTCGGCAGGGTCTGCGGCAGGAACTGCTCGATCGAGCGCTCGTACCGCATGACTGTGCCGGCTTGATGCAGCAAGGACTGTGCCGGCGCGAAGCCAACACTCATCCAGACACCGTCGATCGCGATCTTGTGCAGCCTGCCCGGGGCGGCGGCGGTTCGGAAGGCAAGGGACGCCACTCGGCCGCCTGCGCCCGAGCTAGCCTCGTACGGTTGCACGCCCGTGGCTAAATGTACTCCAACGAGGCGCGGATCCGACGCCAGCTCTCTTGATGCCGGACCGGGCGTGGCACGGAGATCCAGGATGGCTTCGACATGGATTCCGGCATCGATCGCATCGAGTGCGGCGGCATAGCCGTGCTCGTTGGCCGTCAGGATCACGACGCGACTCGCCGGCGCCACTGCATAGCGGGCAAGCAGTCTCTGTGCTGCGCCTGCCAGCATGACGCCCGGAAGATCGTTGCCGCGGAACACGACGGGTTGCTCGAATCCGCCCTGTGCAACGATGACGGAGCGGGCCCGGACCTTGACCAGACTACGAGGAGTATCCACCGCGACCCAGTGATCGGCGTAGTAGCCGACTGCGACGGCGTCGCAGAGCGTCCGTATGCGCGGATGACTGTTTGCCGCATCGACAAGCCGGTTGATCCGTTCGACGCGGTCGGGGGAATGGCGGACGTACTGTCCGCTGCCGCCTAGTTGCATGTTCTCGTCGATCAGCAACACGGAGGCGCCGGCCAGGGCCGCGGTGAGCGCCGCCGACAGCCCCGAGGGCCCAGCGCCAACGACCAGCACGTCAACAAAATCGTATCGCTTTGGGGTCGTGCGCTGCGGCGCCGCGAGATCAACCCGACCGAGCCCCGTCATGGACCTGAACACGCGCTCCCACAGCGGGAACAGGCGCTTTCCATGGAAAGCCTTGTAGTAGAAGCCGACGGGCAGGAAGGGAGCGAAGAAGCCGGTCAGCGCACCGCGGTCGGAGCGCACCCCCCCGTGGGTGTTGACGGCGTGGACCACCGCACCAGCTTGGATCCGTGCGACGTCGGCCCGGACGTTGGGTGTCGTGCGATCACCGAGATCAACCTGCATCACGAGATTTGCGTCGTGGTTCGCGGCGCTTAGCGGCCCGCGCGGTCGGTGGTACTTGAACGACCGCCCCAGAATCGCGTCCCCTGCCGCGAGCAGTGCCGATGTGATGGTGTCGCCTGCAAATCCGAGCCGAGCTTGGCCTTCGAAGGTGAACCGCACGACCTCGTCACGTCGAATCCACTCCCCCGGCCGGGCGGGTAGGCGTTTCACGATCGGCCCGCCGCATCGTACAGGTAGGTCTGAAGGACGGTATCTGTCGCCGTGTCACGCTCCGCAACAAACCAGACACCGCTCGCCGTATGGCACCACCACTCGAGCTTGACCCCGGCGACGCCGCTACGATTGAAGACGTAACGCGCCCAGTCGCCGTCGCTCGTGGTCGCCGGATCGGGCATCGGGCGTATCTCGCCGCCATACGCGAACTCGCTGATCGATCGAGGTCCGTTGATCGGGCACACCAGAATTTTCATGTCAGTGGCCCACCGACGCTGCGCCCTTCTCGCCGGTCAGTTCGAAGCGCGAGAACCGGTCGTACCCGAAGGCATCGATCAGCGGGTGCGTACGATTCGTCGCGACCGTATGACTCATCGTCTTGCCGCAGACAGGCGTGGCCTTGAACCCCCAGGTGCCCCACCCGGCGTCGATATAAAATCCGGCGACGGGCGTGAGGCCCATGATCGGAGAAAAGTCCGGCGTCATGTCGGCCATTCCGGCCCACTGGCGCATCACTCGGACGTCCGACAAGAACGGGAACAGCTCGAGCATGTGCGCGGACAGCGACTCGACGAAATCCAGCGTAGAGCGAGTGGAATGGAGCTCGTAGGGGTCCAGAGATGCCCCCATCACGAGCTCGCCGCGTGCGGACTGGCTGACGTACACGTGCAGCGAGCCCGACACGATCACCGGATCGAGCCACGGCTTGACCGGTTCCGAGACCATCGCTTGCAGCGGGTGGATGTAGATCGGAGAGCTCAACCCCACCATCTTGAGCATTCCAGGAGTGGAGCCTGCGACTGCGCACAGCACCTTGCGGGTTGAGATCCGGCCCCGGTTGGTCGTGACACCCACGACTGCGCGGCCCGACTCGCACTCCTCCGTGTCGATGGAGAGCACTTCGGTGTTCTGGTGAATCTCGACGCCGCGGCGATCGGCGCCGCGGCCGTATCCCCAGGCTACGGCGTCGTGCCGCGCGATTGCCCCGGGCGCGTGATAGAGGGCACCAAGGACTGGTGGCGAGTGCCCACCACAGCGAATGTCCATCATGGGCACTGCCCGCTGGACCTCCTGGGCATCGACCACTTCGCTGTCGACACCATAATGCTTGTTGACCTCAGCCCGCCAACGCATTGTGCGCATCGACGCATCCGTGTGCGCCAGCGTGAAGTGTCCACGAGTGGAGTAGAACAGGTTGAGGTCGAAGTCCTGTGCGAGGTCCTGCCACAGGCGGACGCTCTCGTCATAAAACTTCACGCCCTCCGGCGTCAGGTAGTTCGATCGAATGATCGTCGTGTTGCGACCCGTGTTGCCGCCGCCGATGTATCCGCGTTCGAGCACGGCGACGTTGTGGATGCCGTGGTCTCGCGCGAGGTAGTACGCCGCCGCCAGGCCGTGGCCACCGGCACCGATGATGACGACGTCATAGGTTGGCTTGAGACGGTCCGGGACCGTGAACATCCGCGGTTCCGGATGTCGGCGAGTCAGACCATATTTTAGGAGGCGCCAAGGCATGGCCTAGTTCCGGCTCGCAGTGGTGCGCTCGAAAAGTGGAATCGGGCGGCGCGGACGGCGGCCAGTACAATCAGCTGTAGGCCATGAAGGCGGGCACCAGGGGCGATAGGATTCCATAGCTAATTTGTAGCATGGGCGTTACTGTAGAGCAATAAAAATGCGTGTCAGTAAACAACAAGCAGCTGTATCTCGAGGCGCTGGGCCGGGTCTAAAAACTGGGAAGAAGGGCTGCCATGACAATTCGGAGCGGGAGAACAGCCAAGAAGGGGACGACCGCGCGGCGGAACGCTGGCCCGGGCGTCAAGGGCCGCAAAGCTACGGCCTCTGGCCGGCCTGACAATGCAGTAGTGCACCGCCTCGGCGCCACCTCACGGCGTCTACGCGAGGCGCAGGGGCTGACGATCGCGGACGTTGCCTCGATCGCCGGGATTAGTCCGCCGATGTTAAGCAGGCTCGAAACCGGGCACGTCAGCCCCAGCCTCGAGACACTGGTCGCGCTCGCTGCAGCGCTCGGCGTGAAGACGGCGGCGTTGCTCGAAGAGGCAGAGCAGCCCAATGAGGCGGCACAACTTGTTACGGCAGGCCACGGGCTCGAGGTGGTTCGACGCGGAACGCGTCGGGGGCATACCTACCACCTGCTAGCCGCCCAGCGCGGCCCGCGGAAATCCTTCGAGCCGTTTCTTGTGACTCTAACGGACCAGAGCGAAGTATTTCCGGGCTTCCAGCATCCGGGAACGGAGTTTATCTACGTCCTGAACGGATCCTTAACATACCGTCATGGATCCCAAAGCTACTCGCTGGGAACGGGAGACTCACTGACGTTTCGCGCGGACGTGTCGCATGGACCGGAGTCACTTGGCAAGGTTCCGATCCGGATGCTCTCGATTATCGTGTACGACGGCGACGCGTAGCGTTTAAGCCTATACGACTAGATCATGTTGCAGAGCGGATCCCCAAGCGCGCCACCCGGATAGCTTCAGCACGAACCGACCTCAGTCGGGGCTAGCATGGACGATGGCAGGCGCCAGTTGCCTGGAAGTGCACGACAGGCGACTGTGGGTGCAGGATGGACCGGTCGGTTTGACTTGCGCGGTAAAGGATTGACGCCTCAGATCCTCTATTCCGCTGCAGCGGTGTTCGGGGTTACGGCATGCGACGCCAGCGTGCCAATGTGGTGGCGACCCTTGATGGCATACCAGCACAGTCCCGTCCCTAGGATGATTGCGATGTAGACGAATGCGCCCCAGGTGTTGTACCAGGGCGAGCCGTAGACGGACTCTCGCGGCCAGGCCAGATTGAGCGCCATTCCCGCGCCCCACAGCACTGCGACGATGTTGACCAGCATCCCCCACCTGCCCATCGTGAAGTAGTCGCCGGTCGCCAGATCCGCGGGCGGCCATTGGCCGCGCAGCCGCTTCATCAGCAGCGGCCCCGTCACCATCAGGTACGCCAGATAGATCATGATCACGGCGATAGAGGTCAGTACCGTGAAGATTTTCGGCTGGCCGATATTGACGATCAGGATCAACGCCGCGATTACCCCGATCAGGATCGCAGGGATGATGGGTGTCTGCGTCTTGGCATTCACCTTCGCAAGCACCTCGCCGAACGGCAGTGCGTTGTCGCGTGCCATCGCGAAGGTCAGCCGGATGGCGGCGGTATGCACGGCCAGCGCGCACACCGTCACCGCGACCACGATGCAGCCCAGAAAGACCTTCCCGACCGGCCCCCACATCACTTGCTCGACGATGTACTGCAAACCGCCGCTGCTACTGCCGATCATCGGGTCATCCAGATGGGGCACCGACATGATGGCGAATGCCAGGATCGCGCCACCAATGACGAACGAGGCGAGGATGGCTCGCAAAATGGCCCGGGGAGCGGTTCGCCGCGGCTCTAGGGTCTCCTCACCCAGTGAACTGGCGGTGTCAAAGCCGTACATCACGTAACCGGAGGCCAGCGATGCCACCAGAAAAGCGCTGAGAAAGCCGCCGCTCTTGCCCGCACCGTAGCTAGTGGTGGAAAAGAAGACTTCGGGGCCACGCGTCGCGTGCAGTGCCAGGATGATCACAATGAGACAGGCGGCAATCAGCTCGATGAAAACGCCGGCGCTGTTGATTCTCGCCATCAGTCGCACGCCGAGAGCGTTGATGACAGTGGTGATCACGATCAGCGCCGTGCCGAGGATCACGGCGTTGGTAGCAAAATCGTAGGTGCCAGTGCCGTCGCCAACGATCTGGAAGCCGCTCCAAAGTCGTGGCAGGTTCAGTTGCAGTGCGAGCACTACCGCAGACAGCGAGACGATCGACGCGGTGAGCATCAGCCAGCCAGATGACCAACCGACGATCCGGCTGCCGAGTAGCTTCGACCAGTTATAGACCGATCCGGCGATTGGGTATTTGGCGGCCAGTTCCATGAAACACAGCGCAACGGCCAACTGTCCGATGAACACCAGGGGCCATGACCAGAAATAGGCCGGCCCGGCGGTGCCGTATCCGAAGTAGAACAGCTGGAAGGTGCCGGTGAGGATCGAGATATAGCTGACGCCGGCGGCGAAGCTGCCGAAAGCCCCGATACTGCGGTCAAGCGATTGCTTGTAGCCGAAGTGCTCCATGCCGCTGTCGCTCCGTCCGGCAGCCTCGTTCTTGCCCATGCCTGCGTCCTTTTTCAAAATTGCGTCGTTGGTCTCAAGTCCGAGCGCACTGATGTCACCCAGTCAGGCGTCGCGCGCGCCTAGCTATCGGGCCTGATATCGCCGCCGGCGTTGCGCCCATCGGCGCCCCGTGACCGCTACACGTGCCTGTGCCGGTGGCGGGCGTCTGAAGCTTTTGTCGCCGATGCCGGTCACTTCTTTCCGCGCCACGACACGGCTTATAGCCCCGCTAATGCTCGAAACTGCAGCGTTAGCGGGTGGGTCTGCCTACGACCCCTGATATTCACCTCATTGTCTGCAAGTCGTCAAATGTATTGGGGATTCCGGCTTCCCAAAGCGACTTCCTTCGGCAAGGTCGATGTGCGCTTGTAAACGAGGGATTTTTGAACGCGCTCATCAATGACATCGAGGAGTCGGAGACGTTCTAAAGGGGATCTCATGGGAACGGCAGTCACAGCGTTCTTAAGTGGCGATGGCGCCGTGCCGCGGGTGCGCCAAGCACCAATCAACCCTCGCAGCCCGGATCGAGGAATATTCGCGTCACAACAGCGCGGCATTGCGAGGCGTTCGCAGACATCCGTCATCGGGTTTGCCATCCGGAGCGCGAACCATCGCGGCGAATCCGGTTGTGCGTGGCTGTTCAGCACCTGCCACCAGCCTGACAATCCAAGGGGGTACGCCGAACCCGATGCCAATCGGTCGCAGGCATGCCTGATCTGCTAGGACGACCGCCGCAGCTAAATCCGGCTTGGCGAGCAGAAAAGGCTGTTTTTTTGCCGGGGCGCTCCCCCATTTTTCCGAGGGGTGGGGCCTCAAACACGTCGATCAACTGCGGCAGCCGGCAGGTATTGACCCGGGTCCTTCTGGTCTGGCGGTGGTCGTCATTCCAGTGCCTGCGTTGCAGCAGGATCCTCTACAATATACGGACAACGTAGGCTTAGGGCCGCGCGCTGTGGGCCGTCGAGGGGTGTCTCGTGGTCCAGTACAGGCATTGAGTGCCCGGCTTTCTACAGCGAGGCGTAAGAACACCCACGCATGGCGGTTTGCCCTCGAGGGCGATCCTCCAGAGAACACACTGATGTCACTTGAAAATGTTTCGTTTGGCCGGCTGTCGGGCTTGACGGCCCGCGGCGTCCTCCTGGCTCTCGTGCTGGCCACGGCAGCTTGCGGCTCCAGCGGCAAGGGTGGTCCCCCGCCCGGCGGGCCGGTGCCGGTCACCGTCGTCACGCTGCACAGCGCGCCGGTCACCCTGACGCGCGAGCTGCCAGGCCGCACCAGCGCTTACCGGATTGCAGAGATTCGGCCGCAGGCCACTGGCATCATTCGTGAGCGCCTGTTCACTGAAGGCGCGCTCGTGCGCGTCGGTCAGCCGCTGTTCCAGCTCGACGACGCGGTCTACAAGGCGCAGTACCAGAGCAGCGCCGCCGCGCTTGCCAAGGCGCAGGCTGCTGCGGAGGCGTCGCGACTGGCCGCCAACCGCGCGGCGGATCTGGTCAAGACGCACCTGATCAGCACCCAGGATAACGACAACGCGCAGGCCGCCGCACGTCAGGCCGAGGCTGAGGTGGCCGGCGCCACGGCCGCGCTCGAAGCCAGCCGCGTAAATCTCGCCTACACGCGCATCACCGCGCCCATCGCTGGCCGCATCGGTCGATCGTTCGTGACGGCTGGTGCGCTCGTAACCGCTAACCAGGAAGCGCCGATTGCGACGATCCAGCAGATGGACCCAATGTACGTCGAGGTCAGCCAGGCCAGCAGCGAATGGCTGCGGCTCAAGGCCGAAATTGCTGCGGGTCGCCTCAAGGGTGCCGGCGCGGGCACCAGCGTTGGTATCGTGCTGGAGGGCGGTGTTCGCTACGATCACGATGGCAAGCTTGAGTTCGCGGACGTGACCGTTGATACCGCCACCGGTTCGTTCGTCATCAAGGCGATCGTACCGAACCCCAATGGCACGCTGCTGCCCGGCATGTACGTGCGTGCGCTGCTCAATGAGGGCACCCGTAACGCGGCGATCCTCGCGCCGCAGCCGGGCATTGCCCGCGATCCTCGCGGTGGTGCAACTGCGCTCATCGTCGGTGCCGGCAACAAGGTTGAATCCCGTGCCGTCACCCTGTCGCGCGAGATCGGCAATCAATGGCTGGTCGACGACGGCCTCAAGGAAGGTGATCGGCTGATCGTCGAGGGAGTGCAGAAGGCACGCCCTGGCGCTGACGCGGTGCCGACCGAAGCGAGCCCGGCGGCGCCTGCTGCGCCTGCCGCCCGCTAGGCCGGGGCGCACCGTGTCACGTTTCTTCATCGACCGTCCGATTCTCGCGTGGGTAATCGCGATTCTGGTCACCCTCGCAGGCGCTGTCGCGCTGACGCGCTTGCCTGTCGCTCGCTACCCGACCATTGCGCCGCCGACCATCCAGGTCAACGCGTCCTATCCCGGCGCGTCAGCCCAGGTTGCCGAGGAATCGGTGACGCAGATCATCGAGCAGGGCATGACGGGTCTCGATGGCCTGATGTACATGTCCTCCAACAGCACCGCCAGCGGTGCGACCAGCGTGCAGCTGACCTTCCAGAGCGGGACGGACGCCGACATCGCTCAGGTGCAGGTGCAGAACAAGCTGCAGACGGTCATTTCGCTGCTGCCGCAGATCGTGCAGCAGAACGGCGTCAGCGTGAACAAGTCCAGCGGCGCGTTCCTGATGATCGTCGGCCTGGTGTCGGACGATCCGGCGATGACCCGCGCGGATCTTGCCGACTATGCGGCGACCCACCTGCAGGAGCCGCTGAGCCGTGTCTCCGGCGTCGGCGACGTGCACTTGTTCGCGTCCAAGTACGCGATGCGGATCTGGCTCGATGCCGACAAGCTGAAGATCTACGCCCTGACTCCGAGCGACATCACTGCAGCGATCACCGCCCAGAATGCGCAGGTGTCGGTTGGACAACTCGGTGGTACGCCCTCGGTGCCGGGACAGAACCTGACCGCGACGATCACCTCGCAGGGCCGCCTGCAGAACGCGCAGCAGTTCCGGGATATCGTGTTGCGCGCGAACGGGCATGGCTCGCTGTTGCGCCTCGGCGATGTCGCCCGCGTCGAACTCGGTGCTGCCGACTACAGCGCCGTGTCGCGCTTCAATGCGCAGCCTGCGGTCGGTATGGCGGTCAGTCTGTCGGCTAGCGCAAATGCGCTTGAGACCGCACGCAACGTCGAGGCGCTGTCGCACCAGCTGGAAGCTTCTTTCCCGAAGGGGCTCAAGCTCGTCTTCCCGTTCAACACGACTGAGTTCGTGCGCGCTTCCATCAAGGAAGTTCTGAAGACGCTCGGCGAGGCGATCCTGCTCGTCTTTCTGGTCATGTATCTGTTCCTGCAAAACTTCCGTGCCACGCTGATCCCCACGATCGCCGTGCCGATCGTTCTGTTCGGCACTTTCGGCGTGCTCGCCGTGCTCGGCTACTCGGTGAACATGTTGACGATGTTCGCGATGGTGCTCGCGATCGGACTGCTGGTTGACGATGCGATCGTCGTGGTCGAGAACGTAGAACGGGTAATGAGCGAGGAGGGCCTGTCGCCGTTGGAGGCCACCCGCAAGTCGATGGACCAGATCACCGGCGCGCTGATTGGCATTGCGGTCGTGCTGGCCGCGGTGTTCCTGCCGATGGCCTTTCTGCAGGGATCGAGTGGCGTCATCTACCGCCAGTTCTCGGTGACGATCGTTGCTGCGATGCTGCTGTCGGTGCTGGTGGCGTTGATCCTGACGCCGGCGCTGTGCGCTACGTTGCTCAAGCCGGTGGCCAAGGGCGAGCACCTGACAGAGTCGGGTTTTCTCGGCAAATTCAACCATGCATTCGACAGTGGCAACCTCCGCTATCAGGGACTGGTTCGGCGCCTGATCGGTCAGGCCCCGCGTACCGTGCTCGTCTTCGGCGCCATCACACTGGTCATGGCGCTGTTGTTCTGGCGCCTGCCGACCTCGTTCCTGCCGGCTGAGGATCAGGGTTCCCTGTTCACGCTCGTGCAAGCGCCGGTCGGTGCGACGCAGGAGCGGACGCTGCAGACGATGTACAAGGTGGAGGACTATTTCCTCAATCACGAGAAGGACACTGTCGAGTCGATGTTCGCAGTGCAGGGCTTCAGCTTCGCCGGTTCCGGCCAGAACGGTGGCATGGCGTTCATCATGCTCAAGCCCTGGGAGCAGCGGCGCAAGGCGTCGCAACAGGTCAATGCGATCGTCGGCCGGGCTTTTATGGGGCTAGGTCAGATCCGCGACGCGATGGTATTCCCGATCGCGCCGCCGGCGGTGCAGGAGCTCGGCAACGTCGGTGGTGTGACGTTCTACCTGCGAGACGAGGATGGCCAGGGCCACGCAGCGCTGGTAGCTGCCCGCAACCAGCTGCTCGGGGCTGCGGCCAAGAGCAAGCTGCTCGTCGGCGTGCGCCCGAATGGTCAGGAGGATGCGCCGCAGTACCGCGTTGATATCGATACGACCCGGGCCGCAGCGCTCGACGTTTCCATCCAGGAAATCAACAACACGCTCGCAGTCGCCTGGGGCGGGCGCTACATCGACGACTTCGTCGACCGTGGGCACGTCAAGCGGGTCTACCTGCAGGCGGATGCGCCGTACCGGATGAACCCAGAGGATTTCTCGCGCTGGTACGTTAGAAATGGCAGCGGGGCAATGGTTCCGGTGTCGGCGTTTGCGACCGCTCACTGGACGTTCGGCGCATCGGAGCTCATTCGTTATAACGGCGTTCCAGCCGTGCAGATCAATGGAAACACAGCGCCTGGGGCAAGTTCCGGTCAGGCGATGGCTGAGGTCGAGCGACTGGTCAAGGAGCTGCCATCCGGCTTCAGTGTTGCCTGGGCCGGACAGTCCTATGAGGAGCGCTCCGCCGGCTCCCAGCGCCCGGCGCTGTACGCCTTGTCGATCATCGTGATCTTCCTGTGTCTTGCGGCGCTCTATGAAAGCTGGACGGTGCCGGTGGCGATCCTGCTGGCGGTGCCGCTCGGAGTCATCGGTGCGGTGCTCGCGACGTCATTGCGCGGACTGGAGAGCGACATTTTCTTCCAGGTGGGCATGCTCACCACTATTGGACTGGCGAGCAAGAACGCCATCCTCATAGTCGAGTTTGCCGAGGCAAACCGGCGTGCGGGGGCGACGCTCATCGAGGCGACGCTTGCGGCCGTGCGTGATCGCCTGCGCCCGATTCTGATGACCTCGTTCGCGTTTGGCCTTGGCGTATTGCCGCTGGCGCTGGCGACCGGTGCCGGGGCGGGCGCGCAACGTGCTATCGGCACGGGCGTGGTCGGTGGCGTGCTTGCCGGCACCTTGCTTGGCGTGCTGTTCATCCCGGTGTTGTACGTTGTCGTGATGCGCCTCACTCATCGCGGCGGCACGACGGTTTCAGCATAATTCCCGTCATTTAGCGTCGAATCAACGGAGCTGCGCCATGAGATTCTTTTGGTCATTCCTGCTGTGCTGCGCAATGTTCTCGCCTGTCAGTTGGGCGGATCAGCCGAAGGCGGCAGTCGTCGCGCTGAAGCCCGTCAAGCTCACTGCGGTTGAGTCTCTCGGCCCAGTGTTCAAGCGCAAGAGTGCGGTGCATGAGAACGGCGCCGATGGGCCGACTACTGACGTCAGCCTGTTGAAGTCGCGTGACGGACGCTTCGAGGCAGGCGTCTATGCTGCCGGCCCTTCCGACACGCCGATTGAGTCTTATGAGGAGGACGAGTTCATGTTCTTTCTCGAGGGCGGCGTGACGCTGACGTCCGCGGATGGCACGGTACTCGAGGTTCGTTCGGGTGAGGGCGCCGCGATCCCTAAAGGCTGGAAGGGTCGCTGGACGACGCAGGGCTACAAGAAGTACTACGTCACTTATATGAGTGGCCCAAAAGCGAAGTGAGCGTGCCGGCATGAGTCAGCTCGAGAAGATTTCTGAACACGCCTGTTTCGGCGGAATTCAGGGCTACTACCGTCACGCGTCCATAGAGTGTGCTAGCGCTATGCGCATCGCCGTGTACCGGCCGCCGCAGGCCGCGCGCGGGCCGGTGCCAGTGCTGTACTACCTAGCGGGGCTGACCTGTTCGGAGGAGACGTTCGCGATCAAGGCCGGGGCTCAGCGCGTTGCCGCTGAACTAGGCCTGATGCTGGTCGCGCCTGATACCAGCCCGCGCGAGCCGCGCTTCGCCGGTGATGACGTCAGCTGGGATTTCGGTCAGGGCGCTGGCTTCTATGTGGACGCTACCGAGCAGCCGTGGTCGGCGCATTACCGCATGTACAGCTATGTGTCGGCCGAGCTGCCTGCGCTTGTGCAGGCTTACTTCCCGGCGCGCGCGGACGCCCAGGGCGTCTTCGGCCACTCGATGGGAGGGCACGGAGCGCTCGTCTGTGGCTTGCGTAACCCCGACCGGTTTCGCTCAGTCTCCGCATTCGCGCCGATCGCAGCACCCAGTCAGTGCGCATGGGGCCACAAGGCGTTCGCCGGCTACTTAGGCGAGAACCGAGATGCCTGGGCGGACTACGACGCGAGCGTGCTGGTCGCACGGCGGCCACATCCTTCGCCCATCCTGATCGATCAAGGAGAGGCCGACCGCTTCTTCGTCGAGCAGCAGCTGCTGCCGGAGCAATTTACGGCCGCCGCAAAGAGCTCAGGACAGCAACTTACGTTGCGTATGCAGCCAGGCTACGACCACGGCTATTTCTTCATCCAGAGCTTCATGGCCGACCACCTGCAGCATCACGCCCGCTTGCTCTGCGGCTGAACGACGGTTATCCGTCGAGGCGTCGCGGCACCGAGTTGCTACTGCGCTGCCGCGCGGCGTCGAGTCTGTCCAGTCGGACGAGCGCGTGGCCTAGCAATTCAACGCGGTCGTGCGATTCCAGCAGCAGGCGCAGCCGCTCGGCGTTGACCTGTGCGCGTACTCTTCCAGCTTCACGCGACATGGTGGTGTCCTTCCGGTCGGATGGACGCCAGATTCTCTTGCTTCAACATGCTCACTCCCCGTGTCATGACGGTCCTGGGCGCCTGATCCCAAGGTGGAGTGTCGAACGGGGGGCAATATCCGGACGCTGTGCGGCCCGGATATAGGCACCACGCGCGATCGCCCACCGCGATCGATCAGGCAGTCGACGAAGGCTGGTTTCCGGGCTCTGGAGTGGTCGGGGGAACCGACCGGTTCGGCACCTTCCCGGTTCCCGTGAGGGACCCGGTGGCATCAGCCGAACTCAGCACTCCATTACCGTTGCGGGGGCAGCGCCGGGATTTCACCGGTTTCCCAATTCTCCAGCCCTGGTTGCGGGCTGGCACCTTCGACGTATCAATATTAGTGGCGCCATGGCACGCCGACAAGCTGTGGGTTGTTCGTGTCCATGGCCGAAAAAAGCTCACGAGATCGTTGTTTGACCCGTGCGAGGCGCGCGCGGGGGCGCGTTAGCATAGACGGGACTTTCCTGAGTTTGCATGGACTGTCGTAACCTGTATCCCGGGGCTGCCCCGTTCTCAACGCTGGAGATTTTCCGATGGCGACTGATAACGCTCGCGTATGGCTGGTGACTGGTGCTTCGAGTGGCTTTGGACGAGCGCTGGTCGAAGACCTGATCGGCCGTGGTGAGCGAGTAGTGGCCACTGCACGTGATGTAGTTACGCTCAACAGCCTGGTGACAATGGCACCGGGGCAGGTCCTAGCCGCTACCCTTGATCTGACCTGTGCTAGCGACATTACTGGTGTGGTGGCTGCGGTTCAGCGGCGCTTTGGGCGCTTGGACGTGTTGATCAATAACGCCGGTTACGGTTTTGTTGGTGGGGTGGAGGAGGCCGCTGAGGATGAGGTGCGGGCGCAGTTTGAGGTGAACTTCTTCGGCCTTGCTGCGTTGACGCGCGCGGTGCTGCCGCTAATGCGCGCGCAGGGTAGTGGTCGCATCGTCAATATTTCCTCAATTTCCGGCCTGCGTGCGGATCCGGGGGGTGGCTACTACAGCGCGACCAAGTGGGCGGTTGAGGGATTTTCAGAGGCGTTGGCGGGCGAGGTGGCTCCCTTCGGAATTGGTGTGCTGATCGTCGAGCCGGGGCCATTTCGGACCGATTTCGCCAGTCGTTCGCTGGTGTTGCCACGCACCCGGCTTGAGGCCTATCAGCCCGTTCATGAAATGCTCGCTGCATTTGTCGCCACAAGCGGGACTCAGGTCGGTGATCCGGTCCGGGCGGCGGCGCTGATCGTGGATACCTGCCTCCAGGATAGTCCGCCGTTGCGGCTGGTTCTCGGTGGCAAGACCTTTCACTCGGCGATCCAGACGCTCGAGAGGCGCTTGGCTGATGTGCGGCGCAGTGCAGATCTCGCTGGCGCGGCAGACTATCCGGAGTCGGCTACTTAGGCTCGCGGTGGACTCTGCTTTGGTCTCGTGAGAGCAGCTAAACGATATACATACGCCGTACGGGGGCTGTTTCCTGTTGAACTTTCTTGTTTGGTATGTAAAATGTACGGCGTATGTATAAATAAGGTCTCTTGGAATGCCCTCCACGCCTCTGTTTGAAGAACAGCGAAAGGCCGTGGCTGCGGCCCTACGGGATGTTGAGCGCGGACTCGAGCAGCTCACCGCCGCGCTCGCGCATGACTCAGGCACTTGGGCCCAAGTGGATGGCGAGCCGAATGAGGCCACAGCGATACGCCGGGTGTGTGAGGCGTTCGCAGCGATCAACCTTGGGATGGAAGATGCGCCAGGGAAGTCGGTGGTCTGCCTAGGCGTCGTCGGCGTCACGCAGGAAGCGCTGGCAATCGCAGAGCGGGTGAACCTCGCCAAGGCCGCGCTCAAGGTCGTCTGTGCGCCGCTGCAGCGAACGCGAACGCGGGTGCCCGACGGCTCCGGCACACGGGCCCTGCCCGTGATCCGTGTAATTTTACGTAGCCTGCAGCGCGGCGACCTGAACCTACTGGCGGCCTATCGCCGCATTCCCCTGCTCGGCGCGCCGCCAAAAACCGTTTCCTACACCCGAGCGCGGACCCGCAGCGTGTATCGCAAGTCCATCGAGGAGCTAATGGATAAGCTTCAGAACTCCGACTCACCTCGCGCTGTCGCCGATCGCGCAAGGCTTGCTGCGCTACCTGCGGGTGTTACGCACCTTGCCTTGGCGCGCGAGCACTACGAAAATGTGCGCGCGAATATTCTCTATGACGGCCTGGACAAGCGCGGCCGGGGGCGCGTGCAGCTTGCAGCAGAAATGCCGCTGCTATACCCGTTGCGGCGTAATTTCACGCCGCCCGTGGTGACGTTCCCGGCTGCGGCTGCAGCCGACACCCCCGTACCCGCTCGTCACCGCCAGTCCAAACTCGAGCCACGTCCGTATCTGGAGGCGTTGCCCGTCTATCGCTACCTGCCCACGCCGCGGTAGCGGCATTGCGGTTAGCCCGATAAGGGCATTCGCGTACAGAGGCCGCGCTCCAGACTGACTAGCCTTCACCTCTCGCGGCCGTTTGGCACTGCGGAGGGACCTGTTTGGCGACCTACACCACCGTTACTGTCACGAACGTCCGCCACTGGAGCGACAAGCTCTTCAGTTTCACCACGACTCGGGAACCGGGACTCCGCTTTGAAAACGGCCAGTTCATCATGGTTGGCCTCGAGGTCGACGGTCGCAGGATCGTGCGGGCGTACAGCATCGCCAGCGCGAACCACGAGGACGAGCTTGAGTTCTACAGCATCAAAGTCCCCGACGGCCCGCTGACCTCTCGCCTGAAGGAGATCCGCGCCGGCGAGACGGTACTGCTGAGCGCCAAGCCCACCGGCACGCTGGTCATCCGCGACCTGCGCGCCGGTAAACGACTGTTCCTGCTCTCTACCGGGACCGGCTTTGCACCGTTCGCAAGCCTGATCAAGGACCCGGAGGTCTACGACCGCTTTGAACAAGTGATCCTGGTACGCGGCGCCCGCCGCATTACGGATCTGGCCTATGGCGATGCGATTGTTGAGCGCGTGCGTCAGGATCCCTACATCGGCGATCTCGTCAGGGCCCAGTTGCTCGACTATCCGACAGTCACGCGGGAGCCGCATGTGCACAACGGACGGGTAACCGCCGTGCTCGAAAGTGGGCAGTTAAGTACGGATCTGGGTATTGCGCCGCTGGACCGTTCGACCGACCGGGTGATGATCTGTGGCAGCAAGGCGATGCTGCAAGACTGCTGCGAGTTACTCAATGTGCGCGGGTTCGAAATCTCGGCACGCGTAGGCTCGCCGGGCGACTACGTCATAGAGCGCGCGTTCGTCGATTCCTGAGAATCGGCACAGCCCTCAGGGCATCGGCAGCGGAATCTCGCTGCGAAAGCTCCGTTCTTCTCCACTGAGCGGGTCGATGAACTCGAGCCCGCGGGCGACCAGCGCCAGCGGTCGCGTGGGATCGTCCGGCAGCTGCTCACCAAGCACCGGATACCACGAATCGAAGCGGATGGCGGCGCCCAGCGCCGCCATATGCACCCGTAACTGGTGCTTTCTGCCGGTGACCGGCTCCAGTCGGTAACGCCAAAGCGCTGCGCCGCGCTCGATGACGTCGATGCGAGTATGCGAGTTCGGCTCGCCGTCCACCTCGGCCATGCGAAAGAACGGCTCGTCAGCGGCAAGTCGGCTACGGCGTTCCAGCGGAAACTCGAGCTCTGGCAACGGCACGGCGAGCGCTTCGTAGAACTTCCGGATGCGACGCTCCCGGAACAGCTGGTGATAGCGGTCACGCGTCGCGGGCTGCACGGACAGCAGCACCAGTCCTGCTGTGGCGCGGTCCAGCCGATGCAGTGGCGCAAGTCCAACGATCCCAAGTGTTCGTTCCAGCCGCGCCTGTAGTGTCTGCTCGACCCACGTGCCCCCGGCCGTCACTGGCAGGAAGTGCGGCTTGTCGGCGACGATTAGATGCTCATCCCTATAGAGAACCCGTTCGAGGCCCACGACCAGTGGCTCGTCGGCAACCTGCCGGTAGTAGCGCACCTCCAGTCCACGAGCGTAGGGGGCCTCGATGGCAAGCGGCCGCCCATCGCCCGCCTCGACCCGGCCAGCTGCGAACCGCTCCCGCCATTCACTTTCCGGAATGGCGCCAAAATGCGCACACAGGCACTCAAGCACCGTCGTCCATGACCCCTCCGGCAGGAATAGTCGGCTGGACCGCTGTGCCGCGCTCATGCCGCCTGCACCATTGCCGCGACGCAAGCCGCATAGAGAGACGCCCATGCAAGCTCAAGATATTGCGTCGCTGAGCCCGACAGCGACGCGCCCAACTCAAACGAGTCGCCACGCACGCATAGCAAGCGGGCCTGCGGCAGCGGCCCCGGGACGCAGCGCTGGCAGGTCGACAGCACGGCCCCTGGCGACAGCGAGTGGCTCGTGTGGGTGTAGTCCTCGACCGGCTGCACGTCCAGCCAGTGGAACGGTGGCGGTGTGCCGGTACCGGCGTCAACGAATATCACCAGCGACCGCCCCTCGAGGTCCAAGGCGTGCTCTATCTGCAGCTGAAAATCGATCAGCACCTCGACACCAGCAAGCCGGGCACGCTCTATGCGTTCTGCAAGCATAGGGCCGAGCGCATCATCACCCCGGCTGGGGTTGCCGACGGCGAGCACCAGGATGGGAGCCACCATGTTCAGTACCTCGAGCGGCGATCAAGGAGATCGCCGCCGTTCGACACGAGTTCCACCGCCAGCGGCATCTGCCCCAGCGCGTGCGTCGCACACGACAGACAAGGATCAAAGGCCCGAATCGCCACCTCGATGTGGTTGAGCAAGCCTTCGGTTAGCGTCCGGCCATCCAGATAGCGACGAGCGACCTCACGAATGGCGACATTCATAGACTGGTTGTTGTGTGTGGTAGACACGATCAGGTTGGCGCGCACCACCATGTCGTTCTCGTCGACCGTATAGTGATGGATAAGCGTGCCGCGTGGGGCCTCGATGACGCCAACGCCGCGACGCGCGCTACTGCCGCGCACGACCAGTTCGCTGCCTGAGATATCGTCGTCGTCGACAAGCTCCGCAATGACCTCTGCGGCGTGCAGCATCTCGATCATTCGTGCCCAGTGAAAGCCGAGAGTTGCCCGTGCCGCGCGACCCGCGTCGAAGGCAAGGAAGGCAATACGCTCAGCATCCGCCTGCGGGGTCGGTATGAAGTCGCACTGGGTGACCCGACTCAGCGGACCTACCCGATACCAGCCCTTGTCGGCACCTAGCTGCCGCAGGAACGGAAACTTCATGTAGCTCCAGGGCTTCACTTCTTCGAGAATGTGCTCCCAGTAGTGCGCGTAGTCGACGTCATCGAGCAAGGTGTTGCCGTCGGGGTCGCGCGCGCGCAAACCGCCGTGATAAAGGTCCATTGCGCCGTCGGCCCGAACCAGCGCGAGGGTGTTGGCCTCGAAGCTTGCAAACTCGCGGTAAACCGCCAGATTGTCCTCGAATAACTGCCGCACCAGCTGCACGGCCTGGCGGCTCCAGTCGATCGCCTCAGGAAGCGCTGCGCGCAATTGCTGCCGCTCCTCAGCCGACAGGTTGCGGTTGACGCCGCCGGGGATGGCGCCCGTGCCATGAATCCTCTTGCCGGACGTCATGCGGATGACCTCCTGACCGAGTTTTCGTAGCAGCACGCCACGGCGGGCAAGTTCCGGGTGAGCCGCCGCCAGGCCAACGATGTTGCGTCGGCTCGCATCGCTGTCGAATCCAAACAGCAGGTCGGGCGAGGAAAGATGGAAGAAATGCAGCGCGTGTGACTGCAGTATCTGGCCGTAATGCATCAGCCGCCGCAGTTTCTCGGCGCTTGGCGTCAGGGTGGTGGCGCCGACAATCATGTCGCAGGCCTTGGCGGCGGCCAGATGATGACTGACCGGGCAGATGCCGCAGAGTCGCTGCACCATCACCGGTACTTCCCAATAAGGCCGGCCCTGGATGAACTTCTCGAAGCCACGGAACTCGACGATGTGCAGCCGTGCCTGCTGCACGCGATCCTCAGCATCCAGCAACAGCGTTACCTTGCCGTGACCTTCGACCCGTGAAAGCGGATCAATGGCGACGCGCCGCAGTCCGTCGCCGCTGGCAGTCTCCAACGCAACACCGGGACTGGTGGAAAGGGACTCAGTCATAGCGAATCAGCGGCTCGGCCAGGTAAGGGGTGTGGCCGGCCAACAGGTCGGACAACACTTTCCAGATCGCTTCGGCGGACGGCGGGCAGCCGGGAATGAAGTAGTCGATGTGGACAATCTCGTGCAGGGGATAGACCTTATCCAATGGCAGCGGCAACTCCGGATCGTTCGGAATTCCGCCGCGCGCGAGACTAGGCTCGGTGAGGTACACCTCCTGCAGACAAAGCCCCAAATCAAGGTGATTTCGCTGTGCTGGCAGCCCGCCGGTGATCGCGCAGGCGCCTAAGGCGATCAGCACCTTGCAGTTGGCGCGGAACTCGCGCAGCACATGGACGTTCTCGGCGTTACAGACCCCGCCCTCGATAAGGCCGACATCGCAAGGGCCGCAGTTCTTTATGTCGGTAAGCGGCGAACGGTCAAATTCGACCCGCTCAAGCAATGGAAACAACTTCTCGTCAATGTCCAGAAATGACATATGACAGCCAAAACAGCCGGCCAATGACGTCGTCGCCAGACGCACGCGCGGCGGATTGGGCTCAGACATCTGGCTCTCCCGCAGCCCGTGGCGCGTCAGCAAGCGCCTGCTCGCTAATCGGGTGCTGGTCGTAGCGCCGTTCGCCTATAGGAACGGCAAAGCCCACGCGCTTGGGCAGAATCGCCCCGACCGGGCAGACGTGCATTGCCTTGTCGGACACTGCAAACAACGAATCCGCCAGCTTGCCGGAAGGGGAGTTCACGATTAGTCGCTTGCTGAGGCCGCGTCCGGAGAATGCGAAAACATCCTTGCCATCCACCGCCGCAGAGGCTCTCACACACAGCTCGCACAGCACGCAACGATTGAAGTCTATCCAGGCATCCGGATGCGACGCGTCGACCGGGCGATCGGGAAAATAGTGGCGAAAGCCAGCGGTCGTGACGCCAAGATCCGAGCCCAGCGCCTGCAACTGGCAACTGCCACTCTTTTCGCAGGAGGGGCAGAAGTGATTGCCTTCGGCGAAGAGCATCTGCACGAGCGTGCGACGTAACGCACGCAGCTCCTCGGTGTCACTGTGCACGACCAGATCCGCTGCCGCAGGCGTCGTACAGCTGGCAACCAGCCGACCTTGTACCGTCGCTGTGCAAAGCTTGCAGCTTCCATGGGGCCGAAATTCCGGGTGGTAGCACAGGTGCGGAATGTAGCGGTCAGCGGCAAGCGCAGCCTGCAACACCGACTGCCCAGCCTGGAACGGCACTGCAACGCCATCGAGCAGAAACGTCTGGCTCACGAGCCTTCACCCAGATGCGCCGCAGGATCGTCTCGGCCCGTCATGCGCCTGGCAGGCGCCAGCGCCGCGTCAAGATTAAACGCCGGCGCAAAGTCCGCTGATGCCAGACGCCGCTCATAGGCAGGCATGAAACGCAGCAAGGTGTCGCGAATCGGATTCCCGGCCGAATGACCCAGCCCACAGTGGGATCCCTTGCCCAGCACCGCGATCAGTTGCTCAAGCTCGGCCAACTCATGGCGAGTGCCGTAGCCTGCGTGAATCTTGTCGACCACTCGAGCGAGTAGGCTTGTGCCGACCCGACAGGGCGTACAGAAGCCACAGCTCTCGTGCGCAAAGAAATGGGCATAGGAACGAGCCACCTCGAAAATATCCCGGGTTGGTCCGAAGATCGTGAATGCGCCTCCCGTTGGCAGGTCTTCGAACGAAATCTGTCGGTCGAACTCATCCACGGAAATGCACGTTCCCGATGGACCGCCCACCTGCACCGCGATGGCGTCCTCAGCCCCCGCAGCCTGCAGCACCTGCCGCACCGTCACCCCAAAGGGAAATTCGTAAATGCCTCGAGCAGGCGAGTCTCCTGCCACCGACAACAATTTCGTTCCCTGCGACTGCGCCGTTCCACGCTTCCGAAACGCTTCTGCGCCCGCTAGCAGTACCAGCGCGGCCGCGCAAAACGTTTCGACGTTGTCGACCACCGTGGGTCGGTCGCGATAACCGTGGGTGACCGGATACGGCGGTCGGTTTCTTGGGATGCCGCGCCGTCCCTCCAATGACTCAAGCAGCGCGGTTTCCTCCCCACACACGTAGGAG
Source organism: uncultured Pseudomonadota bacterium (assembly GCA_903927005.1). Classification (GTDB taxonomy): domain Bacteria; phylum Pseudomonadota; class Gammaproteobacteria; order Steroidobacterales; family Steroidobacteraceae; genus CAIKZZ01. The sequence goes on from CAIYLH010000069.1 coordinate 84,449, forward strand.
CCTGCGCCAACGTGCAACTCCACGTCGAAGGGGATCGCCGCAGTGGCGCCTAACAGTCCCGCCTGTCGCCGCCGAGCTAGCGTCTGCTCGAGCCCGTCACGCAGAAAAAGGTACTCCGCTCGCAGGTATAGCAGGCCGTGACTCGCGCCTACCGCGTAGCCCGCAAGAGTCATGCCTTCAACGATCAGGTCTGCATGTTGGCTCAGCAGTAGCCGATCCTTGAACGTTCCCGGCTCACCCTCGTCGGCATTACAGACGATGTAACGCTCGGGGCCTGGTGCGGCCGCGCATGCCGCCCACTTGGAGGCGCTCGGAAAGCCCGCGCCGCCGCGGCCGCGTAGTCCAGCACGGGCAATGACACCGATCAGCTCGGCGGGCGACAGGCGCCGCGCCACCGTCAGTGCAGCGCCCGGCTCAAGTTCACATTTCAACAGCAGGTCGCGACGGCGGACAATGTCCACTATCTCAAACAGCTCCGCGGGCCAACGGTCCACCGGAATACGCGCAAGAATTAGCTCGCTAATGCGCTCGATGCGCGCGTGATTCAGCCGGCCTATTGCCCGGCCATTCACCAGCATCGCCGGCCCTTGGTCGCAAAGGCCCGTGCAGGAGGTCGTTGCCACGCTGACCAGGCCATCGCCAGCCACGTGCCCGGGTTCCGCCCACAGTAGCCGGCAGAGCTTGTCGAGAAGCGCCGCGCTACCGTCCATTCGATCTGTAATGCTGTCGGAGAACTGGACCCGAAAGTCGCCGACCGGCTCAGTCGACAGGAAGCTGTAGAAGCTTGCAACGCCCCGCACCTGAGCCAACGGCACGCTCAGCGAATCAGCAACTGCGGCAAGCACCTCCGCCGACAGATAGCCCGCTGGCGTCTGCACGGCGCGCAGCACCTGCAACAGACGGTGGTCGTGCGCTCCCCATTGGCGGAGGGCGCTCTGCAGACGAGCATCTGTTTTGGTATTGAGCGGCATCCCTACTCGCAGCGGCAGCGACCGAAACCAGCGTCCCTCACCTGCCGTCACGATGCCGCATCGCAGCAGATAAAGCACCGCGAAATACCACAATTAGGCCCAGGCGCTTTAGGCGCAAGGAGCCGGCATCAATAGTGCGGCGGCACCTCGAACTGTGATTCCGAAGGCCCACTGGCATCGGCGCTTTCCAACCGCTCAAGCAGCCGCAGGTGACGGGCATTTTGAACGTCGATCAGCTGCTGCTGGCGGAACAGCACGTCAGACAGCTCCTGCAGCGCACGTTCCAGATGTGCGACCTTGATTTCGAGCGACTCAATGCGAGGTTCGTGGGACACGGCGGCTCCGCTGGGAATTATCAGAGTATACCGGGCTGCGTCAACGCGCGCGGCGTGCAGCGCGCTCACCCGCACTGGTTCGGCAGACGCTATCCGGCGACGACAGTTTGCCACCGACCTGGCGCCGCACGCCCGTACGTATGACGCTTGCAACAGCGACATGGGGGCAGGGGAGCCGGAGCGATGGTGGGCTCCTGGGATGCAAAGGAGCCCTTGCGAGCCGGCGTCCCCGCTGGCCGCGCACTGGGTGGCTGCTTGTCCAACCCCCTGCAGGGCAGTGCCTGGCAGGGGAATAGCCCTTATTGAACTAAGGCTCCATCCAGTCAGGCGCAGATCGGCGTCCTTCACAGCCGGCCATTTCGGCAAGATCAGCGGAATTAGCCCGCAAAATTGATCTACCTCAAGTGGTCTTGGCGGGGGGTCGGGTAGCCTCAGGTAGCCCACAAGCTGACCACGACGTGCCCCCTATGACCGGACTTGAGAACCCCGTGCTGCAGATACGCGGCCACCGACTCCTGCCGATCGTGCAGGGGGGGATGGGGGTAGGCATATCCGGTCACCGGCTGGCCGGTACCGTCGCCCGCCACGGCGCCGTAGGGACCCTGGCGAGCGTCGACCTGCGCCGACTTTACCCTGACATCATGCAGCGACTGCGCCGGTGCCGCGACCCCGCGTCGCACGGTGCGGCAAACGTCGAGGCCTTGGCGCGCGAGATCGCTGCCGCACGGGCGATCGCAGGGCCCAGTGGATTCATTGCCGTCAACGTCATGCGCGCGCTCTCCAACTACGCCGACCTCGTCGTGGAAGCCTGCCGCAGCGGCGCTAACGCGATTGTGTCCGGCGCCGGCCTGCCGCTGGAGCTGCCGGAGCTGACCGAGCCTTATCCCGACGTCGCGCTGATCCCGATTCTTTCGGAGGAGCGGGGTGTGCGCGTAGTCATGAAGAAATGGGCTCGGCGCGGCCGGATGCCCGACGCGATCGTACTGGAGCATCCGCGCTACGCCGGCGGCCATCTGGGCGCAACGCGAATGGCGGATATTGATGACACTCGCTTCGACTTTGCCCGAGTGCTGGCCGCAATCCGTGCCGAGGGCGGCGAATCGGCGACCGTGCCACTGATCGTCGCCGGCGGCATCAACAGTCGCGAGAAGATGCAGGCCGCATTCGCGCTCGGCGCTAACGCCGTACAAATCGGCACCCCTTTCGCGGTGACGGTCGAGTGCGACGCCCACCCGAACTTCAAGAAAGTGCTCGCCGAGGCTCTACCTGCCGACATTGTCACGTTCATGAGCCCGGCGGGACTGCCTGCACGGGCGGTGCTGACGCCGTGGCTGAAGCGCTATCTGCAGAAGGAGCCGCGGTTGCGTGCTGCTGCACGGCCTGATCCATCGGGCATCACCTGCCCGAGCCAGGTCCAATGTCTCTCCTCGTGTGGCTTCAAGGACGGCAACCCTGCCGCCGGCCAGTTCTGCATCGAAACGCAGCTCGCAGCGGCGCAGCGCGGCAGCGTCGACAAGGGACTGTTCTTTCGTGGCAGCGAATCACTGCCGTTCGGCGAGCAGATCAAGAGCGTCGCCGACCTGCTGGGTCACCTGCTCGGAGAACCTGCCCCGACGCTGGCCTTGGGCTAGCGCTGCCGATCGGGCCACTTCGACGGCGCCCGCTCGACATCGCCGCTGCGCGCCCGGCCCTTTAACTTGCGCAGCGCGCCGCCCACTGGCGCACGCAGCGCCGGATACGCAAACGTAGCCAAGTGCGAGTGAATTCGCCGCAGGTCGCGGGCGACACGCACGACCCGGCTGTCGTCCTGCATCGCAGGCGCGCCGTCCTGGCCTGTTGCGCGGTTTGCCAACATTGACTCTCGCAACTGGCGAACCATCAGTGCTGTCGCATCGGCTTCCATTTCTCGCAGTCGTGATTTTCGCTCAAACAAGCGCTGCGCATCTGCAGGATCGCCACGCAGAAAAACTGCCATCGCGAGCCTGAGGCTCTCCAGAAGTTCGTCGTGCATGGCGCCAATTTCCTGCACTTCGGCAGGTGATAGCGCCAGACCCTGCTTTTGGGATCGAGCCACGAATTCCATTAGGCTGTTGGCAACGATGTCGCTGACATGCTCGATGTTAATGACCGCACTTAGAATATCCTGAAGGCGCGATCCCTCACGCGAGTCGTCCAGCGTCTGCTCGGAGCTCATTGCGACGAGATAGGAGCGGATAGCGCTGCCTAGCTGACGGATAGCCCGGTCGGAGTCCGAAACCATAGCCAGCTTGCCGTTATCCTCATCGCGGAAAACCTCAAGCGAGGTGCGCAACATGCCATCGGCCATGTCCGCCATTCGCAGCGTTTCACGCGTCGCGTTCGCTAGCGCCACAGTCGCCGAATCGAGCGCTGCTGCCTCAAGATAGAGGGGCTTTCCTGGATCGGCAGGTTGCGGCGGCTCGGGGAGCAGCCGCACTAGCAACGAGGCGGAGCGCTCAACGACCGGCAGGAACGCCAGCGCCAGCGCCAAATTGAACAGCACGTGGAAGTCCACCGCTAGCCTTGTAGCTGAAACGGGCAGCAGCGTCAGGCCGTGCGCGACGAAGCCCAGAAAAGGCAATAGCGTCGCAGCACCCAGCACCCGCACTAGAAAATTCCCCAGTGGCAGACGACGCGCCACGGGCGCCGAAGCGTGCATAAGCGCCGGCATCGCGCCACCGACGTTGGCACCAAGTACTAACGCCAATGCCTCCTGCAGCCCAAGCACGTGACCCACCGTAAGTGTCGCAACGAATAGCACAATGGCAACGCTCGAGTGGCACGCCCAGGTAATTTACGCCGCGACGATCATTGCGATTAGCGGCTCCGCGCTCAGTGCCGCGAGAATTTCCCGTAACAGCGGTGTAGCCTCGACCGGCGCCAGCGTGTGCTGCATTGCCGAAAGTGCAGAAATCATCAAACCGACACCTATCGCCACGCGACCTATGTTCTTGACGTGGCTGCCCTTCGACCAGCGGAATATCATCACGCCGAATAGCAGCAGTGGCGGGGCGAGCAGGCTCACATCAAACGCCAGCATTTTCGCGACGATCGCGGTGCCGACGTTGGCCCCCAGCATGACGGCAAGCGCAGGCGCGAGTGCAATGACGCCGGATTCGGTGAAAGAGACGGCCATCAAGCCAGTCGCTGTGCTGCTCTGCAGTAAGGTCGTTATGCCAACGCCGGCTGCGAACGAGGCCCACCGGGTCGAAAGGTTGCGCTCAAGCCATTGGCGCAGCAGGCTGCCGTAGCCGCGCTGCACGCCGGTGCTGACCATATGGGTGCCCCACAACAGGAGCCCCACATCGCCGGCCAAATACACGATGAGGCGCGTGCCGGACATCGTCATCCCGCCCTGAACGCAACAATACGCGCGCGGTTAGCGCGTGGCGGGGCAAGTACGAGAGAGCTGAGCATGAACTAACTTAGCGCGACTGGAAGCCTCGCGCCACGAAGGGATCCACATCCCGACCGGCATGTTCAAGGACTGAGACGGTGGTCACGCGCCGGGGCGGCGTGAACCGCCCTCGCGGATCAGCTTGTTACAGCGCCCGCAATCAGCCGCAGGTCGCTGGCATCCAGTACACGCAGGTCCTTGGCGCTGACGTCGATGACACGCAACCGACCTAGCTCTGACATGCAGCGACTGACCGTCTCGATCGTGACGCCCAGGTAACTTGCGATATCTCGTCGACTGACAGCCAAACGGAAGCGCGATCCGTCCAGCCCCGCGCGCTGCAATCGACCGGACATGTCCAACACGAAGGTTGCGACACGAGCGAGGGCAGCCTGCTCGAAAATCTCACCGAGCAGCTGTTGGGTGGCGTTGACCCGGGCAGCGAGCAGACGCAACAGTTCCATGCCAACTCGCGGCGCGTCCTCCGCAAGCTTCTCGAGCGATGCGCGCGGCAACCGGCAGACACGACTCTGGGTGAGTGCGATCGCCGACGTGCGGCTGCTAACGCCAGACAGCCCAGCAAGTCCGATGACGTCCCCCGCGACCGCCACCTGCAGCACGGCCTCCGAGCCGCTGGGTCGGGTGACAACATCCTTGATTGATCCGCTGCGCAGCGCGTATATCGCGTCAGTGGGACGGCCCTCGACGTAAAGCGCCTCCCCAGCCGCCACCAGGGTTCGCACGGCGCCGACTCGACTGTGCAGGGCGTCGCCACCGCACAGCACTACCAGCGCGCATCGGTCACAGCTATCAAGCATTCGGTTACACACAGCCATCCTCCGCAGCCAAGCAGGGTCTCCCGGGGGGCGGGAGTGGCCGGAGTCTAGCGCCGGCAGGCTAGGGCGACACGCGATGGGCGTACGTAATAAACGCAGACTGCGCGCAATCGACTTCTCTAAAGCTGTACAACGCCGCGCCACGGCTAGACAGACCGCCTGCTATTTGAGTTCGACCTCGATGAAGCGGAACTCGTGGTCGTTGACGTTAATGACGTTGTGCGCGACCCCAGCCGGGCGAGAGTACGATTGACCGGCCTTCAGTGGGGCGTCCCGTGTGCCGCTGGGCTCAACCAAGCGCAACGTGCCGCTCGTGAGCGGGACGACCACGTAGTCGTGAGCGTGCACGTGATAGCCGGTCTCCGCCCCGGGCGCAAAGCAATATTCCGTGACAATGACCCGTTCAGTCTCGACCTGCACCGTTCCTACTGCCTGCGTCATCAGCGATCTCCCGCCTGAGGCCGGCCGCGAAGCGCCGCCGGCGCGCTTGCAGGATAGCGATAGACCTGCGCCCTGACGAGGCCAATTGATAGACTATATCTATCGTTTATATTGATTTAATCCATTTGAACTATCTTTTGGGGCCTGCCAGACTTCGCCTCGCTTTCAACAATCTGCCGAGGAATAGCTAATGTCTCTGATCAATACCGTCATCAAGCCGTTCAAGGCGACCGCGTACCACAACGGCAAGTTTGTCCCCGTTTCCCATGAAGACCTCATGGGCAAGTGGTCGGTCGTCGTCTTCTACCCGGCCGATTTCACCTTTGTCTGCCCGACCGAACTGGGCGACCTGGCCGATCATTACGCTGAGTTCCAGAAGCTGGGCGTGGAAATCTATGGCGTGTCGACCGACACCCACTTCGCGCACAAGGCCTGGCACGACACCTCCGAGACGATCGCCAAGGTCAAGTACCCGCTCGTTGGCGACCCGACCACGACGCTCGCGCGTAACTTCGAGGTTCTGATTGAGGACGCCGGTCTCGCACTGCGTGGCACGTTCGTGATCAACCCGGCCGGCGAGATCAAGGTCATGGAAGTTCATGACAACGGCATCGGCCGCGATGCGAAGGAACTGCTGCGCAAGGTTCAGGCCGCGCAGTACGTCGCCTCGCATCCGGGCGAAGTTTGCCCTGCCAAGTGGACGCCGGGCGCGAAGACGCTGTCGCCGTCGCTCGACCTGGTTGGCAAGATCTGATCGATCGATCCTGATAGGGACGTCGGCCGGGGCACTTGCCCGGGCCGACCTTCCGCACCCCGGACTAGT
>CAIYLH010000070.1 GCA_903927005.1 uncultured Pseudomonadota bacterium
TCTCCGCCAGGCGCGCCGCCTCGTGCTTGAACTCGCGCGTGTACCGACGGCTCGGTACCTCCGATTTCTGCTGTCCCATATCGTCCTCCGTACATCAGTCAAATTAGCATTTCTGATGTACGTGGAGACCGGGCAAGGTCATGGTTCCAGCGTGCGTCACGGGCACACCGAAGGGCGCGACTTCTTGATCTCACTGCCGACTGTCGGATCAAGAGAGACCAGCCAGATCTCACCACGTTTCACCACTCGTGCTCCGACTCTGCAGCATTCGCAAACTCGCCCATCAAGAGCTCGTCTTCGCCCTGGTTAACAACTGCGCACGCGGCGTCAGCCCAGCCCGTGCGCGCAGGCTTACGAGGCTTGCGCAACACGATGGCCCCGCGTTCGGCGGTGAGCTCGGCCTGCTCGGATAGGCCGACCTGAGCCAAAACGGGCTTTGGGATCACAATGCCAAGTGAATTCCCAATGCGGCGGAGGTTTACGGGCAAGGCTCTCATTGTGTTAACAATGTTATGACTGCGCGCGCAGCTATCAACCGCGACCGGCACCGCCGGAACTACGCCGAGTCGTCACGACAACCCGACGCCGTGCGAACGGTGAGCTACGGCGTATAGCCGCACACCGCGGGCGCTAACCGCATGAATCAACAGGGGGAAATGGTGGCCGGGGTCGGAATCGAACCAACGACACGCGGATTTTCAATCCGCTGCTCTACCAACTGAGCTACCCGGCCATCTTAACTCCTTGTTTTTCAAGGAGACCCGCTTTACCCGGAGGGGCGCGGGGCGCGTATTAGACCGGGGGCGGCCCAGAGCCGTCAAGGTTGGCTCGCAATTCTCTGTTTTTATAGCCGCCAGCCCTCGCTTGCCGTAGCGGCCGCCGGGGTGCGCTCAATTCGACGGATGCGCCCAGTTCACCACGATGCGGCTCAACGCCTCCAAGCCGTCCGTCAGCGCCGCCGGCCCCGGCTGCAGGATGATCGGCGACTTGACCTCATGCAGTTGCCCGGCGCGCACCGCCGGGATCTCGGCCCAGCCATGCCGCGCAGCGACGGTGTCGGGCCGAAATTTCTTACCACACCAGGAGCCGATGATCAGCTCCGGGGCGCGTCGTGGCACCTCCAGCGGATCGGCAATGATGCGATCGCGACCCAGCGATTGCGCAGCCAACTCAGGGAAGCAATCGTCGCCGCCGGCAATCTGGATCAACTCTGACACCCAACGGATCGCTGAGATCTGCGGCTCATCCCACTCCTCGAAATAGACCCGCGGCCGTCGCACGAGTTGCGCCGCGGTCCGCCGCGCCAGGTCGAGGCCGGATTCGAGTTCGTCGACCAACGTCGCGGCCTTCCCCTCGCAACCAATCATCCCGCCCAGCACGCGGATCATCTGCAGTATCTCGGCAACGCTGCGCTGATTGAAGATGTGCACGGAAATTCCGGCACGGACCAGATCGGCAGCGATGTCAGCCTGCAGATCGGAAAATCCCAGCACGAGGTCAGGCTTCAGCGCCACGATGCGGTCGATCTTCGCGCTGATGAATGCCGAGACGCGTGGCTTTTCTCGACGCGCGCGCGGCGGTCGCACCGTAAAGCCGGATATCCCAACGATCCGCCAGTCCTCAGCGAGCAGATAGAGCGTCTCGGTGGTCTCTTCGGTGAGACACACGATGCGCTCCGGATAGCCGGACTTTCGACTGCTCAACATGAAGGGTCTCGCCACGGACGGCTTTGCTCAACCGATGACGATCACGCGTCTGTCGACGCGCGCCGCACGGATTCGTTAGGTACTAGGCGTCCCACCACTCGGATCGACGAAGCCGGCGGGCTTAGCCACCCCGCCGCCGAACAGGAATTTCTCCATTTCAGTGACCAGGAACTCCCGGTTCTTGGGATCGATCGGCGTCAGGCGATACTCGTTAATCAGCATCGTCTGGTGAGCAACCCACCGCTGCCAGGCCTCCTTAGAGATCTGGTTGTAGATGCGCTTGCCGAGGTCGCCTGGATACGGCGCGTAGGTAAGCCCTTCGGCGGCGCGACCCAACACGACACATTGAACGATGCGAGCCATCACGTCTCCTAGGTGCAGATCATCTGTTGCGCTGCGCAAAACCGGGTACGGCCAGCAACCCCACCAACGCCGTGACCGGCGCGGCCAGACCCAGCTTTGCCGGCCGGCGCGAGTTGTACCATGTCTCCCCGCCTCCCTCCATCACCCCATCGGCGGCCTGCTCATCCGGCACCTCGTGCAGCAAGGGCGTAATACGTAACGTGAAGTGCGTGAACTCATGAACGATCACCTCGAGGCGCCGAGCGCGCGCTTTTGGCGCCGCCCCCCGGCTACGCGCCTCGCGCGTCGCCGCCGCTGCGTTCGTGAACTCCGGAAACCCCCACAGCCCGCCCCACAGGCCAGTCGGCGCTCGTTGCGCGAGCAGTAGCGACTCACCACGGCGCAGCACGAGCCACACCACCTCGCGGCTGGGACGAGCCTTCCCCGGCCGGGCGCTGGGCAACTCGTCGGTACGGTTGGTGGCGAGCGCCACGCAGCCGCTGGCAACCGGGCAGTCGCCGCAGCGCGGCTGACCCCGCGTGCATAACGTCGCACCCAAATCCATGATGGCCTGCGTGAACGCGGCCGACTCCCGTGCTGGCGTCACCGCCTCGCTGACGGCCCACAGCGCACGCTCCACCGGTTGCGCACCCGGGAATCCCTCGACCCCCGCCCAGCGCGCAAGTACGCGGCGGACGTTGCCGTCGAGGATAGGCTGGCGCTGGTCGAGAGCGAGCGAGAGGATCGCACCGGCTGTCGAGCGCCCGATTCCAGGCAGCGCGTGCAGCGCCTCAAATTCCTGCGGAACTTCGCCGCCGTGAGCGGCCGAGATCCGCCCCGCCGCCAGGTGCAGGTTGCGCGCACGCGCGTAGTACCCCAGCCCAGACCAATGGTGCAGCACTTCGTCCAACGGCGCACTCGCAAGCTCGGCAACGCCCGGGAAGCGCTCCATGAAGCGGGTGTAGTACGGAATTACCGTCGCGACCTGAGTCTGCTGCAGCATGATTTCGGAGATCCACACACGATAGAGCGTGCGATCCTGCTGCCACGGCAGATCGTGGCGGCCGTGGTGGCGATACCAGGCGAGCAGCGCGGGCGCGAAACGCGCAGCGGCCGCGCTGGAGACTTTGACTGGCATCGGCATGAACACCCCGGGGGTTCATGCCATTGTAAGTGGCGGCGGGCATCGCGTGCGACCTATTGATCGCACGCCAGCTGCCGGATGGGCTACTTGTGCATGCAGAGCTTAACGTCGCCGCTCTTGGTATCGACGCGCACGCGTCCGGTACCGGCCCCTTCGCGAAAGTTCAGCCGATTACCCGGCCCGAAGCCCTCGCGCGCACCCTTGCGTCCGCTGCACGTCTCCAGGTCGCCGCTAAAGGTCTGCAGGTCGTACTCGGCCGGCGGCAAAGCGCCAGCGAAGTCAACGTTCAGGTCGCCACTGATCGACTCGGCATCAAAACGCCCGTCCGCGGCGAGCGTGAGCGCTACGTTGAAGTCTCCCGACACGGTCTTGACCTTGAACCTTGCTACCCCGCCAATGCGCAGCAGGCCGTCCCCACTGACCGAGTTGATGCTTATCTCGCCGCCGCCACCGTCAATAATCAGGTCGCCACTGACCGTCTGCACCTCGATCAGGCGCGACTCGGGTCCGGCGTTAAGCTTCACATCGCCACTGACCGTATGCACGCGAACCTCGTGCTGAACGGCGGCCAACACATCACCACTCACGGTCTGGATTTCCTGATTGCCGCTGACACCACTGACATTGACGTCGGCACTCACCAACTGGGCGCTGATTGATGCAGTGGTTGGTACGTGTATGACGAGCCGCGCTTCCTCGGGGGCGGTCGGATTCCAGCCAAAATGGATTCCAGCCAACCCGTGCGTTACGACCCTTACGGTCGTGCGCGATCCAACGGTCGTGATCTCCAGACGTTCCACACCGCCTCCGAGGGTGCCGTTGACTGCAAGTTCAGGCTTGTCCCAACCGATGATTTCGACCCGACCGGCAACGTTGATGACCTCCACCTGGGCATGCGAATCCACCGGTCGGTGCTCATCTATGTTGCGTGGAGCCGCGGCCAGCGCGAGGGCAGGACACACAGCGGCGAGCAGCAGGCACGCACGCAGCGGGGGCGAAACAAAGCGTAAGGCGTTCATGTGAGAGTCCTTGTGGCAACAGGTTCGGTGCTGCGTCCAACGATCGAATACAAATCGAATTCCTGCTGTGTCGTGCTCTCGTAGAGCCTGAGCAGCACGCGACTACCCGGGTCGGCCGAGAGCGCGCGGCGAATGTCGTCCTGGGCGCGGCGGATGCTGGCGAGATCTGCCGCGATGCGCACGCGGGTGGCCGGCGACAGCAGCCTCACTCGCTCCTCGTAGGTACGTTGCAGCGCAACCCGGGTCGCCTGGTACTCGCTTTCCTTGGCCTCGACCGCGCGCACGCTGCCGCTCGCGCGGGGCGCATCGACTGCCGACGTGACGGCGGCAAGCTCCACCGGCGGATGGACGGCACGCCCGGCAAGTACCACGGCGACCCCCACGACCGCGAGCCCCGCCGCGAGGGCATACAGCCTATTACGACGCGCAGGGTGCGCCGGCGCAGCCGAGATCGCTGCATTGATGGCGGGCCACAGATCGGCCGGTGGCGGCACTGCGCGCGGCAAGGCGGCGAGTAGCCCGTCGAGGTCACGGTCAGACGCGCTCAGGGGCCTGTTCATGTCGATGTCTCCAGGCCGAGTCGAGCCGTGAGCAAAGCGCGCGCACGGTGAAGCTGAGCCTTACTGGTACCAACGGCAATGCCTAGCTCTGCCGCCGCTTCCTCGTGACTGAAGCCATAGAGGCCCACCATCACCAGAACGTGGCGGGCGCCGTCCGGCAATGTCGCGATCGCAGCCTCGACGTCGAGGGCGGGCAAGTCGTCGACGGCACGGCGGTCGAGTACCTCGGCGGGTTCGTCCGTCACCATCTCGAGGCGGGCCGCAAGTCCACGCTGCCGCCCGATCACGGTGTTCACGGCGATACGATGCAGCCACGTGGAGAAGCGACTGCGCGACGCAAATCCCGGCAGGGCCCGCCAGGCGGCGATGAAGGTCTCCTGCACACAGTCCTCGGCGCGGTCGTGGCGCCCGGTCATGCGCAGGCACAGGGCGTATATCTGGCCTACATGCCGGCGATACAGCCGCTCGAAGGCACGACGATCGCCACGGGCGGCTGCAGCCACCGCGAGCAGGTCTTCATCGGGTCCGGCACCCTTGGGGGCCGTGTACTCGCTGAGGGGTGCCGCCGCGACGTCCATGCCTGCCTTGCTCCGGATCCTAAGAGCTTGGAGGCGACCACGGGCCCTAAGGTTTAAACCGCGGGCGGGCGCAGAATGCCCAGCCCGTTCGGTCAGGGGCCGCCAGCGGCGTCGCGGCCTGAGAACCAATTGACCGCGTACTGAACGAGCTGTGAGCCGGTCGCGAGGTTCAGCTTGCGCTTGATGCGCTGACGGTGAGACTCAATGGTCTTGATCGACAGATTGAGCGCCTCTGCAGCCTCGCGGGTAGACGAGCCACGGCCAATCATTTGCAGAATCTGCAGCTCGCGGTTAGAAAGCTGGTCGATCGGGTTGGCAGAGACGTATGAAGCGCCCGAAGCGAACTTCTGGATCATGCTGCTGCCGACCGCCTCGCTGACATAAATGGCGCCGGACAGCACGCGTCGCAGCGCGGTCAGAAACTGGTCGCTGGCGGCCTGTTTCATGATGTAACCGTTTGCACCCGCCGCCAACAGGCGTTCCGCGTAGATCGTCTCGTCATGCATCGACAGGACGAGGATCGGCAGCGACGAATAGTGTGCACGGGCATCCTTGACGATCTCGATACCATCCCCCTGCTTGAGCGAGATATCAACGATCACCACATCCGGACTGAGTTCGCGGATGGCTATCTTGGCATCGCGTGCGTTGTCGGCCTCGCCGCAAACGCAAAGATCTGGCTCCTGGTCGATCAGCCGCTTCAAGCCCTGCCGGACGATCGGGTGATCATCAACGATCAGAACACGGCGACGTGACGCAGCAGAGGCATCACCGGATGCGCCGCGAGCAGGGGCAGTGGCCATCTAGAGTCTCCTTCAGAGAATCAATCGAACGAAAAACAGCTGCCAATATTGCAACCATCGGCACAGCGAAGACGCCCCGAAGCACCTGCCGCCCGGCCCGCCGCCGGCAACCGCCAGCCCGAAATGTTGCGCTGCAACGTCGGCAAGCAGCCGATGATCTGGAGGCCAAATACCGACTCGATGGGGCCGCTAGGCTGCACTAGTGGCGGCGCACGCGGCGCCGACACCCGACTCACAGGCACCGGGACACATTGTCCACCGCCTCCCCGCAGGATCCTACCGGGGAAACCCCTAGCAATTTATCAGGGTTCGTGAAGCCCCGCTTGCCAGCGGGCCCTGCGGACGATCAGCGCTTAGGCTTGGGCTGGCCTACGGACTTCAATGTCGACTTTGCCACCGGCACCTCGCCCGGCACGACGGGCCCGAGCACGAGGCGCACGGTCACCTCGACCTTGCGACCGATCATGGCATCGTCAGCCCAATCCCCGGTCCCAAGACCATAGTCGAGCCGATCCAGCGTCACCCGCGCATCCAGCGTGGCGCCACTGGCTGCCCCTTTCCAGGTAAACGGAAACGCGATGCGCCGCGTACGTCCCTTGATGGTCACGTCAGCATCCGCGACTACGCCGGTTGCCGTCATATGCATCGCGACGGTGCGAAAAGTCGCGTTGGGGAAGTGCGTGAAGTCGAACCAGTCCGCAGTGGCCAGCGCTGCGTCACGCTCAGAGTTCTTGCTGTCGAGCGACTTCAACGGAATCGTCACGTCGAAGTGCGACCCCGCAAGGTCATCTGGCGCGTACTGAATGCGCGCATCGAAGGCCCGAAAGACACCATTAAAGCGCTCACCTTGTTGCGTGCCGGAGAACGCAAGTGAACTCCGCGCAGCGACAACCGGATACACAGGCGCCGCAACGGCGAGCGTTGCCACGAAAGCAAGCGCCACAAAAGCCGTCCGGAAAACCGCTAAAACTCTCTTCAAAATCTATCCCCCCGCCAAGGCAACATCCGCCGGAGCGTTACGTCATTGTCGATAAAGTGGTGTTTTAGCGCCACCAGCGCGTGCAGCGCAACCACGCCGATCAACGCGACTGCGCCAATCTCGTGCACGGACCTCGCCAGTACTTTCAGGTGAGGATCGGCGCGAGCCAGCGCCGGAAGATTCAGCACATGAAACCACTGCAGCGGAAAGCCAGACGCCGAGTTGTACAGCCATCCGGACAGCGGCATCAACAACAGAAGCCCATAGAGAAGCAAGTGGGCGCTGTGCGCCACGCGCACCTGCCAGATCGGCATTACCGGCAGCGCCGGTCGCTGCTCGGAGAGGCGCCACAGCGCCCGCAGGATCGCGAGCACGAGAAGCGTCAAGCCGATAGATTTGTGCAGCGCGTAGATCTTCAGCTTGACCGGGCCCAGCGGCAAAGTGGTCATGTAGTAGCCGACCGACACGATGCCAAGGAGCAGCACCAACATTCCCCAGTGAAATGTTCGCGTGACCGAGCCCCAACCCCCCGCCGTCGAACGTAGCGCCATTACTTCATTCCTTCGGGGCCAGAAAGCCCTCCGCATCGAGACGGATTTCGACCCAATCGGAAACTCCAGGCACGTACGCCGAAACACCAACAGCGGAGCGTTCGACCGGAGTGGTTGCCGTAGGCCCTATTGCCACCGTCTTGCACATCGGAGCCCGCCCACCTTGTTCGCGCTCAGGTCGAATACGGCCGGACCGGTGCCGCCATCATTGGCAGATCACCATGAATCTTACCGTGAGTCACACAAATCTTCTCGACCTGTCTGCCGGCGAATTTTGTCTCTCCAAACGCGCTGACTTCGAGGACCTCCGCACTGAAGCGAGGACGGCAAGCGCACGCGCAAGTGCGCGATATCGCAAGGCAAACGAGGCCGCATAGTCGGGTTAGCGTATCCAGCGCCGCCCGGACACGCACCGCGCATGAGCTAGCCAATCTTGGCACCAACCGGGCTTTTTGAATGCTCAGCGGCAAGTTCACTCCACCCGTGCGGACTGGAATGAACCGCTATCAATGCGCCCCCCCTCCGCACCAAGGACTAGAGCCTCGCGCACAGAGCTCTGGGCATAACGATGACGCCCGCTTCCACGCCCACCGCCACCCCCAGCGACGTACGTTCGCGCAGTGGCGGCCGCAGCATCACG
The DNA here is from genome assembly GCA_903927005.1 of uncultured Pseudomonadota bacterium. GTDB lineage: Bacteria > Pseudomonadota > Gammaproteobacteria > Steroidobacterales > Steroidobacteraceae > CAIKZZ01. The sequence continues at coordinate 8,323 of CAIYLH010000070.1, forward strand.
CCGCGCCACACGCTCCCGAGCAATATCGACACGGAAATTCGAGGCAGCCGATGCAGACCCTGCCACTCCTCGCAAAACGTTGTAGCGACCTCGTACAGGATGGCGTTTATCACTCACGCGCTTGATCGCAACCGACTTGGCAACACCCAGCCCAGCGACCGAAACTGAGCGTATACGGTACTTACGCGCGGCGCAGCCCGCCCCCGAGCGCTGCCATGGTTCGGGCGGTGCACCGCGGGTAGCGATACTTCGCCTTGAAGATCAATTTATATACCTTCACCCCAAGTCAGCGCTCAGATCGCCACGCCACACCCGCAGCTCGGCGCATCGAATTCCCCCTGCTGGCCGACCCGGCCGAGGGGCGAAATTTTTCGCTGCGCCGCCGCAAGACTGACCTAGACCACGCGTTGGAGCGCGCCGCACCGCTAGCGAGAACTATTTCGGAGCGATCGCTATACTGAAACTCGCCCTGCAACGTCAATGAGGAACGTAAGCTTGGAAGACAGCCGCCACGTCGGGTTTGGTTGGATGATGCCCTTTAAGGACACCACCATCGCCACGTTGGCCTGTTCAGTACTGGCCATAACAACCGCCACTGCGTTATTGGCCTTTAACCACTATGCCGACTCCACCCAAATGGAGGCGGAGAAAACGATGCGATTTCTTGCCGAATCGCGCGCCACCGAAATCGAGTATTTCATCCGCGAACGGCTCGCCGACGCAGAAATCTTCGGCGCCCGGCTAACAGATCTGAGAGCTCAGCACACAGCCGCAGTTGCGTTTCTTGAACCAACCTCTGCGGACGCAACTCAACAACTTCTCGCGCAGACTTTGAAGAGCTATGGATATCGCGACATATTCATCATCGACGCCAAGGGCCACGTTGCGCGCTCGGCCCTCGGCGCTTCGTCGAACCCTCTCGACAAAGAAGTATTTTCCGCAACACTAGTCACTGACCAACAACAATCGACACACCTCTATCAGGCCGTGTCCGGCAAGACTTCGTTGGGTGTGGTCCATCGTCTATACGCCGCAGACTCGCGCCCGAGGCAACTCGACGGAACGGTCTACTTCGAGGTCGATCTCAACGCGAGCCTCACGCCCCTGATCGCGGAGTGGAGGGCCGCCTCGTCCAATGAGGAAAACCTACTCGTCCGAAAGAGCTCTGCTGGACTAACCTACCTTACGCTGGGCAGACGAGCTGACGTAACGAGCCGCCAAACGCGGCCAGGCAACTACCAAACCGTCGCCTCCCAGATCATCAAGATTTCCGCTACGACGCAGCTCAACGGCCTGGACGACCGCGGCACGGCAGTGATCGGTGCTATCACGCCGATTAGGGGAACGGACTGGTGCCTGCTGGTAAAAACTGACCGCGCCATAATAGACCGGCCAATCGCGGCCCTTCGCCTCGCGATACTGTCGATTCTTGGAATATTAGTGATCTTGTTGGCGGTAGCGGCGCATCTCATTCGGCGAAGCCGACAGGCCGCGTCACTGCCAGCAAGCGCAGCGGCAGCCGCAAGGTATCGTGCCGCAATCGAAGCCTCGATGGATGGCTACTTTGTTGCCAGCAACAGGGGCGTAATTCTTGAAGCAAACGACTCGCTGCTTCAGCTGCTCCACGTCAACCGTAGCGACTTAATCGGACGGCGCATACAAGACCTACAGTCACAGATGACGCCAGATGAATGCGACGTCGCGCTGGAGAAACTCATCGCCGCTGGCAACTCTCGCGTGCGAACACGACACCTGCGGAGCGACGGCGAAACGGTCGAACTAAAAGTGAGCCTCGCACACATCGCGAGTCCCCCAGAGGGGCAGATCCACGGATTCATAAGCGACGCGGGCCCGGAACTGGCGTCGCAGCGGCGAATCGAGCGCCTTAGCGCTTTTTACTTGTTTACAAGCCACGTTAATGCCGCGATCTTCAATCTGCGAAAGCCGCAGGAGATCCTCGACGCCGTCTGCCGTGCTGCTGTTCGAGATGCGGGCTTCGTGCTGGCCTGGGCCGGATTCATGGAGGTCTCCAAAGACTCTTTAAAACCGTCAATAGTCTACGGCGACGCCGCCGACTACGCCCGCACCCTCGAAATAACCATCGATCCGGTGCTTCCTACGAGCACCGGACCGACACGCCAATGCATGTTGGAAGGACGCATTATCTGCGTGAATAACTTCCAATCTGATCCGAGCACGGAACCCTGGCATGACAAGGCCAATCGCTACGGGATAAATTCCTCCGCAGCCATCCCGATACTCGTCAATGGCGAAGCCATTGCCTCGTTGTCTTTCTACTCGCGAGAAATAGACTACTTCGACATAGAGCTTGAAGCGCTCTTAGAGGAGACGGCGCATAACATCTCCCTTGCGCTGCAATCAGCCACCGCCGAGCGAGAACGCTTAGTCGCAGAAGCCGGTCGCCATGACAGCGAAGAACGCTTTTCCAGAATATTTGAGTCATCGCCGTTCCCGATGGAGATCTGGACCCTCCCAGACCGAAAACTTCTCGCGATGAACAGGGCACACGAGCGTGCCTATGGATACACACGCGAAGAGATCGCAGACCCATCGACGTGGAATACGACCACTGCTCCGGATCCGGAATACCGAAGTGAACTCCTGCGTCTTTTTGACAACGACATAGAGCGCGCGGTAGCCGGCGGACCGTCGGCGGTAATCGAATCTCCAGAAATCTCTATCCACTGCAAAAGCGGCGAAAATCGCTTCGTCCGCGGCTACATGAGCGTGTCCGGCGCCGACCTGATCATCCAGTGGCTAGACGTCACAGACATCAAACGCCAGCAGGCGGACCTCGTCGAGGGGGAGCGGCGTTTCCGCGGGATGATTGAACAGACGCTGTCGGGTGTATACGTCACCGCGAACGAATGCATCGTATACGTCAACCCTCAGCTGGAGAGCATTCTCGGGCTCCCCCGAACGGAACTCCTCGGGGCGACCCGACTTACGCTCGGCGATGTGGCTGAAAAATCGGACGCTGAAAAAATAAGAGAAAAGCTGCATGCTGCGTCAAAGGACCCCGACAGCACTCTTTTCGTAAGTCGTCCCGATGGCGCACGAGTTGTCATTAACATGCATGCCACCTCGGGCACTTGGGATGGAGCAGCAGCACAGATCGTGATGGCGCAGGACATTACTGAGAAAAGCCGCACAGAAGAAAAGATAAAAAGCTACGTTCGCCAACTGGAGGGAACGATGCGCGGCACGCTGCAGGCGGTCGCGAATATGATCGAGCTGCGCGATCCATACACGTCCGGACACGAACGTCGCGTCGGCATTATTGCCAGCGACATTGCGCGCGAACTCGGCTGGACTGCGTCCGCCAGCGACGGCCTTCAGCTAATTGGACTAGTGCACGACATCGGTAAGATCGGAATACCGGCCGAGATCCTGGCGAAGCCAACACAGCTAACGGCACTCGAGTACTCGATGATTAAGACTCACGCGGAGAAGGGCTTCGAGATCCTGAAGGACATCGATTTCCCCATTCCGATCGCCGAAATCATCCTACAGCACCATGAGCGTATGGATGGCAGCGGCTACCCACGAGGACTCAAGGGCGAGGAGATACGACTTGAGGCACGCATAATCGCGGTTGCCGACACACTCGAAGCGATGGCGTCGCACCGTCCGTATCGCGCCAGCCTCGGCGTAAGTGCCGCACTGCGGGAGCTAGAAAGCAACCGAGGAACCTTGTTTGACGCCGCTGTCGTCGACGCAACATTGCGACTGGTTCGTGAAAAGGGCTATCAGCTGCCACTCTGATCAGGCGATCGCTCCGGTAGCGCCGAGGCTAAGCAAGGCGTCTCGCACGGCAAGCGCGATCTCCAGTCCTGCCGTGGATCGACGCAGTTGGTGCGGCACCTCGATTTGCACGCCGCAGCTAGAAAGACCGCGATTGCAGATATTGTCGGGGTGAGTTGCCGGGAACCGATGGCCCTCGGCAGAAGCCGCTATACCCGCTGCGTGCAGCGCCCGCGTTAGCAGATGACGAAGAGGCGAATTCAAACCCCCAAGCAGCACGACCGGTTCATGACTCTCGCAGCCATGAACAGCGACAACGTGTGCGCAACTCGCGAGCAGCCGTAGGCACTCCGGCTCATCGAAACGATGACTGGTCAGATGCAGCAGCCGATAGTTCAGTGATGATCGCCGGCCCTCCAGCAGGTAGAGGTTAAAGTCCTCGCCTGCGATTGCACGCGCGATCTCCGACGTGCCGTCCTCAATGGCCCCACCATGCGGAGCGAGCACGGCAACAGCGGATCCCGGTCTTTTTGACGCTAGGATTTCATAGTCCAAGCCGCGCTTGTTCCAGCGCTCGAGGTCCGCGTATCCACGGTAGTCTCTCGCGTCGGGGAGGCGATCGGTCACTCTGGACCTCGGTCGCTGGCGTACTGCTTGACGAGACGGTAAAGAAACTCCCGCCCCTCGATGACCGACTGCACTCGAATTCTCTCGTTGAGCCCATGTATCCCGCCGCCGTCCGGGTCAGAGAACAGCCCGGTGATTCCATATGTCGGTATGCCGACTGGATTCAGAAACTGGGCATCGGACGCCCCCGGCTCGAGCGCCGTCACCACCGGCACACCTGGCCACAATTCATGGGCTACCGACTCGACTGGCCTGAGAATCTGCGGCGTAAGTGGCGTCGGCTTTGCAGGCGGACCGCGCACCTCGGGAACGCTGACGATCACTGCGGGGTCGGCAACCAGGCGAACGAGTCGCGCTTGCACCTCATCACTCGGCACGCCCGGAAAGATGCGACAGTTAATGTTCGCCTTGGCACGCTGCGGCAAGGCATTCGTCGCATGTCCGGCGGACAGCATCGTCGCGACGCAGGTCGTGCGCAGCATCGCATGCAGGTTGGCATCCCGGTCGAGGGCAGCGACAGCTTTCGTGTTGTTAGGATTCTGCGCGACAGCCTGCATTTCGGCGCCGAGTATGCCACCGACGATCTTGCCCATCCCCACCAGGTAGCCGCGGTTCGCGCCGTTTATTTGCACGGGAAACTCGTAGCGACTGACGCGGTCCACGGCGCGGACCAGATGATAAATGGCGTTGTCGGCTATCGGCCGTGAGCTGTGGCCGCCGGGATTCGTCACCTCGAACTGGAAGTTCTGGGAGACCTTTTCTGCTGCCAGCACGCCTACGGCGAGACGACGCCCCTGATCGTCCAGGTAACCGTCAACTCCCTCGGTAATGGCAAACGCCGCGTCGATTTCCTCGCGTGCGTGCGTCGCAAGCCAGCCGGCGCCGTTGAGAGCGCTGTTGGTCTCCTCACCACAGGTGAGTGCAAGCTTAATCGTACGGCGCGGCTTGTAGCCTTCCTCACGATAACGGACGAGATTATCGACCCAGATTGCGGCTTGCGCCTTCATGTCGCTGCTGCCACGACCGTAGTAGTAACCGCCCTCTTCGACTAATGTAAACGGATCACGCGTCCAATCCTCTCGGCGTGCCTCGACGACATCGACGTGGGCGAGCATCAGGATCGCCTTTGCGGCAGGCTCCGTGCCCCGCAGTACAGCTATCAAACCACCCTCCTTGGGATGGCCATCCGGGACGAAGAGGTGCAAGTCGGCATCGGAGTAACCAGCGGCGCGCAGGCGTACGGCCATTCGCTGCGCTGCGAGCGTGCAGTCGCCGCTCGATAGGGTCGTGTTGGTTTCCAACAACTCCTTATAGGTTGCGCGGAAGCGACCGTAACTGTCGTCACCGGCGGCGTCCGCGACTGACACCACGCTCGCCAGCACGGCGCCAAGAACAATCAGCGTCTTCCTTACAGCCATGAAATTCTCCGCAGTACGGTGGGTCCGGCACCTGACTTCATCGACCTCGACCGGTTTGAGCTTATCCGAATCGAGTCCGCGCGGGGATGGGTTGGCCGCCCCCCAACCCCATGGGCCAAGCCGGCATTAAAGCCAATGGACGACGACGATGGGGGCGCATTAGGGAGCGCGGGCCGACCCGGACTGGCCGGCGGATCATTCGTGAGCCAGTTCACGCATTAGGGCTCCGCGCCCACAAGCCCGCCACGCCGACCCAAACAAACGCGACGCACATCCCATCGTGGTCGTTTCGGCCTTGCCACAGGCGACCGCGCAACGCATGTTTACAAGGCGCGGGAGACACTTAGGACAAGCCGACGCACCGGCCGTGCGAATGCCTCCCAAAAAAGGGGCCCAATTGAGCGCAGAAGCAGGGACGCTACAGCAACACTCCACCGGCGCGGCGCCGCATTGGGTAGATCGTGTCTATGGCGCGCTTGTGCTGTACGTCGCCATCGCCATAGCCGTGATGCTTACGGGCATCGGCGGCGAAGAAGCCCGTCACTACGTCGGTCTACTGGCGGACACGCCAGCGTGCGCAATCGCACTGCTTGTGACGCTAGAGACCACCCGGCGCATGGAGCCCGGCACCACCAAGGCCGCCTGGCGTTTCCTGTCCGCTGCATTGGCGGTGTATTTCATCGGCACTACGATTGGCGTCAACTCCTGGCTTCATCATCGCGACCCGTTCCCCGGTGTTGCTGACCTTTTTTACCTCGCTTTCTACCCTGCTTTTTTTGCCTCCATTGGGTTGATGATCCGCGCGGCGGCTGCCCGCATACGCTGGGCTCAGTTCCTCCTGGATGCCACAATTCTCGTCGCCGGATTCGGCGCCTTCTTCTGGTTCCTTATAGTTCTTCCAGCAACTAGCGGAAGTGAAATTGACGCAATCAAGAGCACCCTGAGCCAGACTTACATCGCTCTGAACTGCGTCGTGGTGTTGACTCTTGGCGTGCTTCTCCTCGCCGAGTCTGAGAACACGCGTGACCGGCGCGTCTCTCTCCTTCTTTCGATCAGCTTCACGACAATGCTGCTCGGCGACGTCGTTTGGTCGGTCGCCAAAATGACTCACCACTATCTTTCAGGTGACCTCCAAGACGTTCTGTACATCGCATGGTATGTACCACTGGCAGCCGCTGGGCGGGCGCAACGCCGAAGGGGTGGCGACGCCGATCGAACCCGAACAGCCACGCGCTTGGCACAAGCTTTACCGTACGCGGCAATGCTTGCAGCGTTTCTTGTTCTGGTAACTCTTACCCACAGCGACGTTGGCAGCCCCGCCACTGTAATGACCATCATCGTGTTTTGTTTGGCAATGCTGGTAATGGTTAGGCAGGCTCTGGTTCTGCGCGAGGACGCCGCCACGCGCGAGCGACGCGCGGCGTTTCTGGTAGAGGCCAGGTACGCGTCGCTGATCGCAAACGCGTCCGATGTAATCATGATTGTCGACCGGAACGGCGCGCCGCGCTTTGCGTCCCCCGCAGCCGAGCGCACCCTCGGCTTAGTGCCTGAAGACCTCGATGGGCGGAACCTGCTGGACCTGTGGTCGGGAGTCGATGCCGATCGACTGCGCGAGTTTCTTCACGAGGTTTCGGCAACGGCAGGCGGCACGATCGGCCCGATCGAAATAGCGATCGAGCGTGGGCAAAACCGCTACGTGCTGGAAATTGTTGGCAGCAATCTCACTGCAGATCCGGCGGTGCAAGGTCTCACGCTTAATTTTCGCGATATTACAGAGCGAAAGGCGTTGGAGGAGCAGCTTCGCCAGCTGGCCTTTCACGACTCACTGACCCTGCTCGCCAACCGCAGTCTGTTCCGCGACCGCGTGCAGCACTCGCTCGCCCTCGCGCAGCGTGCCGGTCAACAGGTCGCCGTCATGTTCCTGGACCTGGACAACTTCAAGAACATCAACGACACACTCGGTCACGATGCCGGCGACCGGCTGCTGCAGGCAGTCGCGCAGCGGCTCGTCAAATCTACGAGATCTTCCGACACGGTGGCCAGGCTGGGGGGCGACGAATTTGCCATCCTTGTTGAGGGCGGTGCGACCGATCTGGGGGTAGAAAAGCTCGGCGCAGCGCTCATCGAAATACTCAGCCAGCCGTTCACTTTGGGAAGCAGCCAGGTGCATGTCTCGGCGAGCATAGGCGTTGCCTTTTCGTCTCTGGAGACTGGAGCTGATGCTCTGCTCAGTAACGCAGATATTGCCATGTACCACGCGAAGGCGGACGGCAAGAGCCGCCTTACAATTTTCGAGCCAAGCATGCAGGAGATTCTCCAGGAGCGGATTCGGCTGGAAGCTGATCTGCCCCGAGCGCTGGCAAACGAGGAGTTCATCGTCGAGTACCAGCCCATCATCGACCTTGGGACGCGCAGCCTCCTTGGGGTCGAGGCTCTAGTGCGCTGGCAACATCCTGAATTTGGAACGCTAATGCCGCGCCGCTTTATCCCAATTGCCGAGGACTGCGGGCAGATCGCACGGCTCGGCCAGTTCGTGCTGCTTAGAGCCTGTCAGGACCTGCGGCGGTGGCGGGGGGTAGTGGCGGGGGGCGAAGGACTACGAGTGTCGGTAAACATTTCCGGTCGCCACCTACAACACGGCGACCTGGTGGGTGATATCGCCCACGCGCTTGAGGTGTCGGGCCTGGAAGCCGGCAATCTGGTGATAGAGCTGACCGAAAGCACGATCATGCAAAACACCGAGGCCAACCTCGCGCGACTTGTGGATATGAAATCGCTGGGAGTGCAGCTCGCGATTGACGATTTCGGTACCGGCTACTCGTCGCTGTCGTACCTGCACCGCTTCCCTATCGACATTTTAAAGATAGACCACTCTTTCGTCAGTCGGCTGACCAACACCTATAACGGCGCAGAGCTTGCCAGAGCAGTAATTACACTGAGCGAAACGCTCGGGCTCGACACCATTGCAGAGGGCATCGAGGTTGAAGGTGAAGTAGAGGCCTTGCTCGGACTGGGTTGCGTCGCAGGTCAGGGATTTCTGTTCGCACCGTCGGCCCCCCTAGAATCGCTGACCCACAGCCCGTTCGTCGTTACCCGAAACGCCTTATGGAACGCGGCCGCCGATATTCTTGACGCCACACCGACCGGCCGCTTTTCGGCTCTTCGACGCGCCGTAGACGCGGCTTGAGTTGCCCTGTCTTATGCATAGCGGCAGTGGGTGTGTGGTGAGTGCCGGTGTGCTCACGACCGCGACGTCAACGCCGCGAAAAACATTCGCGCCGCGGGGGGGGGTGCCCCTCGTCCGTGCACGGGAACGAGTCATCGCCCCGACACGCGCGGGCAAGCCGGACACCTCGTCCGCGCAAGGCTAAGGATAGCGCGTGTCAGGGCGGCGGCATGAGCACCAGGTTTACCGGCCTACGCCGGTGTAGGCGGTCGTTCCGCCCGCAAACCCCGGCCCACCGCAATTCGGGGCGGGAGCAGTCGGCGGAACTGAATTCGGCTGCAAAATGCGCGCACGTAGGCGGCGGCTCGCGTCGTCGTTTGCGATTGACCCCGACGCGTGCCGCGGCGATGGCACGGGGATCCTGGGCGTTCTTTGATTCCGTTTCGCGGCAGACCCTGATGACATGGCGGGCCGGCACGCATTCAGTCGGCTTGGTCTTTTTAGCCGCACCCCATACTCAATAGTTGCCGCAACGCCTGAGATTCCAATAGAATCTGCGGCCTGCGCGGGTGTAGTTCAATGGTAGAACTGCAGCTTCCCAAGCTGCTAACGTGGGTTCGATTCCCATCACCCGCTCAAAACCCGCTTTCGCCCAAGGCAACATCAGGCAACGAGATCGCGCATAACACGATGGTCGAATGACTGGTGTTTATGCTTTGCCGATCCCTGCGATTCGGCTCAGCGTTGCCCTGCGTGGCCCGCGGATGCCCCAGCAATCGCCCGTCGCGTCGCACGCGGTGCTTTCCCAGAAAGTCGCCTGCGATTCCTCTCGCCTTTGTCGGTGCAGGCGCGACGTCCCATGTCTTGCGCAGCGGTATAACCACGGTTATACTTGTGATGTGAAAACCGCGATTTCGATTCCGGATGAAATCTTCGAGCAGGCCGAGCGGCTCGCGAAGAGCCGGGGCTGGTCGCGAAGCGAGCTGTATGCGAATGCCGTATCCGCCTTCGTCAACAGCGAGCGGTTTTTGGGCGTGCGCGAGACACTCGATGCCGTTTACGGCGATCACGCGGATGACTCTGCGCTTGATCCGCTGCTTGCGACTGCGCAGGCGCGATCCCTGGCCCAGGGGAAGTGGTAGTGCGTCGCGGAGAAATCTGGTGGGCATCCCTCGGAGAACTTCAGGGGTCTGGACCTGGATTCAGAAGGCCTGTACTCGTGGTCCAGTCCAACGAGTTCAATGAAAGCGCTATCGGTACGGCCATTTGTGCAGCGATAACATCGAACATTCGCTTGGCTGCCGCTCCCGGCAACGTCCGGGTCACCCGCCGCATCAGCAGCCTGGCCCACGACTCGGTCATCAACGTTTCGCAGCTCATCACACTAGACAAAAGCATGTTGACTGAGTTGGTGAGTCGACTGCCCGCAGAAGCACTGCGTGAGGTGGATGCCGGTATAAAGTTGGTGTTGGCGCTTTAGCTCAAGAAGGCAGATCGGCCGTTGGAGCATGTGCTCACACGTAAATCGCTCGCGGCCCCGCCCGCGCACCTGGCGGTGCGCGGGCGTTCGCTCATTCTTCGTCGGCTGAGTTGAGATCCCGCGCCGGCCGTTGGTCCGGCTGGATTGGCGACAGATGCGCGGACTTCAGCTGGCCATTCATAGTTGATATCCCGGCCAGGAGCTTCGTCCAGGCCGCCCGCGGCGCCGCGAACTCCGCACTAATTACCTCGAACGCATCACTCTGCGCAGCCGTCGGGGCAGCGTCAGCACGCGTCACCGCAAGGTACAGCGTAGCCGCGTCAGCTTGCAGGGCCGGCAGCAGCCGCGCTCCACCCGCTGCCGCTCCCTGCGGCGCTTCAACCAGCTTCGCGGCGCGCCCGTCGAGCTCATGTAGCGCCGACGCGAGCTTGCCGGTCGCGCGCAGGGCCTTCACCTGCTCGCGTACCGACGTAACCCCGAGCAACGCACGTGAAGTATCAGTCAGCAGACCCGAGAGCTTCTGCGCCAACTGCAGCTGCGTGGCGAGCGCCGCAGCGTCAGCCGGAACGCGAGGATCGGGCTTGAGGGTCAAGGGCGCCTCGCTACGGCGGCCCTCCACCGTCAGGCGTACGTGGTACTGGCCGGCCAGCGCGACCGGCCCTTCCGGGCCACGCGGCGTCGCGTGCGGCACAGCGCTAATCGGATAGCCACGCGTGATGCTGAGCGGTGCCGGGTACTGCAGGTCCCAGACCCAGCGATGCATCCCTGCGCGAGTCGACAAACTGGCTGCTGGCTTGACCCAGTAAGGCGGAATCAACTGACTGGCGAGGTCCTCGGCAGACGGCTCGAGTGGATCGCTGCTCGAGTAACTGCGCACGAGCGCCCCATTCGCATCGAGAATTTCCAACTGTACGGCGCCCTTGGCGTCGTGCGGCAGGTAATACTCGATCACGGCTCCTGCCGGCGGGTTGGCAGCAGTCGGCTCGTCGGGCGGGATCGGCGTATCCGACCAAGTGCTACGCATCACTCGATAGGTCACAGCAGGTGTCGCAAGGAACGTGTCGCTCATACGGGCGGGCGACAGCTCACGCAGCCTCGCGATGTCATCGAGAATCCAGAAACCGCGACCGTGGGTGGCCACAATCAGATCGTCATCATGGATCGCCAGATCGCGCATGGAGGTGTGCGGCAGGTTAGCCTGCAGCGAATCCCAGTGATCGCCGGCATCAAAGGAGATCCATACCGCGGATTCGGTCGCCGCGAAGAGCAGCCCGGCACGGCGCGTGTCCTCGCGCACGGCATTGACGGCCGCGTCTGCCGGCAGACCCGCAGAGATCAACTGCCAAGTCCTGCCGGCGTCGCGCGTCCGGTAGACATACGGGCGGCGGTCATCGATACGGAACCGACTGACAGAGACGTAGGCTGTGTCGGCATCGAAGTGCGACGCCTCAATTTGGGTCACTTTGCTCCAAGGAGTCATAAGCGGCGGCGTGATGTCTGACCAATTCCCACCGCCATCGCGCGTATGCCATACCAGCCCGTCATCGGTTCCCGCCCACAGCGTGCCGGCCTGCAGCGGCGATGCGGCCAGCGAGTAAATCGCGCCACGCTGCTTGCCGGTGCTATCGGGGAAAAGCTTGCCGACGCTCGCCGGCATGCCGGGCTCCGCACGGGTGAGGTCCGGGCTGATTGCCTGCCAATGCCCGCCCCCATCGGTGGTGCGATAGAGCCTGTTCGCCGCGTAGTAAAGCGTGTGCGGATCCAGGGGCGAGAACAACAACGGCTCGGTGCGATCGACGCGAGCGGAGCCGCGCAGCGGCAGTGGCGTTACGTTCTGTATCTGCCCCGTCGACCAGTGGAACTTCGATACCTCGTTGCGGCCAGCGCCATACACGACATCGGGGTCAAGCGGATCCGGGGCGACGTAACCGTATTCGATCGTGCCAACCGGACGCCAGTCCCGAACCGTGACCATCCCATCGTTGCCGCGGCTCGAAATGCAAACCGAGCCGCTCTCCTGTTGTCCCGAGCAGACGCGGTACGGAAAGGTCGGCGTGATGCCGACGTGGTACAGCTGCGCGGTCGGCTGGTTGAACCATGAACTCCACGTCTGACCGCCGTTCACGGTGACCACGGCACCTTGATCGGCAACCAAGGCGATGACGTTCGAATCGACGGGGCTGATCCACAGGTTCTGGTAGTCATCGCCGCCCGGTGCGCCGCGCAGTGCCGTCCATGTCCTGCCACCATCAAGGGACTTCGTCGACACGGTACTCGCGCTGTAGACCACGTCGGCGTTCTGCGGATCGACGCGCAGGACGGAGAGGTCACCGCCACCGATTCTCAGCGCCGGGCGCGGGTCCTGGGTAATTCGCACCCACGTCTCGCCCGCATCGTCGGAGCGGAACACACCAAGCCCAGCCGAGGAGGCGTAATCGCCGGGCTCGTTGGTACCGACGCTCAGGAATAGCCGGTTCGGGGCACTGGGCGCGATCGCAATGTTGGCCTGCGAGAGGTTCGCAGGGAGGCCCGCCGCCAGCTTGCGCCAGCTGGTACCGCCGTCGATGGACTTGTAGAGCCCACCGCCGGTACCGTTGAACTCGTTGTTGTCTTCCCACGGCCCGAGGCGCGCTTCCCAGAGCGCCGCGTAGACGACCTCAGGATGCTGCGGATCGATCACAACCGCACTGCCGCCGGTGTTTTCGTCCCGGGCCAGTACCTGCTGCCAGCTACGTCCGCCATCCAGCGAACGATAGATGCCACGCTCCGCACTCGGCCCATACGGGTGACCGAGTACCGCCGCAAATAGGCGGTCCGGGTTGTGCGGATCGACGGCCAGTTCGGGGATCTGCTGCGCTCCGGCAAGTCCCAGATGCACCCAGCTGCGGCCGCCATCGGCCGAGCGGTAGATGCCGTCGCCGACCGACAGGTCAGGCCGGTACAGACCCTCGCCACTACCGACGTAGACGACGTTCGGGTCGGACGGCGCGACCGCGATCGCGCCTATCGACTGCGTGGGCTGGTCATCGAAAATGGGCTTCCAGGTCCGGCCGGCATCATCGGTCTTCCAGACGCCGCCGTTGACCGCGCCGACATAGAACACATTCGGCTGCGTGGGTACGCCGGCCACGGCCCGCGTGCGCCCGCCGCGGAACGGCCCGACCATCCGCCATTGCAGGTCCTGGAAGGCTCCAGCCGGCAGGGACTGCGCTTGGGCGAGGTCGGCGACTAGTCCAACCGAGAAGGCGATCAGCGCCCCGAGTAGAAATGAATTGCGTACGCGCACTGTGTGAAGCTCCGGCCGTCTTGACTGGGACCAGCAGCATAATCCGGCGTACCCGGCAATTGCGAACCCCCCTCCTTTTCAGCCCCCCCCCGACCCACGCCGCGAGGCGGCCCTGGGGATTCGAGACAAGCCATCCATGCTTGGAAAGGGCGCCACAGCTGCTGCAAATGACGGGTTTTCCTCAGACTGGAAGTTGACTGACTTCACATAACGATCGGCGCCAAGACGGCATTGTCTACCCCAGTAACGACGCAGCAGGCCGCACCGGACCGACCGGCCGCAGCGACAACATAAAAGGGGGAAACACATGGACGCGAAACACCTGCTAGCTCTGCTGGTGCTGGGATGCACCACCGGCTGCGCCACAGTCGGCCCGACGATGCCCATCGAGGCCCAACTAGCGGCCGCTTCCGAGCGGCTTCAGGCAGTCACCGCGGACGAACGCACGCCGCTGGCGCTCACCGACATCGGACGCCCACTCACCCGCCGCAACGCCCACAGCCGCGTCGACTGGACTGGCGCGCTTGGTATCACCCGCAACCGCGTCAAGACCTGGCCCGTCGTGCGCTCGCTGCGCGCGCTACAGCCGCAGACCTTCGATCACCTCGGCGTCACCCTGGAACACGATCAGGTCGGGCTGACGTTCTCGACACGGTTCTGAGCGGACCGCCCAACGCGGTCGCGACGGACCGACTTGGGCCGCGATGCGGCCCACGCCAAAAATACTGGTAGAGATTCGGCGCGACGGTCCGGCCGCGCAGGGAAGGCACCGCCTCAGGCGTGCGCGGCGTCGCGCTCCAGACGCTTAGCAGCGGCCGTAAGTACCGCCCACTGCCAGCCGAAGCCAACCGCAAGCGCAACCGGTACGGTACCCAACCAGATCACGACCGGGACGGCGACCGTCCCAACCGCAAGCGCGGTGGAAACCACGACGCACCACCCGCACCAATGCGCGCGGGCGCGGATTCTTCGCGGCGAAGCGCTGGCGTAACGGGCGAGCTCTGCTGTCTCCAATACCTCACACTCAAAGTCCGTCAGCTCGGGTACCTTCTTGGCAGGCGTGGGACACGGCAGGTCCACGAGCAGCGGCTCACGCCACCGAACGTGTTGCTGCGGCACCGACACTTCGACGGTCGCAATCGCCCATTCGTCGGAAGTCACGTCCAGTTGGCGGCAGGTGTGGCTCATGGCGGGTCCCTCGAGGACGGTCGACCAAGGCTGGTCGACCTGCGTGAACGGTGCCACGAAGCGCGGCCGGTTGACTCGACGCCGATCACAAAAAAATGCTGGCAGCGGCAAGCCACAGCCCGCAGCAGCAGCAAGCTAATCCAACTCCCTAGACGCCAGCGCGACAATCGATCAGAAACCGCGGTTACACTTGCGTCTGGTCCTGCCGCCGGAGACTTTCGATGCCATCAATCGCCATGCTCCCTCGTATCCAGCGCCTGCTCGCGCTGCTACTGACGACCGCACTGCTCACCGGCGCGGGCGCTGCCCTGGCGGCACCGGCCACAACAATGCTGCGCGCCGCGCGCCTGATCGACGGCCGGGGGGGCGCGCCACTGGCGCCGGCGATGGTACGGATCGAGGGCGATCGGATCGTCGCAGTAGCCAGCTCACTGCCCGTACCGGCTGGCGCACGCGTGATCGACCTCGGCGAATCGACGCTACTGCCAGGCTTCATCGACCTGCACACCCACCTCACTGGCCGCAGCGATGTGCACTGGGAGGAAGCGCTGCTGAAGACGACGCCTCCCGAGGAAGCGCTCTGGGGCGCGCACTGGGCGGAAGTCACGCTGATGACCGGCTTTACCACGGTGCGCGATATGGGCCCGAACTGGCCCTACATCGACGTCGCTTTGCGCGATGCGATCGAGGCAGGTGCCGTTCGCGGCCCACGCATGCTCGTGGCCGGAGCCTATGTCTCATCCACCGGCGGCGCCGGCGATGCCAGTCAATACTCACGCTACGTCGACGTGCCGTTGGTCCGCAACCTTGCCGACGGCCCGGTGGAGATCACCAAGGCGGTACGCACGAACTTCAAGAATGGCGCCGACTTCATCAAGATTCTTGCGACCGGCGCCGTACTTTCGAAGGGCATCGCGCCCGGCGCCCAGCAGTATTCTGAAGAGGAGATCCGCGCCGCCGTGATCGAGGCGCGTCGCTGGGGACGCGATGTGGCCGCACATGCCCATGGCAGCGAGGGCATAAAGACGGCAATTCGGGCCGGCGTCCACACGATTGACCATGGATCCGGCCTGGACGACGAGGCCGTTGCGCTACTCAAGGCACAACCAACGACCTACACCTACTACGTGCCGACGCTCGCGCTGCTCGCCTCGGCAATCGACGACGGCGAGTCAGCGACAATTCCAGGCCCCGAGATGGAGCGCATGCGCGCTCTGCGGACGATGGCTGAGGCCGCGTTTCGCCGGGCGCTTGCCGCCGGTCTGCCGATAGGCTTCGGCACCGACGCGCCAGTCATTCCGCACGGGCGCAACGCGCGTGAATTCCGCACTCGCGTTCACCTGGGCGAGACCCCAATGTCCGCACTCGTGTCAGCGACCCGTCTCAATGCTGAGATCCTCCACCTCCAGGACCGCCTCGGCACGGTCGAAGTGGGCAAGTTCGCGGACCTCGTCGCAGTACCTGGCAATCCGCTGGCCGACATCACTGCCACCGAGCGGGTTGGCTTTGTAATGAAGGGCGGCGTCATTTACCGGCAGGAGCTGGCACGCGGCCGCTAGCGCCGACGCAGGATCGGCGCCACCGATGGGGACACCTGCTGCCGAAGTGCCTATTGACGAGGAGCTCGTCCACAGGCTGCTTGCAGCGCAACACCCGGACCTCGCCGAACTGCCGGTAAGACCGGTCGCCGAGGGCTGGGACAACGCAATCTTCCGCATCGGCGACGCGCTGTCGATTCGACTGCCGCTGGCGATCCCGGTGCCACTTCGCACCGGCCCGCCGCAGGACGAATATCCGTGGCACTGGAGCGTAACTCCATGGCTCGATGGAGAGACTGCAGCCCTGGCCGTGCCCGACTCCTCCCAAGGTGCGGCGCTCGCAGGCTTCCTCTCGGCGCTACACCGACCCGCGCCGCCAGATGCTCCGCACAATCCCTATCGGGGCGTTCCCATCATTGATCGGACCTCGACCTTTGAGGACCGCCTGCATCGCGTCGACACCCCCGGAGGTGCTCTTGCCACCAGACTGCGCGCGCTGTGGGAGGCAGCGATCGCCGCTCCCGTGGATCCGATTGCCTCATGGATACATGGCGATCTTCATCCGCGCAACGTGCTGGTTGCAGAGTGCCGTTTTGCGGCCGTACTCGACTGGGGCGATCTCGCGGGCGACGATAGAGCAACCGACCTTGCTGCCGTGTGGATGCTGCTGCCTGACGCTGACGCACGCGCCAAGGCAATGGCCAGCTACGGACCCGCGCCGGCCGGCAGCGGGCGCGGGGGTGGGCCGTTTTGTTCGGCGTGATCCTGCTCGCGGCAGGGCGCGCGGACGACGAACGGATGGCCGCTATCGGCAGAAAGACCCTCTCCCGCCTGCTGGCGGACGAAGCCCGTGCCGGCAGTGACAAAACAGTCGCATTTCTTCTGTAGCGTTGAAAGGCAGAGCCGGACGCCACAGCACAACCGCTCACAGGAGAAGCCCCCTTGACGCATCGCCGCACCGCCACGCTTAGCCAGTGGATCGGCGCCGCGCTATGCCTGCTGGGAGCGGCTTGCGCCGCGGCTGACGGCCGTGATCGCGTACGGCTCGTTGGCTCCTCGACGGTATTTCCGTTCGCAACTACCGTCGCAGAGACGTTCGGGCGATCGGGGCAATGGAAGACGCCGGTCGTAGAGTCGACCGGTACCGGTGGCGGATTCAAGATCTTCTGCAGCGGAGCAGGCCTCAATACGCCGGACATCAATAACGCATCACGACCGATGACGGACACGGAGCGGCAGACCTGCGCGCGCCATGGGGTCGCCGGCATTCTTGCCTTGCGAATCGGCTATGACGGGATCGTGGTAGCCAGCAGCAGGCAGGCAAGGCACTTCGATTTGACCCGCTTGGAGCTCTACCGCGCAGTCGCGAAGAGGACCGTCTTCAATGGCCGCCTTATCGACAATCCCTACCGCCGCTGGAGCGATATCGACCCCCGCCTGCCGAACCAACCGATTTCGGTCTTGGGACCGGCACCGAACCACGGCACCCGGGACACATTCGTCGCGCTGGTGATGAACCCGGCATGCGAAGCATTGCCGCAAATCCGGGCCCTTGCGCACGACGAACAGGTCATCGCCTGCGAGGCAGTGCGCGAGGACGGCGCCTGGACGGATATGCCGGGGGACTATTCGCTGCTGGTCGAGCGACTCACGGCCGACAAGGCGACCATCGGCATCCTCACGCTTGCCTACCTAGACCAGAACCGTGACCGGATCCAGGCCAGCCGGATCGATGGCGTCGCACCAACCTCCGCCACAGTGGCGGCGTGGACGTACCCTATGTCGCGGCCGATCTTCGTGTACATCAAGACAGTTCACATCGGCGCAGTCCCCGGCCTTATCGAATTCGTCCGCGAATTCGTCAGCGAGCGCGCCGCTGGACAGGATGGCTATCTCGTGGAGAAGGGACTGACGCCACTGCCCAAGGCCTGGCTCGATCTGGAGCGCTCCAAGCTAGCCAAGCTCGGTGCAGGCGGGCGTTGACACGGCTTACCGTCGCGATCTCACAATGAAGCGGGGATGGAACCCCGGACAGACGGTATCGAACCCTTGACTGACCCCACACTTACCGCGAACTCGCCATTCATCGTCGGCGTTTCCGGTCACCGCGACCTCGATCCCGCTGCCTTCCCGGCTCTGCGCAGCGCGGTGGAAAACTTCATCCATGCCCTGCAACGGCAACTGCCGGACACGGAGATCTGCTTCATCGTCGGCATGGCAGAAGGTGCCGACCTGCTCGTGGCCGAGACTGCAAGCGCACTCGGCGTCCGAATCGAGGCGATCCTGCCGATGCCCCTGGCACGCTACGCCACAGACTTCGAGGCAGACAACCTCAGCACATTGCGCCGCCTGCTAAACCGACCTGACGTCAGCTGCATAGAAATCGCCAGCACCGATGCCGTGGAAGACCCGGTCCGATCACCACCCAGCGCAGATCGTGACGCGTCGTACGGGCACCTGATGCAGGCGCTGATCCGGCGCAGCAGCCTGCTGCTGGTGCTCTGGGATGGTCGTTCCTCGCCGCTGCCCGGCGGCACAGCCGACACCCTGCTCCGCTACCTGGATGTTCGATCTAACGATCAACTAACCGATGCGGCGCTTGAATTCGCTGCCGCAGATGGCGCGCACGACATGGCGTCGCGGCTGGCGTACTGGATTCCATCTCCGCGGCGCAACGCGTCGCAGGCAAATGACCTCCCCTCCCCGTGCTACCTCACCGGCAGCGGCGACCATACCCTACAGTGCCACCCGCAGCTGCCGGAGTACTTCCGCACACGCATGGCCGAGCTGAACGCCTACAACCTAGAGTACGACCAGCTTAAGGAAAAGGGACAGATCGGCGACGCTGATTCTCTGCTTGCGGCATTGCCACCGGCTGTGGAGCTGCGAGGTCGATCGCGCCTTGAGGACATAGACCTGCAGTACGGCAAGGCGGACTCGCTCGCCGTGCATTTCCAGCGGCGCTCAGATCGCCTGTTCGTACTATTTGGCGTTATGACGTTCGCGATGGGACTGTCGTACCTTATCTACGAGAAGCTGACTGAATCACGACTGATGCTGCTCACCTACATGATCGTGCTGATCGGCAGCCTGGGTGTTTACTATCTTCTGGAAGGCCGACGCTGGTTTGCGAAGCACCTCGCCTATCGGGCTCTCGCGGAGACCATGCGCACCAAGTTCTACCTGCGCCTGGCAGGCGCCGACCATCGAGTCGATGCGCGCGAAATATTGTCGCTCTCAGGAACCGACCGCTTCCACGGCTTCGGCTGGCTGGGCTTTGTAATCAGCGCCGTAGAGCATGTCGGACTGCGCGCATGCCCCAGCTACGATCCAGACAGCCCGCAATCGCGCTGCGTCGAGAATGCGTGGATCGAGAGCCAGCACGCCTACTTCACACACAAGGTCGCGCAACTCGAACGGGCCACGATCGGCACGGGACGGCTTCGCAGCGCACTTTTTGTCGTCATCATCACTGCGATACTGACGCTATTCCTATTCGGTGACGCACTACACGAAATAGATGCCGGCAACGGCGTACCGATGAAGAACGTCGTCACGTTCCTGATGGGGTTCTTTGCCGTACTGCTCGGTGCCTGGGAACTGCACCAGAACAAGATGGCAACGCGCGAACTACTTTGGCAGTACCGCAACCAGCTGGGCCACTTCACGCGAGCGCGGACTCACTTGGCACGAATCGCCGGCACCGAACGACGCAGCGAAGTGCTGGCTGAGCTAGGCAAGGACTCCATGATGGAAAGCTTCCTGTGGACGATCCACCGTTATCATCGCGAGCACGAGCCCCCTAGCAGCGGCGGAAGCTGACGGCGGCGGAACAAAAAAAGGGCGCCCAAATGGGCGCCCTTTCCATTGCCGCTGAACCAATCGCGGGTTACGGCACGCAGTTTGGCTTTTGCAGCGCCGACGGGCCCGTGAGCACGCTGGGATCAGGGTAGCTGTATGCCCCACCGATCGCATTCGAGTGGCGCTTGAACTGGAACCACTGCAGCAAGGCCTCGTTCTGCGGGTGGTAGGTGTAGCCCTTCATGACCATCGGATAAGTGGCGTTAGGCAGACCTTCGATCGCGTCACCGTCTTCCAGATCATTCTGGCAGTTGCCGTTGGGAGACAACCACCAGGGCGTGGCATTGATCACGCCATCGAACACCACGAACGGATCGTTGTAGATTTCGGCGATCTCGTGGCTGAGCGGCGTGATATCGGAGAAGGCAGACCCGAACAGACCCGGCGTGACCCACGATGCATAGTCCATGACGTAAAAGCGCGGCAGGTTACCGTTGCTCGCGTCACCCGGCTCGTAGTCGAAACTGTGATAGCCGAGCGCGCAGCACTGATTAACGTCGTTGTTGAAGTACAGGAAGGTATTCGGAAACAGGAAGGACGTGATGTCCGTCGTGGTCATGTCACCATTTAGCTCCGCGGCGCCGATCGGGGTGCTGTTGTCTACCGTCGTGGGGAACAGCGCGCTGCTGAAGTCAGCCTCGTTGACCAGCACGTACGCACAGCAGGTGCCGTCTGCGTTCAGGGCGAACTGGTACGTGCCACGGATCAGCACCATGGTCCGCGCCTTGCCCACAACCGGTGCCAGCAGCGTATGCCAGTCATCGCGCATGTCCTCCCAGAACTCGGCGCGCTGGACGGCGTCGGTAAACTGGGTCGGGCGGGCGCTGCTCGAGTACGTCGCGTTCTTAAACAAGGGCGAGTCAATGACCGGGCGGACATAACGGGTCGCGTCCACAAACAGGCGGACCTTGTGTTCCGGCCGGTTCGGATCCTGGACGAAGCGCGGCGAGCCGTCGTAGTCGCGCAGGTCGATCGATACCGGAATCACTGGCGCACGCACACGGGTCGTGCCGCCACGCTGCGGCGAGGCGCCCACCATCGCGTAAATCCAATCCTTCTGCGGGGCACCAGACCCGTCGAACCCGTTCGCACGGTAGCGGCCGGTGAAGTTAGCGAGGGAGTCGATTCCCGGCACGCCGGTCCCGCTGCTAGAGGCGCTCTGTACGCCGGCGGCGAGCGCCGAGACGCCAGCAAATCCTGCGGAGCGGCCGGTCACTGTCGCGTGAATGCGCGCTTTGTTGCGCAGCCCGGTCGGGCTCATCTGGTCGGAGTCGACCGCGAGCGCCGCCGTACTCGCGGCCAGCAACGAGAAAATGCCCAACATCGCCAGTGACGATCGCAAAAAGGTCTTCATGACGCGGATGACTCCCTAGCAGTAGCAAACTTTAGCGTGAACCTTCAGGCCTATTCCGCGGCGCCGTCTCCGGGCAGGCTTGCTGCACCAGCGCTGACGCTTGCTCCTGACAAACCACGGATGTGCCCAAAAATACTATGTAGCGGGTGGCTTATCTACCTGAAGACAGGGCAAAACGGCAGGTCTGCCTAGTTATACCGTTGCTCAGAGCAACCCGCGCTGCAGGTAGGCGCCCTGGCCGCAGCGCAACAAGGGCTGCAGCGCATTTTTTGCCACTCACAGACGTTACGGCTGCCGGATCATGGTGACCGGCCAACTGGTTTGGCGGCCTCCGGGCTCAGTGCTACCATCGAGAAACTTGGGAGCCGCCAACAACTTGGCGCGCATGCAGTTACGAGCAGGGGACTTAATAACGATGGCCGCTAATTTCAAAGCCACCTGGCCCATGAGCCTGAACGCGCCGGCCGACTCGCTGGAAGCGAAGCAGCCCGCGGTCGACAACGGCCTGGACGTGGTCAACCCCGAGCGCTACTACGCCGCCGAGTACATGAAGAAGGAATGGCACTTGATGTGGCCGCGCGTGTGGCTGCTTGCCGCGGTCACGCCCGACATTCCAGAACACGGCGACTACTCGGTGTTCGAGATCGGCCACGAGGAATTCGTTGTCGTCCGCCAGGAGGACGGCTCGATCAAGGCGTTCTACAACGTCTGTCCTCATCGCGCGAATCGTATCTGCCTGAACGAGCGAGGCAGCGTCGAGCGGTTCACCTGCGCGTTCCACGGCTGGAAGTTCGGCTGTGACGGCGAGCTGGAGAGCATCACCGACGAGATGTCCTTCGCCCCGGAGCTGGTGGCCCACCGCCCGGGCCTGACCGAGGTCCGCTGCGACGTGGTCGGCGGCCTGGTCTTCATCAACATCGACGGCAAGGCGCCCCCGTTACGCGAGTGGATCGGGCTGCCGCCGGGATACATTGAGAACTACGAGATTGAGAAGATGAACGTGGTTCGCCACGTGCGCAGCGAGTGGCTCGCCAACTGGAAGGCTGGCATCGACGCCTTCTACGAAACCTACCACCTGCCGCACATTCATCCGCAGACACAAGGCGTGATGGAGGACTTCAGCCAGTACGACCTGTACCCAAACGGCTTCAGCCGCATGATCGTGCCGATCGGGGTCAAGTCACACCGCGTTGCCGACCAGCAGAGCGTAGATCCGTACCAGCAGTACATGCTCAAGGAAGCGGGCATAGACCCGGCTACCTTCAAGGGCAATGCTCACGATGTGCGCGGCGCGATCCAGCAGGCCAAGCGCGAGCGCGGCAAGCGCTTCGGGCTGGACAACTACGACAAGATGACAGACGGCCAGCTGACCGACAGCTGGGCGACGGGTTACTTCCCGAACGTGCAGATCGGCATGCATCCGGAAGGCGTGTTCATCATGCGCTTCCTGCCGCACCCCACTGATCCGGAGCGATTCTTCTACGACAACATCACGATGTTCCGTCATGTGCCGGATCCGAGCTACGCCGTCCCAGGATGGATGGGGCTGCCAGAAGGCCTCGACGTGACCGGCGCCACGCGCCCGAACGTCGAGCATGTACCGGCCGGCATCAAGCCGAACCTCGGAGAAGTGCTGGATCAGGATGTGGAGCTGGTGGCAGCCGTACAGCGCGGCTCCAAGTCGGCCGCGTTCCGCGGTCCGCTCTGGTCAGACCAGGAACAGCGTCTGCGGCACTTCCACCGCGAACTCGACCGCTACATCAACAGCGAGAAGTAGCCGCCCGCTACAGGGTCAGCGGCCGCTCTACGGCGGCCGCAAGACTCACCTCGACCATGTCGTCGGTCAATCGCACGGCATGGCACGCCAGCGGCCGGGAGGCGGGCGCGCCAAGCGCCTTGCCGTCGCGCACGTCGAACGACGCGCCGTGCAGCGGGCAGATCAGCCGCACGCCGCGCAGTCTTCCTTCCGACATTCTCGCGTGAGCATGCGTGCAAATGTTGTCAAGCGCGTAGAGGCCGTCCTTGGTCCGGCACACCACAACTTCGCGACCGTTGATGACGCAGTCACGCATCCCTCCTTCCTTAAGGTCCGACAGCGCCATCACCTTTTCGAAGTTCTCCGACATCGCTGCTCTCCGCCTCGCCTGCACGGCTCATTGACCGCGGCGGGAGGCTAGCATGCGATTCGCGCCGACGGATACGGCGCACAGCTAGAGCGGGGCGCCAGGCATCGCAAGCAGCGCAACCGCTGCGATCAGACTGTCGAAACGGTCGAGGAAGCCACCCTGCCCGGGCAGAGCCGCCGAATAGTCCTTGAGCCCCGCGCGGCGCTTCAACCACGAAGCGGCAAGATCCCCCGCGAGGCCGGCAAGCGCGATCGCCACACCCCAGACGGCCGCAGCCGCGACCCCGAGCCCCACCGAGGCACGCAGCGCGACGCTCGCCACCACCGCGGCGACGATTCCGCCAACCGCTCCCTCAAGCGTCTTTGCCGGGCTCAACCGCGCGGCGAGCAGCCGTCTGCCGGCCAATTGACCGGTTACCTGCGCGAAACCGTCCGCGCAGGCGACCGTCATGAAGCACCAGACCAGCGAACTTGCCTCATGGTGAAGCGTCGCCCAGATCGCGAGCAGCACTAGCGCCAGCCCGACCAGCAATACTCGCCGCGGCCGGGGAGCCGCGAGCAGCCGCCAGGCGCCGACCGCCTCCTGCACGCAGCAAGCCCACAACAACAGATACAAGACCCGCAGTGCACCGCTGCCGAGCGCCGCAGCGACGAGAACCGCGTGAACGATGACGAAGAACACCGCGAACTTCAGCCAACGCTGGCGTGCAATCGACGCCTCGACGCGCCTCGTTGCAGCGGCCATGCCCGCAGCGCCCAGCGCGAAGCCAATTAGCGACACTTCCAGAAACGCTAGCGTCACCGCACTGCACTCACACAGCGAACCGCTGCGGATTCACAGGCGATCGCCACCTCCAGCACTGCCGGCGTCAACTCACCATCCAGCATCAGCAGCGTCGGCTGCGTCAGCCGCAAAACCATCCCAGGCGCCTGCCACAGCCGCGCTGGGCCGAACCGCTGGCTGCCGGCGAGAATCGCGCCGTTGTGTAGCATTTGCCGGCCCCAGCCGTAGGAGCTTTCGAACGCATCGAGGGTCCCGTCGTCGAGGCGCGCGTCGTGGAAGGCGCGGAAGTTGGCGAGATGTGCGGTGTTGTTGACGACCAGCGTCGTGACCGATCGATCGCTATCGCCGTGCATCCCGACCCGCAACGATCGTGGCCGGGTCATGAGCGCAGCCGCCGTATACGCGTGACGGCCAAGCCAGGCTAGCCGGGTGCGGCCGAGGCGCACAACATCCGCAACGTATCCCAGCGCAAGGGTGCTGGCAGCGAGGCAATTTCTGCGGGTTGCGGCGGTACGAATATCTACCCGCATAAGGTCGATAGGCTCAGAGCGGCCCACCTCCAGAGCTGCCAGTGCCGCCGTCATTTCGCCTACGCCAAGATCGCGCGCCAGGCAATTGCCATGGCCGGCGGGGACGAGCGCAAGACGCTGCCGCGAGCGATCCATGCCGTTGAGCACCTCGGCGACGGTGCCATCACCGCCTACCACCAGCAGCTCGTCGTAACCGCTCGCTTCGCGGGCGATCCGGGTCGCATCACCCGGTCCGTGGGTGCACTCGAGATCCGGCACCGCGCCGCGCCCAACCAATCCGGCGATCAGCCTGCGGTTGGCGCGTGCAAGTCCCGCCGCGGGATTGAAGATCGCAAGCCGGCGCGTCACGGGGAGTCGCCGCGCGCCTCGCGCAGCACCCAGTAGAGGCCTTTTACGTTCGCTCGCCAGGTAGGCAGCAGGCCGATCAGGAGTAGCTCCTCGAGGCTCGCCACCACACCCACAGTGATAGCAAGGTAAAGCAGCGGGGTGGATGGGCCCCACACGAACAAGACGCCCGTCATTAGCCCGAGCAGGTAAGCGGCGACCTTCGACGCATAGGTATGAAACGACGAAATGCGGCCGTAGCGCGCGATCGCAACCAGCGGCTCGCCCGCCCACAACATCACCAATAACACGCAGGCCGGGCGATGCTGCAGCAGTAGCCCCGCATGGAAGCACCAGATCCCGACAACTGCCACCAGGAACAGCAGCAGGTCACCGATAGAATCGAGCATCGCGCCGAGCACGGAGGTCAGTTGCAGCCGACGCGCGAGGTAGCCATCCACAATGTCACTGAGCAGCGCGACAATGAACAACCAGGCAAACGCCCGCTCGGCACCATGGACCGCGAGCACGACGAGCACCGGTGCGGCGCAGATACGCAGCAGACTGATCGCGTTGGGAAGATGGCGCAGCCTCGCCGGGGTCTCTCGCATGCGGTCCTGCCTTGCGGCGCGCCGATACGGCGCCAATCCTTGATAACACAGAGCCATGGAGCCTGCGATATCCGCAATCGCCGCTACGGCGGCCGGATTCGCATAGGATGGTCGCCCAAAGGCACTTGCCTGTTTGGAGGGTTTTCATGATGCAGCGCGTCAAGCAGTTCATTTCACTGGTGGCACTCGCCGTCGCAACGCTGATCCCGGCGGTCGGCGCCCATGCTCAGGTCAATCCCGCCCTGATCTCAGGCATGAAGTGGCGCCAGATCGGCCCGTTCCGCGGCGGTCGGGTCGAGGCCGTCACCGGCGTGCCCGGCGATTCGGCCACCTGGTACTTCGGCGGTGTCGCCGGCGGCGTATGGAAGAGCACGGATGCCGGCGTCACCTGGCAGCCGACGTTCGACGACCAGAAGATCTCCGCGATCGGCTCGATCGCCATCGCGGAGTCCGACCACAACGTGCTCTACGTCGGCAGCGGCGAGGCTTGCCCGCGCGGCAACATCACCTACGGCGATGGCGTCTACAAGTCGACCGACGGTGGCCATAGCTGGAAAAACCTCGGCCTGCGCGACTCGCAGCACATCGGCGCCGTGGTGGTGCACCCTCACAATGCCGACGTAGCGCTGGTTGCCGCCCTCGGCCACGCCTTCGGCCCGAACGAGGAGCGCGGCGTGTTCCGCACCGCGGACGGCGGCAAGAGCTGGCAAAAGACGCTCTACAAGAACGCCGATACGGGCGCGGCCGATATCGTGCTCGACCCGGCAAACCCGTCTATCGCCTATGCCTCGATGTGGCAGATGCGCCGCCAGCCGTGGCACTTTGCCAGCGGCGGCCCCGGCTCGGGCCTGTACAAGTCGACCGACAACGGCGTGACCTGGAAGCAGTTGCAGGGGCACGGACTGCCGGCGGGCAACCTCGGGCGCATCGGCCTGTCGGTCGCTGGCGGCGGCTCTGGCCGCGTCTACGCCCTGATCGAGGCAGAGGAAGGCGGTCTGTACCGCTCCGATGATCAGGGCAACAGCTGGACGCGAGTCAACAGTGACCACCGTTTCCGCCAGCGCGCCTGGTACTTCAGCCACGTCTTTGCTGACCCGCAGTCGCCGGACGTCGTCTACGTCGCGAACACCGGGCTGTTCCGTTCGACCGACGGCGGCCGCACGTTCGAATTGCTCCCGGCGCCGCACGGCGACCATCACGCGATGTGGATCGACCCCACCAATCCGCGGCGAATTATCGAGAGCAGCGACGGCGGCGCGAGCCTGTCGGTGGATGGCGGCAAGTCCTGGTCACCGGTCTACAACCAGCCGACGGCGCAGTTTTACCACGTCGCCGTCGATAACCACGTTCCGTACCGCATCTACGGCGCGCAGCAGGACAACACGACGGTGGCGATCGCCAGCCGCAGCGACGAGGGCGTGATCGGCCGGCAGGACTGGTACCCGGTCGGCGGCGGCGAGAGCGGCTACATCGCGCCCGATCCGCGCGATCCGGAGATTGTCTACGCCAACTCAGAAGGCGGAACGGTCACGCGTTACGATCATCGAACCAACAACTATCGGGACGCCTCGCCCTACCCGCTGGATGTATCCGGCAATGGCGCCGAGTCGCTCAAGCACCGCCAGCAGTGGACCGAGCCGCTGTTCGTGTCGCAGTACGATTCCAACGTGCTCTATACCGCGTCGCAATTCGTACTCAAGACGACCGACCAGGGACGCAGCTGGCATGCGATCAGCCCGGACCTGACGCGCAACGACAAGAGCAAGCAGAAGCCCTCCGGCGGCGACATTACGCTCGACATCACCAGCGTCGAGTACTACGACACCGTATTCGCGCTGAGCGAGTCGCCCCTGCAGCGCGGCATGCTCTGGGCCGGCACGGACGATGGCCTGATCCACCTGACGCGCGACGACGGCAGCAGCTGGCAGAACGTCACACCGAAGGACATGCCGGCCTGGAGCATGATCAGCATCATCGAGGCCTCCACGCACGATGCAGGCACGGCGTTCGTCGCGGTGGACCGTCACAAGCTGGATGACCTCAAGCCGCTGATCTATAGGACGCATGACTACGGCAAGACCTGGACGCGAATCACCACCGGGATACCCGAGGGGGCCTACGTGCGCTCGGTTCGAGAGGACCCGACCCGCGCTGGCCTGCTCTATGCGGGCACGGAACTGGGCGTGTTCTTCTCGATGGACGATGGCGCGCACTGGCAACCGCTGCAGCTGAACCTGCCGCCGGTGCCGATCCACGATCTTGCGATCAAGGACGGCGACCTGGTCGCAGCGACGCACGGTCGTTCGTTTTGGGTCCTCGACGACCTGTCGCCACTGCGTCAGTCGAGCTCAGTCCGCGCCGACGCCGCCGCGCACCTGTACCGTCCGGCGCCGGCCGTACGCTTGCGCGTGCCGTCACAGGTCGAGCGCCGGCTGCCGGTGGGCGACAACCCGCCGCCCGGAGCGGTGGTCGACTTCTACCTGAAGGAGAAGCCGGCGGCTGAGGAGGAGATCACGCTCGAGTTCCTGGATGCGGGCGGTGTGCTGGTCAAGAAGTTCTCGAACCACAAGCCGAAGGACGCCTACGATCAGCCGGCAGAGTGGACCGATCGCGAAGTGACGGCCGACACGATCCCGTCCGACGCCGGCGCCAACCGCTTCGGGTGGGACCTGCGCCGCACTGATCCGACGGTCATCCCCGGTGCCGTATACGCCGACGACGGCCCGCGCGGGTCGGTTGTACGTCCCGGGCACTATCAGGTAAGACTGACCGTGCGTGGCCAGAGCCAGACCGTCCCGCTGGAGGTCGTGCTCGACCCACGTCTCAACGGTCAGGTCACCGAGCAGGAGTTGGGCAGCCTGGAGGCACTGGCACTACAGACGTGGACCGATATTGACGCGCTGCACCGCGCCGTCAATCAAATGCGGGAGACACGGACCAAGCTGCAGACCCTGCAGAAGTGGAGCGCCGACAACGCTGCGGCGAAGCCGGTGATTGCGGCGAGCGAGGCGCTGGTCGCCAGGATCGGCGCGATCGAGGAGCAGATGCTGCAGACGCGACTCGAGGCGTCCGAGGACTCGCTGCGCTACCCGGTCAAGCTAAACGAGCAGTACGACACCTTCTCGTGGAACCTTGACTCGGACTGGGCACCCACCACCCCGCAGCGCGAGATCTACACGCTGCTACACGGCCAGCTGACAACGGAGCTCGGCCGCTGGCGCGAGCTGGTGCACACCGACCTGCCTGCACTCAACGCCCTGCTACGCACGCACGGCGTACCGCAGATCGGTGGGTTCGAGGCTCCCTGAGGGGAAATCAGTCCCCTGCGTCGCCCAAGGGCGATGCAGGGGACACTCCTGCGGAACGCACTGTCCGGTGGAGATTGACCAGCCGGCGAAAACCGCCGCCGCAACGCAGCTTCAGTGAAGCTGCTGCGGCGTCAGATTTGCGCGCAGGAATTCTTCAATTTCGCGCATCACACGAACGCGATCTTTCGTCGTCCACGACCAGTCATCCTCGCCCTCAAGACGAACAAGCGTCACCTTCTTGCCGCCGGCCTTGAGCGCGTTCGCGAATTTTTCGGACTGGTCGAAGGGTATGCGCCGATCTGCGGTAGCGTGTATGAGCAGCACCGGCGCCTTGATGGCAGCAACGGCGTTCAGCGGGGATTTTTCGACCAGCCCACGATCATTCGGCGCACCTAGATGGACCTTCCAGTAGGCGAGGTTGGTTGAATCGGCAAAGTCGAATATCTTCGCGGTCTCCACGATCAGTGTGGGCAAATCGGACGCGCCACCGATGCTGACCGCACACGCATACAGATCGGGAGTGAATGCCACGCCGGCCAGCGCCACGTAGCCGGCGTAGTTTTCGCCGACAATGCAGATGTGCTGCCGATCGGCCACGCGCCGCTCGATCATCGCTCGGACGCCATCAGTGACGTCGTCCTGCATCAGGCCGCCCCACTGACGCATCCCTGCTTCACGGAACGCTTCCCCAAAGCCACTAGAACCGCGAAACTGTGGCTGCAACACCGCATAGCCGCGGCTGGCGAAAAACTGCACGATCCAGTTGAACAGCGCGTAGTCGCGCGAATCTGGCGCCTCATGCGGCAGCACGACCATCGGCAGCGGCGAGGCGGGCTGCTCAGAAATGCCAGGTGGCAGCGTCAGGTAAGCAGGAATCTTCGCTCCATCACGAGCGGAGTAGGAAATCTCGTGGACGGATGCCATCGGCACCTTCGCGAGCGTTGGATATTCCTCCGCGGCGATATCCGCTCGCCGCGCAGCGAAATCTACAAGGTAGTAAACCGGCGGCGTCGCATCGGTCTCGACGCGCGCAATGACCTTCTGGCCATCGGCACTCCAGTTGGTCATCCATACGATGCGGCCGCTGAACGAGCGTTGCAGCGACTCAGCGCGCTGCTTGGCGCCGGGGTCGACCCAGCGCGGGCCGGGGTGCTCGCCGGTCGCGAAGACTCCGGCCATGACGCCGGTGTTCGGATCGCGGAGCACGCCCGTGATGTCGGATGACGGATCTTCGACGAAGACCTGTGGTGGCGCGCCGTCTAACGGTAGCGCCCACGCAGCGACATGCGCACGACCGTTAGCCGCCAGCAGCACGACGGAGGAACGCTCGGGGGACAGCCCCACAAGGATCGGTCGCTCGCTATCGTCGTGCCTGTAGATTTCCTTGACGCCCTCCCCTGCCAGAGAAAAGACGCGATACACGTGGTGACGCCAGTCCCAGTCCTCGCGAGCAACCGCGCGCCCGTCGGCATCGACGACCCAGTCCACCGTCATCGGATTTCCGAAAGCGACCGGCGTGGGCACGCCGGTTCGGGTATCCACCTCGTAGAGACAGCGCTCGGTACCGCCCTTGCAACCGTAGTAGGACGCCATGATCACCGTCTTCGGTTTCGTCGTGCGCGCAGCGATGAGCGCGGCATGCGGCCCGGACTTTCCGCCAACGGCCATGAGCATACGGCCCACACCCCCGCTAACGTCGTGGGCGATTGTGCGGACGGCTTCGAATCCGGGGCCAGCGCCATGGCGCGGCGGCCGCGTTTCGCTCACGGTGATGAGCAAGGTCTCGCCATCCACCCAGTTCAGGGCGCGCAATCGAGTCTGTTCGGGCACCGCGAGCACGCGCTGCGTCTTGCGCGCCTGTACGTCAAACATCACGACACGCGGCTGCGCCTCGGTTTGGTCGCACCACGCCAGCCAGCGGCCATCGGGACTGATCACGACGGCCGTCTCGGCCGGAAATGCCGCAAAAGCTTCGACTGATGGCAGTGCGGCGGCGGCCGCGTTGGCCGCCAGCGACGCCAGCAAGCACGCACCTACCCGTAGTAAGGCGGTAAATATGAACTTCACGATGTCGCCCCCCAAAGCATCCCTGTCTTGGTCGCACGGCGGCATGGCCGCAGGCGGCTGATATGCAAGCGCCATCCAGTCTGCGCGACTGCAGGCGTCATGCCAATACGGTCAGCGCAGCGGCTGGGCCAAGACACAGGGGACGGGGGGATCTGCGCTGGGCGACAGAGGAGCTGTCGGCGGGCGGCGCTCGATGAGCGCCTTGTGCCCTGATAAGACTGCGCCGCGGGCAGGAGAGCCTGCCCGCGGCGCTAGCGCTTACTCTTCTTCAGGCTCGACGTATTCTGCCGGCAGCAGATGCGCGATGCCCTTGTGGCAATCGACGCAAGTCTTGCCGGTAGCCTGTGCCATCGCGTGCTTCTTCTGCGCCGCAGGCTTCTGCTTGGCCGTCTCCATCGCTTCCCAGCTGTGGCAGTTTCGGCACTCACGCGAGCCCGCTTCCTTCATGCGTGCCCACTCGCTGGTGGCGAGCTCCATGCGGTGCTTCTCGAACTTCTCCGGCGTGCCGACCTTGCCGGTGAACTTCGCCCACAGCTCGAAGCTGGCTTTCGCCTTGCGGACCATCATGTGGGTCCACTCGCGCGGCACGTGGCAGTCAGGGCAGGCGGCACGCACGCCGAACTTGTTCTGGTAGTGGACCGTTTCCTTGTATTCCTTGTAGACGGTGTCGCGCATTTCGTGACAGGAGATGCAGAACTCCAGCGAGTTCGTCATGTGCACCGCGGTGTTGAAGCCACCCCAGAAGACGATGCCACCGAAGCCACCGACTACCAGCAGCGTCAGCAGCGAGTACTTTGCACTCGGTCGACGCAGCGTCGTCCAGATGCGGCTGAGGAACCCAGGTTGTTTTTCATTCACCGTTCTTTTCTCCTGTCATGACCCGACGGGCGCGGTTGCGACCGCCGGGTCTGCGACTCGATTACCCAAACAGGTCGCTTACAGCGACAGGATCCAGTCGATCAGATTCTTGGTCTTGGCGGGATCCGGCGACTTGATGATCTTGTGTTCTTCTTCGTGGCCGTCCGCGAACTTCGCCTTCTCACCGGTCGTCAGGTGCGTGAACAGACGCGCCGGCGCTTCCGGCTTACCCTTGTACTTGGCCGCAACGTCCTTCCAGGCCGGTCCGTCCTTGGCCTTCTCGACGCTGTGGCAACGGAAACAGTTGTTCTGCCGGGCGAGCGCCTGTGCGGCATCGGCATCGGCAGCCTGAGCGGCTGGCGCGAGGATCACAAAGCAAGCGGCCACGGCGGCAGCAATGGAGACAGAGGCATGAGAACGCATCGGCAGACTCCCAAAATAATTGGCTTTACTGGTACAGGACTGATTATCGGGGGCTAACCGCCCGGGCGATTCGTGAAAAGTACGGATATCTGCAACCGTCTGCGTAGGGACGCGGTTAACGGCTGGGGTCGGGAACAGCGCCGCAGGCGCCACTGAGCGGCAGCCCCTGAGCTTTCCAGGCCAATACGCCCCCCTCCAGGTGGGCCAGCCGGGTGTAGCCCATCTCGCGCAGCGCCTTGGCGCCAAGCGCGGAGCGACCGCCGGAGGCGCAGTACAGGATTACTCGGCGCTCGGGCGACAGTGCGGGGTTGTGCAGCGGACTGGCGGAATCCGCCGCAAATTCGAGCAGGCCACGCGGCACGTGGATCGCACCGGGAAGCAGCCCATCCCGGGCAATTTCCTCCCGCTCGCGCAAATCTACGAGAACCGTAGCCTCTGCGGGCCACTCGGCAATGAGCTGGGCGGGAGTGAGTGCTTCAAGTCCTGACCTCGCGGCCGCGATCAGCGCAGCGGCAGTCCTCTCCAGCGGCACGGTGAACTCCTTTTCAGAACCTGACGAAATGGTACGCCCGGGCCGCTAGCACGGGAACCGAGAGCAACGACTATACGGAGTTGTACTGGACAGCAAATCTCAATTTCCTGCCGCTGCCCCCCGGCGGTTCAGCCACCAGCCGAGAACGGCCGCGACTAGCACCATCCGCACCGCAAACCAGCCCGAACGCGGATCGTCGGCCAACGCCGCGAACAGAAATGCCACCGACCCCAGCAGCACAATGGCCGCCGCCCACGGGTAGCCAAGCGCCCGGAACGGTCGCTCCAGGCCCGGCTCCCGCCAGCGCAGTGTGAATAGCGCCAGGTAGCCGGCAACGTAGTTCATGACAAACAGCACCGCAGCCAACGCGATCAGTTCTTCCAGCGATCCCCACAGGATCAGCAGCAGCGCCGCGACGCTGGTGAACGCGAGCGCCACCCGCGGCGTGCCGCCCTCACTGACGGACGCCACAGCACCAATACTCAGGTCGCGGCCGACGGCGTAGAAGATGCGCGGCGCACCGAGCAGGATGGCGTTAATCAGCCCGAGCACCGTGCACAGCGAGACGATGGTCACAAACTCCGCACCGCCATGCGGGAAGAGCTGGCGCGCGACATCGGCCGCCGGCAGCTTCGAGGCGGCCAGCACCGGCAGCGACAACGCGTGCACGAAGCCAATGTTGATCAACAGGTACAGCGCGGTCACGAGCAGCGCGCAGCCGATCATGGCCCGCGGCACGGCGCGCGACGCGTCGACGGTCTCCTCGGCGAGGTAGATAGCGGTGTACCAGCCGTCGTAGGTCACGACCACCGAGCGCAGCGCGGCGGCGAGCGCTGCCACCATGCCCACTGACAGCAGCGGCAGGCTGGCTATCGAGATTGGCGCCGGCGGCAGGGCGCCCGCCACCGGCGTACCGGTCAATGTCAGGCTGCCGAGCGCGAGCCCCACCAGCAGCATGCCGACCAGCGCACTGATCGTGTTCTGCACCGTGCTGCCGATGCGGATGCCGATCCAGTGCAGCGCGGTGAACGCGAGTACCACGCCAATCGCGAGCCACCGGCCGTGTGGCGCGTAGGCCGGCACCAGCACGATGAAGAACTCCGCGGCCGTCGCGGCTGCATAGGAGATCGTCAGACTGTTGAGGAGCCAGTCGTTCAGGCCGACAACGAAGCCCGTGGTGGGCCCGAACGCTCTGCGTGCGTAAACATAGAAGCCACCCGCCTTCGGCAGAGCCGAGGCAAGCTCGGCGAGCGACACGGCCCCGAGCAGGGCATACACACCGCCGATCACCCACACCAGGATGATCAGCCGCACATCGCCAAGCGCCGCCGCCACCGTGCCAGGAAGACGCAGGATGCCCACGCCAATCGTGCCACCGAAGGCCAGCGCAATGCTGAAGCCGAAACCCAGGATCCGCGATAGCGACGGCGCCGGCGGGGAAGTGGCGCTCATTGCGTGCCACCGGCGGCCAGGATCGCGTGGATCGTCATACAGTGCTCCGGCCAGAGGAAGGGATCATCGCCAGACGAGCCAGTGGCGCATCAGGCAATCGGTTCAATGAGTGGAATATGCGGGGCTGCCGAGCGCGGCGCGAGCCCGGTCAGGCGTGGGTCGTCGGCAACCTCGACCTTGCGTGCATAGGCGCAAAAGCCCGACCGCAGGTAGAACGCCAGCGCGCCGGGATGGTCCGTCGTGCAAGTATGTACCCACAGCCGCCGCAGCGGATGCAGCCACCCGCGCTGCAGCGCGTGGTTCATCAGCGCCCGCCCCGCCCCCTGACCCAGCAGCGCCCCAGTCAGGCCGAAGAACGCCAGCTCACAGTGCCCCGCATCGCGAAAATCGAGCTCCATCAGGCCCTCGTCGCGACCCTCCACGGACAGCGCGTAGACCTCGACCGCAGGATCCTGAATGATCGACTCAAGCTGGGCCACCGGCATCTGCAGGCGTGAGAACCACAACCACTCCGTGCCCACCCGCGCGTACAGATCGCGATACCAGCCAGCCTCCGGCCGCGGCACCGCGCGGATGCTCCACGGCGGATCTGCGCGCTCAGGGCGCGGCGTCGGTGCCTGCAGCATCTCCAGGCATGTGACCACGGTCGCCAGCTTGCCAGGCGCAACGTCGGAATACCCATCGGGCAGCAACATGTCGGTTAGACCCTTGACGTCGTAAACGCGCAACCTTCGCACAACCGCGAAGTTGCTGTCACGTACGCCGCTGGTCGATGATGACGGTCCCGCCTTTTTGACTGCCCCGGAGCTCCACTTGCGCCATCGCCTGCCCCTGCCGTCGCTGTTCATACTCGCGCTGCTGCTGTGCGGACGCTTGCCGACCGGTCAGGCGGCCGAGACAGTGCCGCTGGCCGGCGCAGGCGAGCTGGTCGGCGCAGTCTTTACGCTCGCCGACCAGCGCTTGGCGGTCATGCCCGATGTTGCCGCCGCAAAGTGGGCCAGCGGCCAGCCAATCACCGACGCGAGCCGCGAGGCGATCGTGATTCGCGCCGCCGGCGACGGCGCAACCGCGCTGGGGCTCGGCCGGACCCCGGTGGAGGCCCTGTTCGAGCTGCAGGTGCGCCTCGCGCGCGAAACGCAGGAGGCACTGCACGCGCGCTGGCGTCGCGACGGCTACCACGAGCCCGGGCCAGTGCCGTCGCTGGCCAACGTGCTGCGCCCGCAGCTAGACCGGCTGACCCGAGAGTTAATGCAGGCGCTGTATCTGGCGGCCCCCTCGTCGGCAGGCCAGGACCTGGCCGCCATCGCCGCCGAGAAATTGCCCCGCCAACGCTGGTCGGATAGTGCGCGCGCGGAGTTTGTCGCGGCGCTGGCACAGGTGCGTCTGGAGGGCGCACGCACTCCGGCGCGGGCGCGGGCAGCAGGGGTGCTGCGCATCGGCACGCCGGGCGACTACGCGCCGTTTGCGACCCTGCACGATGACAGACTCGAAGGCTCCGACGTGGACCTCGCCGTGCGCCTCGCAGCCACACTGGGCCTGCGGCCGGTATTCATCGCCAGCCGCTGGGGCACGCTGGTCGACGACCTGCAAGCGGACCGCTTCGACCTTGCGATTGGCGGCATCTCGATCACCGAGGCGCGCCGCACGCGGGCGTCATTCTCGCTGCCGCTTGCGCGCGGCGGCAAGACGGCAATAGGCCGCTGCCGCGACCGCGATCGCCTCGCCACCTGGGCCGCCATCGACCACGACGGCGTGCGGATCATCGAGAACGCCGGCGGCACCAACGAGGGCTTCGCCCGACGCCAGCTGCGTCACGCCGCACTGCTCATACACCCGGACAACCGCACCGTCTTCGCCGAGCTCAGCGCCGACCGCGCCGACGTGATGTTCACCGACGATACCGAGATCGCGCTGGTGACGCACCAGCGGCCGGAGCTGTGCCGCCTGCTCAGCGAACTGTACGACCCGGCAGAAAAGGCCATCCTGCTACCGCACGACGGCGGCTGGACCGAGGAGGTGGACGGATGGCTGCGTCAGGCGCTAGCGCAGGGCCTGCCTGCAGCATTGCTGGCCGAGCATCTGGCGCGCTGAACGGCTTGCGCTGCGGCATCTGCGGAGGGCCTGCGGACCGCGCACGTGATCCGATGGCGTCCCGCAATCGACGACGGCAGGACGATGGACAGCACTACGCTTTGCACTCCCTACGAGCTCCTCGGTCACGACGCCGGCGTCGCAGCACTGGTCAACCGGTTCTATGACCTGATGGATCAGGAGCCGGCCTACGCACCGCTACGCCAAATGCACGCGGCAGACCTTGCGCCGATGCGCGACAAGCTGAACGACTGGCTGGCTGGCTGGCTAGGCGGACCACAGCGCTACCACGACCGTCCGGATGCGGCCTGTATAGGCAGCGCCCATGCCCCCTACGCGATCGACGCGGCAATGCGCGACCAATGGCTGGACTGTATGTTCCGGGCGCTGGACGGGATAGATGCGTCCGCCGCGGCGCAGGCCCGCATCCGCCCACCGCTCGCGGCAATGGCGGAGATGCTACGTAACCGCTGAACGCCGGCGTCGCCGCCATGCGATCGGCTGACGTAGACTCAGGGTGCGCCCGGCATAGACGGCCCACCGCGCACCTGCTTTGCACGCCCACCCGAGGAATCTCACCATGCTCACGCGCCGACAACTGCTGGCAAATGCCACCCTTGCGAGCGGTGCCGCGCTGGCGCTCGGCCGAGCCGCCGACGCGGACGCCGCCACCAGCAGACTGCCGCCGGCGATCGCTGCCCTGCGCTCGCGCCACGCCGAAGCCGCGCCCATCAGTGCTGACGAGCATCGCGCGCGCATGGAACACGCGCGCCAGTTGCTGACCGAGCGCGGCCTCGACGCACTGGTGCTGGCCGAAGGCACGTCGCTGACCTATTTCACCGGCGCCAGCTGGTGGGGCAGCGAGCGTCTGTTCGCGGCAGTCATACCGGTGCGCGGGCAGCCCTTTTACGTCTGCCCCGCGTTCGAGGAAGGCCGGGCGCGCGAGCAACTCACCGACGGCGAGCACGCCGACGTACGTATCTGGCAGGAGGATGAGAGCCCATACCAGCGCCTCGCGCAGGGCCTGCAGGACCGCGGCATCGCCGCCGGCCGCGTCGGACTCGAGGAGAACGTGCGGTTCGTGTTCGCCGATGGCATCGCGGCCGCCGCGCCACAGCTGAAGCTGGTCAGCGGCACAGCGGTCACGGCCGGCTGCCGGATGATCAAGAGCGCGCACGAAATCGCCCTGATGCGGCTCGCCTCGCAAGTCACGCTCGCCGCGTACGAGGCCACCTACCGCTCGATCCGCGTCGGCATGACCCAATACGAAGTCAGCGAACTGTCGCGCCAGGCGCACGATCGGCTGGGCTTCACAGGCGCCGCCGACCTCGTGCTGATCGACGCGTCGTCCGCGTTCCCACATGGCTCGGTCAAGCCGCAGCACATCGCGGAAAACTCGCTGGTGCTGTTTGACGGCGGCTGCGACGTGCACGGCTACAAGTCGGACCTCACTCGCACGTTCGTCCTCGGCAAGCCGAGCGCCCGCATGAAATCCGTGTTTGAGGTCGTACAGCGGGCGCAGCGGGCGGCACTCGAGGCGGCCCGCCCGGGTGTCGAGTGCAGTGCCATCGACGCCGCCGCGCGGGCGGTAGTGACGGCCGCAGGGCACGGCCCGGACTACCGCACGTTCACGCACCGGCTGGGACACGGCATGGGCATGGACGGTCACGAATGGCCGTACCTCGTGCGTGGCAACGCCACGCTGCTGGCAGCCGGCATGACCACCAGCAACGAGCCTGGCATCTACCTGCGCGGCGAATTCGGCGTGCGGCTCGAGGACGACATGCACATCACTAGCGACGGCGCGGAACTGTTCACGCATCGCAGCCGCTCGCTCGAGGAGCCGTTCGCGCCGGCCTGAGCGTCGCTGTCAGTCGGCGGCGATCAGGCGCCGACGCGCGAGGCGCAGCCTGCGCTCGTCGGCCGGGGTCGGAGTTGGCAGCTTCAGCCCTAGGGACCGGATCGTGCCACTGAGGATCGCGGCGATGCTGGCCCGCGCAACGTGCTTGTGGTCGGCCGGAATGACGTGCCACGGCGCCCACTCGGTGCTCGTGGCCCGCAGCATGTCCTGATAGGCGCCCATATAGTCGTCCCAGTAGCTGCGCTCCTCGAGGTCGGCGGCCGAGAACTTCCAATGCTTCTCGCTCGCGTCGATCCGCTGCAGCAGACGGCGCTGCTGCTCTGCCTTCGAAACGTTCAGGAAGAACTTCAGGATCACGGTGCCGTTGCGTACCAAATGCCGCTCAAAGGCATTGATGTCCTCGTACCTGTCACGCCAGAAACGTGGGCCGCGTGACCCAGGGGGCAGCCGCTGCGCGGCGATCATCTCCGGATGCACCTTCACGATCAGCACGTCCTCGTAGTAGGAACGGTTGAACAAGCCGATCCGCCCGCGTTCAGGAACGTGCTGGAAATAGCGCCACAGAAAGGTGTGATCGAGCTCCGACTCGGTCGGGGTTGCGAAACTGTGCACATCGCAGCCCTGCGGGCTGACCCCGGACATCACGTGCTTGATCGTGCCGTCCTTGCCTGAGGCATCCATCCCTTGCACCACCACCAGCACCGAATAGGTATCGCTCGCCCACAGCAACTCCTGCGCCCGGGCCAGCTCCTCGCGACTGATCTCAAGCAACTCCTCAGCGCGCGCCTTGACCGACTCGCTGCCGCGGGGCAGCAGGTCGTCACCGCCGGCATCGGACGGATTATGGTCGCGGATGCGGATCCGACTGCCGGGTGGTACGCGATAGCGCTTGATCAGGCGATGGTGGTGTTTAGACATGCAATGGCTCCCCCTAGAGCGTCGGCGGCACGGCCACCTGCCACCATGAATACTCCGTCCTCGTGCCGCGCGAAAGCGCTGGAACCACACGCCGTGCCGCGCCACACTTGCGTCCCTGCCGACCGATCCGAGCCTCATGACCGACCACCCCCCCCCGCCCGCCGCGGACGGCCCGCGCCGCGCGATCCGCTCCTTCGTCCGTCGCGCCGGCCGCATCACCGGCGGCCAGGCGCGCGCCCTCGAAGAGCTGTGGCCGCGCTATGGGGTCGACTATGCCGGCGGCCCACTGGACCTCGACGCCGTATTCGGTCGGCACGCACCGCGGACCATGGAGATCGGCTTCGGTGACGGCGAGACGCTGGTCGCGTTGGCGGCAGCGCACCCGGAACGGGACTACCTGGGCCTCGAGGTACATCCGCCGGGCATCGGCCACTGTCTGCTGCGCGCAGCTGAGGCGGAGCTGTCCAACCTGCGCGTGATCAGCCATGACGCGGTCGAGGTGCTCGAGCGCGGCATCGCCCCGGGCACCCTCGACGAAGTGCTGGTCTACTTTCCCGATCCCTGGCCCAAGAAGCGCCACCACAAGCGCCGCATCGTGCAAGCGAGCTTCGCCTCGCTGGTCGCCAGCCGCCTCGCTCCGGCGGGACGACTGCGTCTGGCCACAGACTGGGTACCGTACGCGCAGTGGATGCGCGAGGTGCTCGACGCCAGTGCCGACTACGTGAACGCCGCCGGCGAAGCAGGCTACGTGGAGCGACCGGCTGAACGGCCGGTGACGAAGTTCGAGCGACGCGGCGCCCGCCTCGGACACGAAGTCAGGGACATGGCCTACCTGCGACGCTGATCCGACCACTCAGGCGAGGTGGAATGCCTGCTTGAGCCCGTCGATGACGAACTGCACGGCGAGGGCTGCGAGCACGACACCGGCTATGCGCGCAACGACGTTAGCGCCCGTCACACCGAACAGCCGCATCACCACCGGGGCGAGCAGCATCGCGCCCAACGACGCGGCGACGACCAGCGCGAGCACCGCCAGTAGCCCCGCGTACAACAGCGGGTCATGGCGCGCAGAGCCAAATGTCAGCAATACCGTCGCCAGCGAGCCAGGCCCGGAAATCAACGGAAACGCCAATGGAAACACCGAGATATCGGCACGGCGCCGCGTCTCGGCATTTTCCTCGGGGGTCGTCTTCTCCTCGCGCGCAAACACCATGTCCAGCGCGATCAGGAACAGCATGATGCCGCCACCGATGCGGAACGCCTCGATACTGATGTCCATCACACCGAGGAACCAGCGGCCGCCGAGGGCGAAGGCGGCGAAGATGAGAAATGCTATGACGCTCGACTTGAACGCCATGCGCCGCCGGTAACCGCTGCTGGCCCCTTCCGTCATCGTGGCGAAAATAGGCGCAAGCGACGGCGGATCGACCACCACGAACATCACTACGAAGAATTTGAGCAGGTCGTCCAGCATGGCCTCGCCTTGGAGCGCATCGAGCATAGCAGCCCGACACGGGCGGTTCGTCAGGTGGGCGGTGCGAGCACGTCAGAGCCAGTCCCTAGGCGCACCTCGCCAGCCACCAACTCGACGCGGATCCGACGCAGCGATGCCCCCGTGCAGGGACCGCCCACGCAGCGCCCGGTGGCACGCTCGAACTTCGCGCCGTGCGAGCGGCAGATCAGCAGCCGGCCGTCGGGCGCGTAGAAGTCGTCCGGACTCAAGTTCAGCGCGTGGCCCGCGTGCGGACAGCGATTGAGCCACGCGTGCACCGCGTCGCCGTCGCGCACTACGAAACCGCGCAAGGGCCACTCCCCCTCGCCAATCTGGAACTCGCGCGCACCGTTCGCCGGAATGTCTTCCAGCGCGCAGATCACCCCTGCGCCCGCCACCCGCGGCAGCGCGTCAGCGGGGCACATCGATCGACCTGATTCGCTCGCGCAGCCACCAGACGGTGACGAGGCCAGGCATGCCCAGCGCGAAGCTGACGATATAGTAGGTCGGCCAGCCGGCGTGATCGGCGACCCAGCCCGCCGGCCAAC
The DNA here is from genome assembly GCA_903927005.1 of uncultured Pseudomonadota bacterium. GTDB lineage: Bacteria > Pseudomonadota > Gammaproteobacteria > Steroidobacterales > Steroidobacteraceae > CAIKZZ01. The sequence continues at coordinate 49,930 of CAIYLH010000070.1, forward strand.
CCAGGCCGTAGCGCGGCAGCTGCGACAGCGTCGATAGCAGCGCGTACTGGAAGGCGCTGAAACGAATGTCGCATAGCGCCATCATCAGTGCCACAACCGCGACATTGCCCATCGCGTGGGTCACGTGCTCGACGATGACCGCGAAGTACATGACCGGGTAGTTCTTGCCGGCGAGCGCGAGCGCGAAATAGGCGAGATTGGAGAGCGCCTGCATCACGCCGAAGGCGAGCATGGCCCGCAGCAGGCCCAGACGCACCATCCAGATGCCGCCCAGCACCGAGCCACCGATGGCCGCGGCGACCCAAATGATCTTGATGACGACACCGATCTCGGTCTTCGAGAAGCCCGTGTCCATCATGAAGGGCGTGAACAGCTTCAGCGAGAACGCATCGCCCAGCTTGAACAGCATCACCAGCACCAGCAACCCGCGTGCCCCCGGCGAACCGAGTAGTTCGCGCAGCGGAATCACGATTGACTCGCGTAGCGAGGCAGGCGGCGGCGAGAGCCGCACCGGCTCTGGCGCGCGCGTGGTGGCGAGCGCCAGCAACCCCATCAGCCCGGCCAGCGCCAGTATGGCCGGCCGCCAGCCGACGTGATCAGCGAGCACGAGCGCGATGGCCGGCGCGACATAGGCCGCAACCCGATAACCCACCGTCGCCGCGGTCACCGCCAGGCCGCGCTCGGCCGGCGCCGCCACATCGGTGCGGTAGGCGTCAATGACGATGTCCTGCGTCGCCGACAGGAACACGATCGCGACCGAACAGACCGTGACGCCGACCAGCGATACCGCCGGATCCTGGAACGCCAGCATGGCGATCGCCACGGCGAGCAACACCTGCGAGGCAAGGATCCAGCCCCGGCGCCTGCCCAGAAACGGCAGCGGGTAGCGGTCGACCAGAGGCGCCCACAGGAACTTCAGCAGGTACGGCATCGCAACGTAGGAAACGATGCCTATCTGCGTGTTCGAGACGTGCACGTCCTTGAGCCACGCCTGCAGCGCACTCTCAGTCACCTGATTGGGAAAGCCCGAGGCGGCGCCCAGCACCATCAGGAGCAGCATCTTCGGACTCGCGAGAACCTCGCGCAGCGAAGGTTTGGGCGCGACCGGCGCGCCGACCTCAGATGGCGTGGTCATAGTCGAGAATCAGGGGTGCATGATCGGAGAAGCGGGTCGTCTTCCAGATACTCGCCGCGCGCACCTTGGCGGCGAGCGATGGGCTGACGATATGGTAGTCGATGCGCCAGCCGACGTTCTTAGCCCAGGCCTGACCGCGATTGGACCACCAGGTGTACTGGTCTGCGCCCGGTTCGACGGCGCGAAACGCATCGACCCAGCTGAGCTTGCCGAAGACGAGATCGAGCCAGGCGCGCTCCTCGGGCGTGAAGCCGGAGTTCTTCTGGTTGGAGCGCCAGTTCTTCAGGTCGATCTCCTTGTGGGCGATGTTCCAGTCACCACACAACACGACGTCGCGACGCGCGCGCTGCAGCTTGTCCAGCTGGGCCTCGAAATCGGCCAGACAACGAAACTTGGCCGCCTGGCGCTCCGGGCCCGAGGAACCGGACGGCAGGTAGACCGAGACGATCGAAAGGTTGCCGAAACGTACCTCAAGGTATCGACCCTCGCGGTCGAACTCCTCCGAGCCGAAGCCGCGGATCACCTTGTCGGGCTTGCGGCGCGAGTAGATCGCGACGCCGCTGTAGCCCTTCTTCTCAGCATGCAGCCACTCCGAGTGATAGCCGGCCGGATGGTAAAGCGGCTCGGTGATGTCGCCGTCCGTGCAGCGGGTCTCCTGCAAGCAGACGACGTCTAGTTCGTGCTGCGGCAGCCAGTCGTAGAAGCCCTTGCGCGCGGCAGAGCGGATTCCATTGCAGTTGAGCGTTGCGATTCGCATGCTCGGATCATAGCAAGCGCGGCGCCCCGCTTGTCCGGACAGGGGGTTCTGGCGGAAACTATCGTCCATCATGCAAGCCTTTCAACACGACTTCCTCGAACTCGCCGTGCGCCTTGGCGTACTGCGCTTCGGCTCCTTCACCCTCAAGTCAGGCCGGCAGAGCCCCTATTTCTTCAACGCAGGGCTGTTCGACACTGGCGCTGCGATCGCCGGCCTCGGTCGCGCCTACGCCGCCGCACTGCAGCGTTCGGGCATTGAGTTCGACATGCTATTTGGGCCTGCCTACAAGGGCATCCCGCTGGTCACCGCCACCGCCGCGGCACTGGCCGACGGCCAAGGCCGCGACGTCCCTTACTGCTTCAACCGCAAGGAAGCCAAGGATCACGGCGAAGGCGGGCGCATCGTCGGCCGCCCACTGGCAGGACGGGTACTGATCGTCGACGACGTGATCACCGCCGGGACCGCGATCCGTGAGTCGATCGATATCATCCGCGCGGCGGGAGCGACCCCGGCAGGCGTACTGCTGGCGCTCGACCGTGAAGAGCGCGGCCGGGACTCGGCGCTATCGGCCGTGCAGGAGGTGCGCGCGAGCTTTGGGCTACCGGTGGTATCTATCCTGGCGCTAGCGGACCTCATCGCGGGCCTGCAGAGCGGGATCGGCGGCGTCGAGCCGGCCGTTCTTAGCGCCCTGCAGGCCTATAGGGCCGAATACGGGGCCCGAAACGAGACCTAAGGCACTCGCCGACGCGGTCGAGCGTGACGAAATTCTCGGACCGCACCCGCGACGCGTGCAAATTGACAGCGACTATCGGCACACTGCACCCCTAATGTCCCTGCACATCCCTCGCCTGCTGCTCCTGCTCACCGTGCTCGCCACGGCGAGCACGCCTCTGGCCGGTGCCCCGCCGCCGGCGCGGGACAGCAGCAACAAGGCACGCGTGTACCGCTGGCTCGACGAGCGCGGCGGCGTACATTACGGCGATGCGATCCCGCCGCAATACGCCGACCAGGACCAGATCGTGCTAAACGGCCAGGGCGTACAGATAGGTGCCATCCCAGGCCGGCGCACCCCAGAACAACTGCAGACGGAAGCGAGCCAGCACGCCGCCGAAGAACACACTCGCACAGTCACCGTGCAGGCCCGCCAGCGCGACCAGAACCTGCTGGCCACCTACCTGTCGGTAGAGGAAATTGAGGCACTGCGCGACCGTCGCGCGGAAATCGTCGAAGGACAGGCGCGCGTCACGACCCAGTACGTCGAGCAGCTACGCGCGCGTCAGGCACAGCTCGAGCAGCAAGCCCGCCACTTCAAGCCCTACAACACCGCCCCGAACGCAGCTCCGATGGCAGAGCGGCTGGCGGAGGACCTGGTGCGCACGACCACCGACATTGCGACCCAGCAGCGCAACCTCGAGGCGAAACGCCAGGAACTGGACCGGATGAAGTCGCAGTTCGCGAGCGACATCGCCCGCTTCCGCGAGCTGAAGAAGATCGAGAGCGATTATTCGCGCGGCGCGGTACCGACGAAGAACTAGCTGCGCCCGGAACTCCCGAAACCGCCGGCACCACGATCGGTCGCCGTGAACTCCTGCACGACCTCCAGACGGACCTGCACAACCGGCACGACCACCAGCTGCGCAATGCGCTCGCCCGGCTGGATCGTGAATGCCGCAGTTCCCCGATTCCACAGCGACGCCATCACCGGCCCCTGGTAGTCCGAATCAATCAGCCCGACCAGATTGCCGAGCACGATGCCGTGCTTGTGACCCAGCCCAGAGCGCGGCAACAGAATCGCCGCCAGTCCCGGATCGTCGAGGTGTATCGCAAGCCCGGTCGGCACAAGTTCAGTGCAGCCAGGCTCCAGCGTCAGCGGCGCATCCAGACAGGCACGCAAGTCCAGCCCGGCGGAGCCGGCGGTAGCGTACGTGGGCAGCGGCCATTCCGTGCCGAGCCGGGCATCCAGCACCTTCACCTGCAATGCACGCATGGGAATCCTCAGACGAGAGCGGGAACGGGGGACACAGCGCAGCGGGGGGTCTCGCGATAGCGTTCGGCGACCAGCGCGATGAACTCCCGCGCCAGATCTGCCTTCGATTTCAGCTCCAGCTGCCGGCGACCGCCCGGCCACAGCAACAGTAGCGCGTTGTCCTCGCGGTCAAAGGCACGGTCAGTGCCTACCTCGTTTGCAGCAATCAAATCGAGGTGCTTGCGCACGAGTTTTCCCAACGCGTGTCGCTCAACGTCATTGGTCTCTGCCGCGAAGCCCACCGTGAACGGCCGGCGCTCCAGCGCCGACACCGAGGCGAGGATATCTGCTGCTTTGTGCAGCGACAGCTCGAGGCAATCGCTGGTTTTCTTGATCTTCTGGCTCGCGCAGCAGGTGGGGGTGTAATCGGCGACAGCCGCCGCACCAATGTAGATATCAGCATCGCCGATCGCGCCGTGCACAGCGGCGTACATCTGCGCCGCGGTCTCGACGTCAATGCGCCGCAGGCCAGCAGGCGTCGGCAGTGACACCGGGCCGCTGACCAACGTTACACGCGCGCCCGCATCACGGGCTGCAGCGGCGACCGCAAATCCCATCTTGCCGGAACTGCGGTTACTGATGAACCGGACCGGATCGAGCGGCTCACGAGTGGGTCCGGCACTGATCACGACGTGGAGTCCCGCCAACGCACCGGCACCCTCCGCGGCATGCAGCGCCTCAACGATCGCCGCCGGCTCCAACATGCGGCCGGGGCCTGTTTCGCCGCAGGCCTGGGAGCCACAGTCGGGACCGAGCAGCTGCACGCCGCGACCGGTGAGCGTCGCGACGTTAGCGCAGGTCGCGGCATTGGCCCACATCAGACGATTCATCGCCGGCGCCACCCAGATCGGCGCCTCGGTGGCGAGGCACAGCGTCGCGAGCAGGTCGTCCGCACGGCCCGCTGCCAAGCGCGCAAGAAAGTCGGCACTGGCGGGCGCAACCAGCACCAGGTCAGCCCAGCGGGCGAGTTCAATGTGCCCCATGGCCGCCTCGGCGGCCTCGTCCCACAAGCCGTAACGCACGGGCCGGCCGGACAGCGCCTGAAAGGTCAGCGGAGTCACGAAGCGCGTCGCGGCATCGGTCATGACCACCTGCACCTCGGCTCCCTGCTGTCGCAAGCGACGAACCAGGTCGGCCGACTTGTAGGCGGCGATGCCGCCGGTGATCCCGAGCAGGATCCGGCGCGGTGCGGCAATGGGCGTTGTCATGGACGGATTATCGGCTGCCGGACCCCGCCGTTCCAAGTCCCACGGCCGCGTACCCGAGAACCGTTGGTTATGGGCCGGCCGGCGGCCGGCCCCAGACGCCCCAGGGCCGCGGACTAAAGACGCGGAAAGTTAGCCTTCGACAGCCAGCCACAGGCGTCGACCCGCTTCACCACGCCTAGCCCCAGCCCGCCGCCGGCGAACTTCTGCTTGAGGAAGTTCAGGATCTTGGTGCCGCCGCTTTCCATCCCGCGCACGATGCGCGGGCACGCGTCGGTAGGCATGCGGGTCTGCTTTTGAAACGCGAACGTCCGGTTGCGGGGGCCGAGTATGGTCTCGAAGTCCGCCACGACGTCCTGCGCCAGCTTCACGCGTCTGGCCGCCGCGTCCGCCCTCAGGATCCGGCCCGGATAGGCAAAATCCGGCTCTGGGAAATTGTTCATGTCCTTGAACTGGTTGGTCGGATCAAAGACATCCAGTCCCAGCACGGTCAGCCGACCGCCGCCTTCGCCGATGAAGATATTGCCCGGATTCTGGATGCACTTCAGGCTGCCGGCGCCAGGCCAGGGCTTGCCTGCGCCCTCGAAGTTAATCCGGTCCTGGTTGCCGTTGAACGCGTCCACGGCGAGCACCTCGCCCAGCTTTTCGAGTACGCCAGGCTGCTTGAAGACCTGCTGCAAGCTCTTGACGCCGCTCTTGTCACGCACGGTGATATTGCCGTCGCCATCCTGGCCCAACCCCTTGAGCCCTTCCGCCTGCAGGTCCGTCAGCTGGGCTTTTGCCTCCATGACGATAAAGACCTTGCTGTATTGCGGCCCCTGCCCCGGCAGCGGCGGCCGTAGACCACTGGCCAGCTCTGACATCAGATAGCCCGGCTGCTCCTCAAGGTCCGCGGCATGCCCCATCACCCAGCCACGGATACCCAGCATCTCGGTCTTGGAGAGCACCCGTGAAGGGGCGTGCGGGTCGACCGCGTTCATGATTTCGATCGGTGCCGAGAGGTGCGCCGTCCGGTTGGCGCCATCGGCCTTGATCACGCACTGGTCACCATTCGCCATCGAGAGCAGGAAGACCGGATGGCCCTGCGACAGCTGCTTGATACGCTGGATAAAATTCGACTGGATTGGCGTCATGATATTCATTTCACGGTCCCTGCCTGACCAAGGTTTTAGGGGCGCGTCATGCGCCCATGGGCTAACTATGCCACCAAGGGCGTCACGCCGTGAACCCTCCTGCGGCCACGAACCATCGACGCAATTTGTGCTGCTTTGAGCTGATTTGACGCTCGGTGTCCGGCGCTCGCCACCGCACACTCGGGCCATGAAGATCCATGACTGGCCGGCCGCCGAACGGCCCCGTGAACGCCTGCTGGCGGTCGGCCCGCGGGCCCTGTCGGAATCCGAACTGCTGGCGATCTGGCTGCGCTGCGGGACGCGGGGCTGGAACGCCGTGGAGCTTGCCCGCGACCTGCTGATCGAATTTGGATCACTGCGGGGCCTGCTGGGGGCGGACGCCGAGCGCCTTTGTGGCCATCGTGGCATCGGTCCGGCGCGCTACGCCCAGCTACAGGCGGCGCTGGAACTCACACGGCGACATCACCTGGAAACCCTCAAAGCAGGCCCGCCGCTCACCAGCCCAACCTTGGCCCGCGACTATCTGCTGGCGGAACTGCGCGACCGGGATTACGAAGTGTTCTGCAGCCTGTATCTCGATAGCCGCCATCGGGTAACGGGCTTCGAGGAACTGTTCCGCGGCACGATCGACGGCGCGAGCGTGCATCCACGCGAGGTCGTAAAGAGGGCCCTCGCCTGCCGCGCGGCCGCCGTGATCCTCGTCCATAACCATCCTTCCGGGGTCGCCGAGCCCAGCCACGCCGACGAGCGAATCACAACCCGGCTGCGCGATGCGCTGGCACTGGTCGACATTCGGGTCGTAGACCACCTGATCATTGGTGAAGGGACCTGCACGAGCCTGGCCGAAAGAGGCCTGCTCTGACGTCAGCGACAGGCCGCAATTTCCATTGGACATAATCCAGCTGGAAATCCCGGCCCCGAAACACGCAACAGCCGCAGCGCCAGCATTGGCCAGCGGCACCCTGGCCGTGCACACTGCGGCGACTGCAACCAACCCGGGAGAAGATTTCCGTGGAAACAGCCGCCGTGAAGGATTACGTCGCTACCCCGCCTTACCCGCGCTTCTACGTCTGGATGGCCGTGGTGTTCCTGCTGGTCACGTTTGGCGGCTTCACGCCGTCGTACTGGGCGCGACTGGCCAGCGGTGGCTTCCACCCTCCCCCGATCATGCACATCCACGGCGCGCTGCTGTTCGCCTGGAGCGCCTTCTATCTCGCCCAGACGGCCTGGGTCGCGTCCGGTCGGACCCCGATGCACCGCGCCTGGGGGCTGGCGGGCATCGCGCTGTTCACCCTGGTGCTGTGCTCGATCGTGATCCTGAAGATCACGATCCTGCGCTTGGATGAGGCGCGCGGGCTGGGCGAGGCGAGCCGGCGCTTTTCAGCGGTCGCGATCTGCGCCGTGCCCATGATGATCGGCATGTTCGGGCTTGCCATTGCCAACGTAAAACGACCCGATATCCATAAGCGGCTCATGTATGTGCTGATGGCCGGCATGACTGTGCCCGCGATCGCGCGCGTGTTTCTAGCCCTGCTGGCGCCAGCAGGCGCGCTGGACGGTGGCCCGCCACCGTCCTTCGTCGCACTGCCCCCGGCCATCGTGGCGGAGCTTTTCATCGTCGCGGCCGTCGTCCACGACTGGCGGGCGGGACGCCGGCTGCACCCGGCCTATCTCTACGGCGGCCTGACATTGCTCCTGGTCACGGGATTTTCAGTCCTGATCTCCTACACCAGCTGGTGGCTAGGGATCGCGGCCTACCTCGAAGGGCTAGCCGGCTAGGCGGCGGGCGTACTGAAGAGCCGCCGGGGGGTTGCATCAGGCCACGGCCGGTGGTCAAATACGCGGCTCTCCGGCCTTGTGTGGCCGGATCAGGATCATAGCCATGTCACGAGTCTGTCAAATCACCGGAAAGAAGCCGCTAGTCGGCAACACGGTGTCGCACGCGAACAACAGGAACCGCCGTCGCTTCCTCCCGAACCTGCACACGCATCGGTTCTGGATTGAGGAAGAGAAGCGCTGGGTCACCCTCAAGGTGTCCACGCGTGGTCTGCGGACAATCGAAAAGCACGGCGTGGCCGCCGCGGTTGCAAAGCTGCGCTTGCGCGGCGAGCACGTCTGACCGGCCCGGGCTTAGGAGTCTCTAGCGATGCGTGACAAGATCAAGCTCGTGTCTAGTGCCGGTACCGGCCACTTCTACACGACGACCAAGAACAAGCGCCTTCATCCTGAAAAGATGGAAGTGTCGAAGTACGACCCCGTGGTCCGCAAGCACGTGGCGTACAAGGAAGCGAAGATCAAGTAAGGCGCCGGGCGGCTCATGCCGCCCGACTGACCTGCTTCGCTCCGCTCAGACGCCGGCCACCATCGCCGGCGTCGCCAGCCGATAGCCCTTCAGAGCTCGCGCGAACTCCTGCAGTCGCTCGATTCCGCTCGCCTCGGCCTCGCGCACCCAATCGCGCAAGTACCCCGTCAACCGCTCGTTGTCGCCGATCGTGCCGCTCCACAGCACGGCCAAGCGCTGCTGGAAGTCGTGCACCGTACGCAGCGCAGCACTCTGCGCGAGTACCTGCTGCAGGCGCGCGCGCGCGGCGTCGTCCAGCAACTTAGGATGGCGGACCAGCAGCTTTCGAACCCGCAGGCTGAGCGCACCGGCGCTACGCGCCGCCTCGGCCTTCAACACCGGCATCGTCACCGTGCGCGCGTAGTTACGCAGCACATCCATGCGCGCAGTGATCACCGTGCGCACTGTATCCAGATCCACCACCGGCCGCGGCGCCTCGACGCGCGCACGCGGGGCGACCTTGCGCACCTTGGCCAGCCCGACCGCGGAGAACAGCGTCAGCCACATCCAGCCGATATCGAACTCGTAACTGCGCATCGAGAAACGCGCCGAGGAGGGGAATGCATGGTGGTTGTTGTGCAACTCCTCGCCACCGGTCAGCAGCCCCCACGGCATCAGATTGCGGGCGGCGTTGTCGCATTCGAAGTTGCGGTAACCCAGCGCGTGGCCGAGGCCATTGATGACGCCCGCCGCCATGACCGGCATCGCGGCCATCTGCACCGCGATGATGATGATTCCCGGGACACCAAACAGCACCAGATCGGCCAAAATCAGCGAAATCAGGCCCAGGTTGCGGTAGCGCGCGTACACGTTGCGCTCGACCCAGTCATCCGGCGTGCCACGGCCGTACTTGGCTGCGATCGCCGGATCGCGAGCGGACGCTTGGTACACTTCGGCACCCTCAAGCAGGATCTTGCGTAGGCCGAGCAGGACGGGACTGTGCGGATCGCCCTCGACGTCGGAAAACGCGTGATGCTTGCGATGCACGGCGACCCACTCACGGGTAATTTGCCCGGAGGTGGCCCAGATCCAGAGGCGGAAGAAATGACGCAGTACCGGGTGCAGGTCGACGGCGCGGTGCGCAGCGTCGCGATGCAGGTACAACGTGACCGCCATCATCGTGATCTGCACCATGACAAAGCCGGCCAGAACGTAGCCCCAGAAGCTCAGATTCAGGACACCGTAGAGAAAATCGAGGTTCACGTGCACTTCACTCCTAAGTTCCAGCGCGGGATTGGCGCGGCTCCCTCTGGGGCCCGCCCAAGCAGGCATCATACGCCCGTTATGGGGGATATAAGCTGCGGATTCAATAGGGGTTTTTTAATTTCAGCCGGCCACGGAACAGATTCACGTGCCTGAACTGCCCGAAGTTGAGACCACCTGCCGGGGGCTGGCACCGCTGCTCGACGGCCAGCGGATCGCAGCAGTGCTCGTCCACGAGCGCCGACTGCGCTGGCCGCTGCCGCACGGCTTCGAGCAGGCGCTGACGGGGCGGCGCCTGCTCGCGGTGCGGCGGCGCGCCAAGTACCTGCTGATCGACACCGATGGCGGCACCCTGTTAGTGCACCTGGGCATGTCGGGCAGCCTGCGCGGGGCGGATCCGGCAACGCCGCGCAAGACACACGACCACGTCGAGATCGTGCTGTCCTCAGGGCGCTGCCTGCGCTTCAACGACCCACGCCGCTTCGGCAGCATGCACGTCGTAGCAGGCGACCCGGCGTTGCATCCACTGCTGGCACATCTGGGGCCAGAGCCGCTGTCGGACGACTTCGACGCCCACTACCTGCACGGCCGCACACGCGGGCGGCGCGTCGCGATAAAACTGCTACTGATGAATGCGCAGATCGTCGTCGGCGTCGGCAACATCTATGCAAGCGAAGCGCTGTTTCACGCCGGCGTCGCACCGGGGCGCGCCGCCGGGCGGCTTAGCCACGCCGAGGTCGCGCGCATCGTTGCCGCAATCCGGCAGGTACTCGCCGCCGCGATCAAGGTCGGCGGCACGACCCTGCGCGACTACGTCAATGCAGACGGCGCGCCGGGGTATTTCAGCCAGAAGCTGTACGTCTACGAGCGCGCCGACGAACCCTGCCGCCGCTGCGCGACGCCGGTGCGACACCGGGTGCAGGGGCAGCGCTCAACCTACTGGTGCCCTACCTGTCAGCGCTGAACTGAACGCGCACGGCCGGCTGGATCAAGAGCAGCACGAGCGCCGCGGCGACCGCGAACATCACCAGCAGCACCTGCGTCGCCAGCGCATCGACCGCCATGGCGAAGCTCGCCCGATCGGCATAGCCGCGCGCCAGCGCGACCAATGCATCGTGCAGTAGGACACGCAGGACTATAGCCAGCGCCAGGCCCAGCGCGGTGGCGATGATCGTCACGCCGCGAGCGCCGCGCCAGCGCCGCACCAGTCCCCAGCCAAGCGCAGCGACCGCCGCCTGCAGCACGACAGCCGCCAGCAGCAAGGCGGGCATCCGCAAGAAGATCCACACGAGATAGTCGCCAGCGATACCGGAGTGCCGCCAGATATCCGCGACCGCAGGAATGGAGCCTGCGACAAACCAGACTCCCAGCTGCCAGGCCGCGAGGAGCGCGCCCAACGATCCCAGCAGCAGCAAGCTCAGACCCACCGCTGTCACCATCGTCACCGCCAGCGCGAACGGCATCCGGCTAATACACCAGCCCGACGCCCGCACCGCGCGGATCGGAGGCAGCCTCGACCTTGCCGCTGCCGTAGTCCCAGGTCACGACCTGCGTGTTGCCCCAGCTACTGCGGCCATCGTGCAGCTTGTGACCACGACGCTCAAGATCTGCACGCTCCTCGGCGTTGAGCGCACCAGGCTCTAGCATCACACTGTCCGGCAGATACTGGTGGTGTACGCGCGGGGCAGCGACGATTTCCGCAGCGCTCTTGCCGTCGAGCCAGTTGAGAATCCCGCCCAGCACGTTGGAGATGATCGTGCTGCCGCCTGGCGAGCCGATGATCAGCAGCCCACTCGGCCGCTCCACGAAGGTCGGCGTCATGCTCGACAGCGCACGCTTGCCCGGGGCGATCGCATTGGCGTCTGCGCCAACCAGACCAAATGCGTTGGGCGTGCCGGCGCTGACGGCGAAGTCGTCCATCGTGTCATTGAGCATGAAGCCCGTGCCCGGCACCATGTAGGTGGCACCAAAGAACAGGTTGATAGAGACCGTGGCCCCGACCCTGTTGCCCTCACGATCGAGCACAGAGAAGTGCGTTGTCGAAGGGCTCTCGTCACCGGTATAGACAGGCCGCAGCACGGACGACGGCGTCGCGCGATCCAGCCGGATCGAGGTGCGTTGGCCGGCCGCATACTGCGAGCTCAACAGCAGCTCGAGCGGAATCTGCACGAAATCCGGGTCGCCGAGATACTCGGCCCGGTCCCTATAGGCACGGCGCAGGGCCTCGATCGTCAGATGGCGCCGCGTATTGGCGTCCAGCGAGGCAAGGTCGTAGCCGGCAAGGATCGCGAGCGCGTCCCCGATCACCACTCCGCCGGACGACGGCGGCGAGGCGGTGACAAGGGTCGCGTCACCGTAATGCAGGCGCAGCGGCGCCCGCTCGATAACACGGTATCGGGCAAGATCGTCGACCGTCCACAGGCCGCCATCCTTGCGCACGCCGGCGGCCAGCTTTGCCGCGAACGCGCCTTTGTAGAAGCCATCCGCACCCTCGCGTGCGAGCAGTTCGAGCGTACCGGCAAGCAGCGGCTGGCGAATGCGCGCACCCACCGGTGGAACTGCGCCCTTGAGCAGGAACACACCCGCTGCGTCCGGCGACTGCAGAAGTTGCTTCTGCTTGACGCGAATCGCGTTCTGCAAGCGGGGATAAAGTTCGAAGCCATCACGCGCGATCCTGATCGCGCTCTTCAGGCTGGTGGCCAGCGGCAGGCGGCCGTAGTGACTGGCGACCCAGGCCCAGGCGGCAGGCTCGCCAGGAATGCCGGCCGCTAGCGGCCCTGCGGTCGAGCCCTCGGCGCGACCGGCGTACATGTCGCGCGTCGCGGCCATCGGCGCCGTCTCACGCCCGTCCACCATCACGTCGTGACCGGTCGCAGCAACATGCAGCAGGTAGAAGCCGCCGCCGCCAACCCCGGAACTGGCAGGCTCCACCACGGCAAGCACGGCGCTGACCGCGACCGCGGCATCAAAGGCATTGCCGCCCTGCGCGATCACATCCAGTCCCGCCTGGGTGGCGAGCGGATGCCCGCTGGCGATGGCGGCCTTCGGCGGCAGCGGCACGGGCGTCGCCGCGGCCGACACAACAACGAGGCAGACGCCGAACAGGGCGGCAGCGAACCACCGCACCTGCGAGTGCACGGCCATGCTCAAGCCGCCGGTTCGGGGGGTGGTGCCCCGCGAGCGAACAGCGGCGCGCGGGCCTTCAGCTGCTCTGCAACGTACGGATGCACAAACTCACTGACGTTGCCGCCGAGGGAGGCTATTTCGCGGACCAGCGTCGAGGAAATGAACGTGAACTGCTCCTGCGGAGTCAGGAACACATGCTCGACCTCCGGCGACAAGTGTCGGCTCATGTTGGCAAGCTGGAACTCGAACTCAAAGTCAGACACGGCGCGCAAGCCGCGCACGACGACGTGCATGCCGCGGCTGCGGGCGTACTCGACGGTGAGGCCGGTGTAACCGCAAACCTCTATGTTAGGAATGTCGTCGAGTACCAGTCGCGCCATTTCGACGCGCTGCTCAAGCGGGAACATCGGGGTCTTGTTGGGATTGGCGGCAATCGCCACGACCACATGCTCAAAAATGCCTGACGCACGCCTCACCAGGTCCTTGTGGCCATTGGTGATCGGGTCAAACGTGCCGGGGTATACAGCGCGTCTTTTCTGGTTCATCTGCCGTCCGTCCGCTCACCGCCGGCGGCCGGGTCAGCCGTACCCCGACGCTGCGCCAGCACGCCTCGCACTTCGCCGGCGCGTGTCTCGCGTACCGCCTCCCAGCCGTCCGGCAGCGGCACGACGGCATCGCTGACAGCATTTTCCAGGTAGACGTAAGCACGCGGCGCGAGCCAACCCCTTTGTTCGAGCAGTGTACACAATTCAGGCAGCAGCCCCGAAGCGAAGGGCGGGTCGAGAAAGACCACGTCGAATGGCCGCGGCAGTCCCTGCAGGTAGCCCCGCGCGTCGGCGACGACGATCAGCGCCTGCGGACTGCCTAGCAAGGCGGCAGACGCACGCAAAGCGCGCGCCACCGCGACATCGCGCTCGACCAGCACGACCTCGGCAGCCCCCCGCGACAACGCCTCGAAGCCGAGCGCACCACTACCGGCGCACAGGTCCAGGCAGCGGGCATCGACCACCGGGCGCTGCAGCCAGTTGAAAAGCGTCTCACGGACACGGTCCGGCGTTGGGCGCAATTCGAGCACGGTGGGAAACCGCAGCAGACGACCACGCCACCGACCAGCGATGATCCGTACCGAGTTACGAGTTACGAGCGGTTTTTTTTGCGCTGCGGCAAGCGTTTTGCCGCGCTGCACACTCGGTTGTCCATGATTGCCAGCCTTCGAAGTCAAAGCGTACCCTTTAAATTCACTGCCTCAAATCGCAATGATACGCGCTCGAGGCTCGCAGAAATTCACGCGGGGAGCACACAGCTAATGAGTACCCGTCACGCTGCCATCCTGTCCGTCGCGGCACTGCTGCTCGGCGCCTGCAGCTCCGGCTCGTCGGGCGTCGGCCCTACCAACACCGACGCTGGCAACGGCGCACCACCACCCGTTACGCGCGCGGCATTCCGGCCATTGTTCCAGCTCGCGGAAGGCATCCTGCCGTATCCCACTGACCTGCTCCTCAACGGCAGCAGCGACGGCACGGTTAACTTTCCGTCGCTGGCAGTCACGCCAAACGCGGTCTCGGTGAACGCACTGGACGGCTTCGGCCTCAACGGCGAGATCACCGTCCGCTTCTCGATGCCGATCGACGTGACCACGCTTTCCGCTCCCGGCGCAGTCACGGTAGTCGAGACGCAGATGCGTACCGTCGTGGCGAGCGCCACCAGCGTCGCGCGGGTGCCGATCGCCGTGCGCCGGCCGCTGGTGCCCGACGTGGACTACACGGTGGGACTCTCCACCGCGGTTGACTCACTCGGCCAAGTGCTGTCAATCAAACCCCTGCACCCACTGACGCCATCGACCGGTGGCGTGCTGGCCGGTGCGCCTGCAGGGCTGATCGACCAGAGCGGCGTCGGTTACCTAGTGATTCTTACCGCCGCAATCAAAGCGACCGACGGCACACCGGCTCAGCCGGACAACGACTTCGCCGGCATCAAGGCGGCGATCGGCGCCAACCCGCTGGCGCCCTCACCCGGCTGCGCTGCAATCACGAACGCGACCGGCGCGGCGGTCTGCGCGGCGACCGTGCCGCAGCTGGCGATCGCCGCCGGCGCTCACATCCCGCTGAGCTCCGTGGCACTGACGTTCAGCTTCACGACCCAGTCGACACGCGACACGCTGGTCGAGATGGCGAGCCAGATCATGGATGCGGCTGGCCCGCAGCTGCTGGCACAAGGCCTGCCCAATGGCGCCGGTGGCATCCTGACCTCGAAGAACATCCTCGATCCGACCGGCGAGAACCCGTATCTGGCGGGCATTGCCGACGTCTACGAAGGCACGGTCACGCTGCCGTACTACCTGCCGACCCCGGCCGACGCCTCAGTCAGCAACCCCGCCCCGCCGCTGACCGGACAGTGGCTATCGGCGACGCCGGTCGCGCTCGTGCCAGGACAGACCGGCAGTCGCTCCATCACCCGTTACAACCCCATTCCGGCAGCCACCCATCAGGTCACCGTACCGGTGCTGCTGACGATCCCGAACAACCGTGCCCGTCCCGTCAGCGGCTGGCCCGTGGTGATCTTCGTGCACGGCATCACCCGCAACCGGGCTGACGCACTGGCAATTTCGGAGGCCTATGCCACTGCCGGCATCGCGGTCGCCGCGATCGACCTGCCACTGCATGGCATCACGCTGGCAGATCCTGCCGCCGGACTGCGCTTGCCGGGTGTCAGCGAGCGCACCTTCGACATGGACTACGTCAACAACACCACCGGCCAACCGCCGGCCGACGGCGTGGCTGATAGCTCCGGCATGAACTTCATCCAGATCACCAGCCCCATCACCAGTCGCGACAACCTGCGCCAGGCAGTCCTCGACGAACTGACGCTGGCGCGTGCACTGGCGGCGCCGAACTCGGTCATCGTGGGCAGCGGCGGGCCGCTGCCGGCACCGTTCAACGCCGACCACATCAGCTACGCCTCGCAGTCGCTCGGCAGCCTCGTCGGTACGATGGTCGCGAGCCTGGACTCGGACATCAACGCCTTTGCACTCTCAGTGCCGGGGGGTCTGATCACCGAGCTGCTGCTGAACTCCGCCACGTTCGGACCGATCTTCGGGCCCGCCGTGGCGGCGCAACTGGGCCCACATACGCTGCTCTACAACATGTTCTTCCGTGATGCACAAGCCGCCGCCGACGCCGGCGACCCGGTCAACCATGTCGAGGCCGCCGTCATCAACAAGCCCATCCTGGCGCACAAGGTGATTGGCGACCTGGTCATACCGAACAGCGCGACCGACCGGCTGATCGCATTCGGCAACCTCACCAGCGCCAACGGCCCCGGCCTGTGGGGCCCGGGCAGCGCCGTCACGTTCACCGCTGGCGGCCACGGCTCGCTGCTCGATCCGAGCATCTCGGCGCAGGTCACGGTCGAGATGCAGACCGAGTTTGTGTACTTCGCCGCCAGCGACGGCGCGGGCTTCCTGATCGTTGACCCGACCTTCGTCCAGCCCTGAGAAGCTCCCCGTCGGGACGGGTCCCTGACAGGCCCGTCCCGCTCGCCTCGGCTGCTAATTTCGGGCGTCGCGTGCGCCCGAGCCCGCTACCGGCGGAACGCCGGTAGAATGCGGCTCGGTCACGAGGTCCCCGATGTTCGATTTCCTGAAAAGAACTGCCGCACCGGCCTCAGCCGAGGCCCCGAGCCCCGCGGTCGCGGTCGCGGCAACTGGCGCCCGCGGTCTGTTCGGCCGCCTGCGCGAGCGCCTCACGGCGAAAGCCTCCAGCCTCGCCCGCGACCTCAGCGATTGGCTGCCCGGCCGCAAGATCGACGCCGACCTGCTCGACGAGCTGGAACTGCGCCTGCTGACCGCCGACGTCGGCATCCCGGCGACCGAACGCATCCTCGACGACCTGCGCCGTCGCGTTGCGCGCAAGGAACTGGCTGATCTCGATGCGCTGCTCGCTGCCCTGCGCAACTCCATCACCGCGCTGCTCAAGCCCATCGCGCAGCCGCTGCAGATAAGCGCCGCACGGCCGTTCGTCACGCTGGTCGTTGGTGTCAACGGCTCCGGCAAGACCACGTCAATCGGCAAGCTCGCGCACCACCTGCAGGAGCGCGGACTGTCAGTGATGCTCGCCGCCGGCGACACATTCCGTGCAGCGGCCGTCGAACAGCTGCAGGTATGGGGCGAGCGCAACAACATCCCGGTCATTGCGCAGGCGGATGGCGCGGATCCTGCTGCGGTGATCTTCGACGCGTTCGCGGCGGCACGCGCACGCGGTGTAGACGTGCTGCTCGCCGACACCGCCGGCCGACTGCAGAACCAGTCACACCTGATGGAAGAACTGAAGAAGATCCGGCGCGTACTGGGCCGACAGGAGCCCACCGCACCGCACGAGGTGCTGCTCGTGCTGGACGCGAGCCAGGGCCAGAACGCACTTTCACAGGCGCGCGTCTTCCACGAGGCGCTCGGCGTCACGGGCCTGGTACTCACCAAACTCGACGGCACCGCCAAGGGCGGCATCGTCATCGCCATCGCGACCGAGCTCGGCATTCCGCTGCGCTTCGTCGGCGTTGGCGAGTCGATCAGCGACTTCGGCGAGTTCGACGTCGAGGACTTCGTCACCGCCCTGCTAGCTGCGCCGGCCGCGGCATGATCCGCTTCGAGCAAGTCACCAAGCGCTACGCCAGCGGGCGCGAAGCGCTCGCTGATCTGTCGTTTGAGGTCGCGCGCGGTGAGATGGTGTTCCTGACCGGACACTCGGGCGCCGGCAAGAGCACCGTACTTAAGCTGCTGGCGCTGATCGAGCGGCCGACTCGGGGCCAGATTCTCGTCGACGGCCGCCAGACCGGATCAATCGCGCGCAGTGCAGTGCCCGCTTATCGGCGCGGCCTGGGCATGGTGTTCCAGGATCACAAGCTGCTGCACGACCGGCCGGTTTGGGACAACGTTGCGCTACCCTTGGTAATAGCCGGGGTACCGCGCCGGGAAATCGACAAGCGTGTGCGCGCAGCGCTCGATCAGGTGGGCCTGCTCGGCCGTGAGCGCGGCTTCCCCGTCGAACTGTCGACTGGCGAGCAGCAGCGTGTCGGCATCGCCCGTGCGGTGGTGAGCAAGCCGCCGTTGCTGATTGCGGACGAGCCCACCGGCAACCTGGACCCGGAGCTGGCGCTGGAGGTCATGCGGCTGTTCCGCGCATTCAACGAGGTTGGCGTGACAGTCGTCATCGCAAGCCATGACCTGCACCTGATCGAGCAGTTTGGCGCGCGCCGCATCGCGCTCACGGGCGGCCGCATCGCCGGAGAGTCTCATGGCTGAGCGTGGCCGCGGCTTCCCCGTCCTCGTATCCGGCTGGCTGGAGCGGCACGCGCAGACCTTCGTCGCGTCGCTCGGGCGGCTCGCGCGCGCACCGTTCGGCAGCGCATTGACCCTCGGCGTGATCGGCATCGCACTGGCACTACCGGCCAGCCTGCAGCTGGTCGTGCAGAACGCGCGCATCGCCTCCGGCGGCTGGCAGAGCGCACTCGACCTGAGCGTCTACCTGCAGCCGCGCCTGTCCGAGCAGGACAGCGCACAGCTGGCCGAGCGGATCTCGGCCCGCGGCGACGTCGTCAGCGCGAGGTTCATCAGCGCCGCAGAGGGCCTCGCGGAGTTCCGCCGCTGGTCAGGGCTCGGGCCGGCACTGGACGCCCTGCAAGACAATCCGTTGCCGGGAATGATCGTCGTCAGGCCACGCGTCGCCGAGGGTGCCGGCGAGGTGGCCTCAGTCGAGCCGCTCGCGCAATCGCTGCGGCAGCTGGCCGGCGTCGATCAGGTACAGCTAGACACCGATTGGGTGCGGCGCTTCGCGGCGATCCTGGACGCGCTGCATCACGCAGCGACGCTGTTCGCCGGGCTGTTGGGGTTGGCGGTGCTGATGATCGTCGGCAATACCGTACGTCTGGACATCGACGCACGGCGCAGCGAGATCGAGGTGGTCAAGCTGGTCGGCGGCAGCGACGGCTTCGTCCGGCGACCCTTTCTGTACGGCGGCCTCTGGTATGGCCTCGGCGGGGCGCTCGTCGGCTGGCTGCTGGTCGAAGCGCTGGCGCTCTCGCTCGCAGGCCCGGTGGCCCGCATCGCCAGCGCCTACGGCAGCGCATTCGCCCTCCACGGACTGGGCCTGCGCTCGTCGCTGACGCTGCTCGCGAGTGGGGCAGGCCTCGGCTGGCTTGGCGCATTCGTCGCGGCTACCCGCCACCTGCGGGTGATCGAACCCGGCCACGAGGGCTAACACAGGTCGGTTTTATAACATATTGAAATAACTAAAAATTATGGGGGAACTAGGGCCCGGCTTAGCACTCAAAGCAAACGAGTGCTAAAATTCGGGCACCCGGGGCCTGTTAGACCCGGGAAAAGGTAGCGATTCACCCATGACGACCGCGCTGGCCACTGCAACGATGCCCACCTCCCTCGTGCTCCGCGGGCCGGTTGGCAGTCTCGACGCCTACATCGACGCCGTCTCTCGCATTCCAGTCTTGTCACGGGAAGACGAGGTCGCGCTCGCGACCCGCCTCCACCAGGACCAGGACCTCGAAGCTGCGCGCCAATTGGTGCTGTCGCATCTGCGCTTCGTCGTGCACATCGCGCGCGGTTACGCGGGCTACGGCCTGCCGGTCAGCGACCTTGTGCAGGAAGGCAACGTCGGCCTGATGAAGGCCGTCAAACGCTTCAACCCGACGGTAGGTGTGCGGCTGGTGTCATTCGCCGTTCACTGGATCCGCGCCGAGATCCACGAGTACGTGCTCCGCAACTGGCGGCTGGTCAAGGTTGCAACGACCAAGGCGCAACGCAAACTGTTCTTCAACCTGCGCAAGGCCAAGAAGAACCTTGCCTGGCTGTCGGCCGAAGAAACCGCCGCGGTCGCCAAGGAACTGGGCGTGACACCCGCCGAAGTGACGCAGATGGAGCAGCGGCTCTCTGCGCGAGACGTCGCATTCGATCCGCTCGCGGATGCCGACGATGAAGACGGCAGCTACTCACCCGCCTCCTACCTGCCGGCAGCCGACGCTGACCCGGCTGTCGCGGTGGAACGTGCAGAGTGGGAGGACGTGTCAACGGTCCGCCTCAAGCACGCGCTCGCAACGCTCGACGATCGCAGCCGTGCCATCGTCGAGCGGCGCTGGTTGCGCGACGAGGACAAGGCGACGCTGCACGAGCTGGCCACCGAATACTCGGTGTCGGCCGAGCGCATCCGCCAGATCGAGGCCAACGCCCTCAAGAAACTGAAGACCGCAATGGCCTGAGGCGGCTGTGGCGCCTCAGCCGCTCTTCAGCAGCGGCGACAGGATCAGCTCCACGCGACGATTGCGAGCCCGACCGTGGGCCGTCGCGTTGCTCGCGACCGGTTGCAAATCACCCATGCCGACTGTCGCAACGCGCGCCCGCACGATGCCTCGTCCCTGCAGGTAATTCGCGACCGCAGTCGCACGCATCTCACTGAGTATCCGCTTGTGCTCGGCGCTGCCGTCGGAGTCGCTGTAGCCGGCTATCTCAACGAGGGTCTTGTCAAACTTCTGCAGCACCGCACAGATCGAGTTGAGCGTGGCGTTGGAACGCGACTCAAGCTCGGCGCGGTCAGTGGCAAACATGTCGGCGCCTGGCAGACTGACCCTGAGGTCGTCGCCCACACGTGCAACCTCGGCACCACTGCCGGCAAGCTGCTCACGCAGCCGGGCCTCCTGCACGTCCACGTAATAACCAACCGTATCTGCACTGAGCGCCGTACTGCCAGCGGCCAGCGCCGCACGACGCTGGTTGTCCTTCGTCTGGCTGCCAGATGCCCACGCCGCGCCGCCAGTCGCGTGCCCTGCCAGCGGCGGGCTGACTACTGGTGGCACCGGCGTGGCGCGTGGCGCTGGACCGGCGCAGCCAGCCGCCAGACACTGCAACACACTGCAGCCGAGGATGATTGCCATGCTGCGTCGCACCGAGTCACTCCTCTGGGCGCAAGAATTCGTGGCAGTGTAACCCAGCCCACCCGCATGCGGCGCGCTGCTAGAGTGGCGTCTCCAGGAGACGCCACCATGCGCAAACTCGATCAGTGGCTCGACGAATACGCACTCAGCCACCGCCATCCGGTGAATAAGATGCTGCACTGGATCTGCGTACCGCTGATCGTACTCGCGCTACTGGGGCTGCTGGCCTCGCTACCGATACCGGCCGCCCTGAGCCACTGGCCCGGCGGCTGGGCGAGCGCGGTCGCGGTCGCGGCGCTCATCTACTACACACGACTGTCAACGCGACTCGCGCTCGGAATGCTGCCGGTGTTCGCGCTGCTAGGGATCAGTGTGCACGCGCTTTCGATGTTGTCAGCGCCACTGTGGCGATCGAGCCTCGTAATCTTTGGCATCGCCTGGATCGGCCAGTTCATAGGCCATGCGATCGAGAAGCAGCGGCCCTCGTTCTTCAAGGACCTGCAGTTCCTGCTGATCGGACCGCTATGGCTGCTGGCCGCGGCATACCGCCGCGCAATGCTGCGCTACTGAGCGTCAGGTCGATCCGCCGCCGCTGTGCCGCAAGGGACGGCTCTCACGCGGGCTAAGCTGCTCGGTGACGATGCGCTGGTAAACGGCCGACACGGTCCGACCCAGCGTCTTTGCGATCTCGGCGCGCGGCATCTCGCGAGCAACCAGCAACTTCAGTTTCCTGAGGTCCGACGGCGTCCAGCCGTGCCCGTGGTGAGCGCGCTTTCTTGTCATTCGATGTGAACTCTTGAGATCCGGAGGCCCGAACGGGCGAGCAATAATGCCCGGGAACCTCCAGCCAATCCACCCCAGAAAATCTATGCTAAATGCCGTACTTCAGACGCGCCGGCCAGTCAAGACCGCAGCGCGCACAGCCTCTGCAACCGCAGCGTGCACGGCAGGATCCAACGGGTCGGGTACCAGGTCCTCCTCCGGCGCGAGTTCGGCAATGGAGTGTGCGGCCGCCATCAGCATCTGGTCGGTGATCGAGGTCGCGCGCGCATCCAGTGCACCTTTGAAAAGGCCAGGAAAGCCGAGCACGTTGTTGATTCCCTTGCCATCTGCGGCAAACGCTGCGCCGTGCTCCAGCGCCACGATGGGTTCGATTTCCGGATCTGGATTCGACAGCGCGAGGATCACCTGGCCGGGCCGCACCCATTCCGGTCGGATTAGGCCGCGCACTCCAGTGGTCGCGATGATGATGTCGCACTGCGCCATAACCTGTTCGAGCGTCGCCGGCTCGCCGCCGAGGGCACGCAGCCGCTCAAGCGCCGCGCCGCTCAGATCCGCGCCAAGTATGCGACCCGCGCCATGGGCGCGTAACAGACGCACGATGCCAAGCCCAGCGGCGCCAAGCCCGATTTGGCCGATCACACTGTGTTCGAGCAGTCGGCCGACACGGCGCGCGGCATTGTGCAGTGCAGCGAGCACGACGACCGCGGTGCAATGCTGGTCATCGTGCAGCACCGGCTTGTTGAGGCGCTTGCGCAACTCCGCCTCTATCTCGAAGCAGGCGGGAGCGGCGATGTCCTCCAGCTGGATCGCGCCGAACGATTTCTCGATCGCGAGAATCGTCTCTATGACGCGTTTTGGATCGCGGTCATCAACCAGGATCGGAATGCCGTTGAGGCCAACCAGCGAGGCAAACAGCGCCGCCTTGCCCTCCATGACCGGCAGCCCCGCCAGCGGGCCTATGTCACCCAGGCCGAGGATCGCCGTGCCGTTGGTGATAATCGCCACCGTTCGCCCCAGACTGGTGTAATCCCAGGCACGCGCCGGCTCATCACGAATCGCAAGACAAACACGCGCGACTCCTGGGGTGTAGATGTCGCGCAGCACCTGCTGGGTGTTAATCGGCAAACTCGAGGACATGCGTAGCTTGCCGCCGCGATGGCGGTTGAAGACGCGATCCGACTTGCCGACGAAACGCGCCGTCGGTAGCTCGCCGATGCGGTCGTACAGACTGCGGTCGGCAGACTCATCCATCTCGAGTGTTATTTCCCACTGAGTGCGACCCTGCTCGCGCTTGATCGCATGCAGGTGCTCGATCACCAGTCCTGCATCGGCGATTACCTGCAAGACACGGGCGAGACTGCCTGGCTGGTGAATCGTCTCGATTATCAGAATTTCGGGAATCTTCATGATGCCTCGCACTCCAGCCGCCAACGCTGCACGGCTTCCTCGAACACTATCGCATGCAATTCCGCTGTGCG
This sequence comes from uncultured Pseudomonadota bacterium, assembly GCA_903927005.1. Classification (GTDB taxonomy): domain Bacteria; phylum Pseudomonadota; class Gammaproteobacteria; order Steroidobacterales; family Steroidobacteraceae; genus CAIKZZ01. The sequence continues at coordinate 73,052 of CAIYLH010000070.1, forward strand.
CAGCGTCGTTGGCGCGTAACCACCGCCAAGGACGATCACCAACGGCAGCCCTGCCTTGCGCACCGTGTCGATCACCAGCCGATCACGCCGGCGAAGACCGGCCTCGCTCAAGGCGAGACGCCCGTAGTGATCGCCGGCGACCACGTCGACACCTGCGACATAGAAAGCAATGCCGGCATCGGCAGCCGACAGTGCCGTAACGAGCGCAGGAGCTAGCGCCGCGAGGTAATCCTCATCACCAGTCCCGTCCGCCAGGCCAACGTCACGTGTAGAGCGCTCCTTGCGCACGGGATAGTTTCGCTCACCGTGCAGCGACAGCGTATAGACCGCCGGGTCGTCGGCGAATAACGCCGCGGTGCCGTTGCCCTGATGCACATCCAGGTCAACGACCAGCGCACGCCGAACTTGCGAGTCGCCACGCAAAGCGTGGATTGCCACCGCGACGTCATTGAGCACGCAAAACCCCTCGCCGTGATCAGCGAAGGCATGATGCGTGCCGCCAGCAAGGTTTGCTGCCATGCCGTCAGCAATTGCAGCCTCAGCGGCCAACACCGTGCCGTGCACCGCCAGCCTCGAGCGACGCCACAGGCGCGCAGTCAACGGCACACCAAGACGACGTACATCGGCAGCCGCCAGCGTTCCGGCGGCCAGATGCGCAAGGTAGGCCTGCTCGTGAACGGCGCCCAATAGCGCGAGGCTCACCTCTTGCGGCTCCATGATGTCGCCCGGCGCAAGGAGCCCACGCGCGCACAGCAGGTCGTGCAGCAGGGGGTACTTCCCCATCGGGTAGGGGTGGCTGGGCGGCAAGTCGACGCGATAGTCGGGGTGGTAACTGATGCGCATCGGTAGCAAATTCCAGCGCCGCAGATCGACGACGCATACCGGAGGAATGCTCGCCGTATCGCGACGGGGGGTCAAGCGCTAGGCCACGACTCAAGCTTAGGCGGTCTTAATGCAATCCTACGCCAGCGACCGCTAAGCTGGCGGCACCGAATGTCCACCGCGCGCTGTTCAGGAACCCTCATGACCTCACATCCTAAGCGTTCCGCGCTGCTGCCCGTCGCCTGCGCGACGCTGCTCGCCGTCGCGCCGACGGCTGCGCTCGCGGCTCCGGCCGCCAGCACGTACGAGATCGTGCAGCGCTGGCAGATTGGCGGGACTGGCGGTTGGGACTATCTGACGATGGACTCCGCGCGCCACCGGCTGTTCATCAGTCGCGGCGACCACGTCGATGTGCTAGACACGGCCACCGGTAAGGTAACCGGCCGGATCTTTGATACCAACGGCGTACACGCGGTGGTGCTGGCCGAGAAACTTCACCGCGGCTACACCACCAACGGCAAGTCGAACTCGATCACCGAGTTCGACCTCGACAGCCTGACAGTGCTACGGGAGGTGCCGATTCCTGCCGCCAACCCGGATGCCGCGCTGTACGAGCCAGCAGGCAACCACCTCTACGTATTCAACGGCAAGAGCCACGATGCTCTGGTGCTGGATGCCGCGACACTCGGGGTCGTAAAGAAGCTGCCGATGCCGGACAAGCCCGAGTTCGCCCAGGATGACGGCGCCGGTCATGTCTACGTCAACATTGAAAGCGAAAAGGGCCAGCTGGTACGCATCAATGCCAAGACGCTCATGATCGACGCCACTTGGGATCTGCCTGGCTGCGCGACACCGAGCGGGCTGGCGCTGGACCGCCAGCACGCCCGGCTATTCTCGGTCTGCGACGGCAACGTCATGGCCGTGACCGACGCACACACCGGCCATTCGGTGGCGACGGTGCCGATTGGCGTAGGCCCCGATGCCGCGGAGTACGACGCCGCGCATGCGCTGGTGCTGAGCTCCAACGGCGGCGGGACGCTTTCGGTGATTCAACAGGAGGACGCAGACCATTATCGCGTCGCCACGACGTTGGCAACCCAGAAAGGCGCACGCACGATGGCATTCGACCCCGCGACGCGCCGGATCTATCTGGTGACCTCGGAGTTCGGACCAACGCCCGTCCCGACGGCCGAGCAACCGCACCCGCGGCCGCTGCAGGTGCCGGGCACATTCACGGTGCTAGTCGCCGAACCGCGCTAAAACGCCGTCTGCGGTGGCTACGACCGCCGCAGCCAGCCGTACAACGCCGGCATTGCCAGCAACACCAGCGGTAGCGCGCCGGCGAGGCCCGCGATGATCGCAATCGCGAGGGGTGCCTGCATTTCGGCGCCGCTGCCGATTCCGAGCGCCAGCGGCAGCAGCGCAAGTATCGCTATCAGTGTGGTCATCAGGATCGGCCGTAGTCGTCGCTGGCCTGCTGCAACCAGCACCGCTGCGGGGCTCACATGATCCAGCTCCAACTCCGCGAAATAAAACACTGCTAACTCCGCCACGATACCGACCGTCATCGTCAGCCCCATCATCGACGAGATGTTCAGTTCCGTCCGCGTCAGCAGCAACCCTGCAAATACAGTAGACGCCGCTACCAGGACCGTTAAAAGGATCGAGAACACTACCGCCCACTGCTCATACAGGAACAGTAGCAGCACCATCACCAGAAGCACTGCAGCGGCGAACACCAAGCCGAGCGCCGCGAATGACCTCTGCTGTTCTGCATAGAGCCCGCCGTACTCCACTCGCACGCCGTGCGGCAGCACCATCATGCCGATGGCGCGCCGAACATCCGCCATCGCAGAACCCAGATCCCGACCCTCGAGACGGGCCGTCACGGCGACCTGCTGCGCAAGATCCTCGCGCTGCACCTGCGGCTGGCCCGACACGACGCTGACGCTCGCAATCCGACGCACCGGCAGCAGGCGGCCATCACCGCTACGCAGGCGCAGATCGCCGATCGACTCGACACGGTTGCGAGCCGTGGGCGAGCTCCAGACACGGATTCCAACCAGCTTCTCGCCAACCTGGATTCGGCCCACCACCGTGCCACCCACCAGAGCTTCCAGCTGCCGTGCGACGAGGTCGGCATCCAGTCCTTCCCGAATCGCGCGCGCACGATCAACGCGAACCTCAATTGCATCACCTGCGACGCGCAGCCCATCCTGAACCTCGACGATGCCAGGCAGCTGGCCGATGCGCGCCGCAACGCGCGGCGCGAGCGCGCGCAGCTGCGCCAGATCGTCACCGAACAGCTTTACCTCGACCGGTTGTGGCACGGCGGTGAGGTCACCGATCAGGTCTTCCATCAGTTGTGCGGTCTCGATCTGCAGACCAGGAACCTTCGCCTCAACACGGCCTCGAAGGTCGGCCATGACCTCTTCAATGCCGCGCCTTCGCGTGCCGCGTAGGCGTATGAAGTAATCGCCCTCGTTCGCCTCGGTTAGGCCACCTCCTAGCTGCACGCCCGTACGCCTAGAGTAGGTCGCTACCTCCGGAGTTGCCCGAATCCGCTCCTCCACTTGGCGCAGCAACCGATCTGTCTCTGCAAGCGAAGTGCCCGGTGCGGCCCGGTAGTCGAGGATAAAACCGCCCTCGTCCATCTTCGGCATGAAACCCGAAGGCAGGACCATATATGCACCGACGCCACAGGCGCTGACCAGCACCAACAACGCAGCTACCCGGCGCGGATGCGCAATTGCGGCCGTCGCCGCAGACGCGTAGCCCGCCGTAAGTCGGGTGAACCAGGCAGGAGCGTGTGTGCCGGCCGCCTTGGAGCGGCTAATGAGCGCGTCTGCCAACAGCGGAACTGCAAGCCACGCCACTAGGAAGGAGACAGCGAGCGCCGACGCCATCGTCAGGGCGAGCGCCTTGAAGAAGCCACCGGTCACGCCCGACAAAAATGCGAGTGGCACGAAGATCACGATCGTCGCGAGCGAGGAGCCGAGCAGCGGCTGCAACATCTCGCCAGCAGCAGCCAGCAACGACGTGCTGGCAGGCGTAAGCGCCTCATCGTGGCGCCGAACCATGTGCTCGACCATCACCACCGCGTCATCGACGATCAACCCAACGGCGGCCGCCATCCCGCCGAGCGTCATGATATTAAAGCTCATACCAAACAACTGCAGTAGCAGCGCGGTAATGGCGAGTACAGTCGGCAGAACGACTGCGACGACCAACGTCAGCCGCAGATCCTGCAGGAAAGCGAACAGCACCGCTGCGGCGAGCAGTGCGCCGATCAGGATCGAGTCACGCACACTGTGTGCCGCCGCGGTCACAAGCTCCGACTGGTCGTAAAACGTCGCGACGTGTACGTCCGGCGGCAGCTCATCGCGATGAGCGGTTAGGACTAACTCTATCGCATGCACCAAAGCTGGCGCGTTAGCGCCGCGAGTCTGACGTACATTGATCAGCACCGCGTCGCGGCCGTCCGCCGTCACTCGCGTATGCAGAGGCGCCGGGGCATTGACGACCTCCGCCACCGCACGTAGCGGCACAATGCCAGCGCCACTGGCGTGCACCGGCAGCGCCAGAATGTCGTCGCGGCTACGCAAACGGGCATCCGTCAGCGTCAGGAACAGCGTACTGCGATCTTCAAGGCGACCGGCCGAAGACACCAGGTGACTTGCCTGCAGCTGCTGGATTAGATCGGTGATGGAGATCCCCGCAGCTGCGAGCCGCGCCGGATCGACCTGCACCTGGTATTCGGCAAGCTGGCCGCCGAGCACCTCGACCTGCGCAACGTCGGGCACCGTCGCGATCAAAGGCCGCAGGCGGTAGTAGGCTAAGTCGCGTAATTCGACCAGACTGCGCTTGTCCGAGGTCAGCGACAGCCCCACGACCGGAAATACGGTCGGGTCCATGCGGCGCACCTCGAACGTCGTGCCAACAGGCATCTCAGCCAGCGCGCGATTCATGGCCGACTCAACCTGAAGCTGCGCGGCGACCATGTCGGCGCCCCAGGAGAACGCCACCGACAACTCAGCAGCGCCACGTGAGGTAGTCGAGCGGATCTGGCGTACGTCCGGGATGCTGCGGAGCGCTTGCTCCAGCGGCTGGGTCAGCTCGACGACCATCTGGTCGGAGGGGCGTTCGCCAGCGTCGACCGATACGACGATGCGGGGAAAGTCGATTCGCGGGAACAAGCTGACCGGTAACCGTGCGGCCGCGAACAGACCCGCCGCAGCAGCCACCGCGAACAGGAACAGCACCGATCGCCGGTGGGCTGCGAGCCATGCGGTCACGGCGAACCCTTGTCGCCAGGGACCGCCGCCACCGGCCTGATGGCCATGCCATCGGCAACTTCGTGGTTGCCAACCGTGACCACTAATTCGCCCGCAGTTACGCCGGAGAGCAGCTCGACGTACGTGCCGTCGTCCACACCGGCCGTGACGACACGGCGCTGCGCCTTAGCATTCTTGACGACGTAGACGACCAACGCCTCATCCTCGTGCAGCAAGGCGCCAACGGGTATCGCAAGTCCCGAATGGGTGGCAATAACGACACGGCCCTCGATCTGGCTACCTGGCATGAGCCGTGAATTCACAGGCAGCGCAACGCTTGCCGCCGCTAGATGCGTATCCTTGTCTACGCGCCGCTCGATGGAGGTGACCTGACCGGTCACCTCCGCCACGTCCGACTGCGGCAGGCGCACGTGCGCCGGGGCGCCGGCGTTGACGCGCAGCGCATCCTCAACCTCGAGGCCAATGCGAGCCTGCAAGCCGCGCTCGTACCCCAAGCGAGCGACTGGCGCACCTGCAGCGAGCAGGTCACCAGGCTGTACGACGAGACTATCCACAATCGCATCGCGAGCAGCACGCAGCACCACCTCGCGACCACCCCCCGTCCGGCTGAGCAGGCTCTCGTGCAGCTGCGCCAACGTTGCTGCTTGAACCGCCGCAGCGACGGAGTCGGCGTCAGTGGCGAGTCCCTCCTCGCGTAGCCGCTGCAAGCGGCGCGCTTCGCCGGCGGCAAGGGCTGCGTCACGGCTACTGCGATCCAGGTCCAACAGCGTTTGCGCACTGGGGCGCAACGTTGCGATGGCTTGACCGGCGTGCACCTGTTCGCCGGCCGCAACGAGCACCTTAGCGACTCGCGATTCAACTTCGACGACCAGGGCCGCAGTCTAGCTAGGCACGAACTCGACCTGGCCGTAGCCGGTCACCGTCTGCTCGAGCGTGCGCAGGACAATCGGGGCCGTCGCGACCTCGGCAGTGGGTGCCGCAACCTCATCCTTCGCGCCACCGCAACCCGCAAGACAAATTCCCCCCATCAACAACGCCGCAACGATCCGCTTCATGGGACGAGCTCCAAATCTGTCAGGGGTTGTCCAACCGCGAGCAAAAGACCGACGCGCTCTTCGGCGCAGGCCTGCTGTAGTGCGAGCAGCGTCAAGGAGCGGTCGAGCGCTGCAGCGCGCACCGCTTCCGCGACTGGCCATGTCGCATCCCCGCGAATCGCCGCCGCTTCATAGGCGGCCGCGATTCGCTCCAACTCCGGCGCCTGCGCCTCGAGCACCACGCGGGCGCGCTCATCAATCTCCAGCGCCGCCACAAGCGCCGCGATATCGGCGCGCGTCTGGTGCAGCCTAGCGGCATATTCTGCGCGCAGCTGCGCGCGGTCGGCCTCGGCGACGCGAAGGACCCCGCGACTCCTGTTCCACAGCGGCAAGTCGACGCTGACGGCCTGACCCGACGTATAGACCCGGCTCGTATCGCGCGCGCGGTTTAGCGTCAACCCAACGCGCGGGTATTGACTGAGAACGGCGCGACGCACGACTTGCTGCTGGCTGTCGTAGTCGGCAGCCAACGCCCGAAGATCGAGTCGCGCGACTCGCGCGACAGTAAAGAGAGTGCCGGCATCTGCGCCACGCCACGCCTTCAAGACCGGCAGTGAGGCCAGCGACAACTTCTCCTCCGGGGGGAATCCCAGCAGTCGATTGAGCTCAAGACGCGTTGCGTCAACGTCACGTGTCACTGCAAGGGCGCGCGCCACGGCGTCAGAATCGGCGATCCGGCGCAGCTCAATCTCGTCAGCCTTCAGGTCGCGTCGTTCGCCAGCGGCCAGGCTGCGTGCAAGAGCACGGTCCGCCACTTCGGCCGCTGCGCTTGCCAGCTGCGCCGCGCGCTGCTGGTAGTGCATGCGAACCGTCAACAAACGAGCCTGACCCGCCGTCATCCATTCAGCCCAGGCTATGTCCATACGGACGCGGGTGGCGTGCGCCTGGGCGGCTCCGCGTTCGGCGCCACGTGTGATCATCGGCCCGAGCAGGTCGATCGCAAGGCTACCGGCCCAGGCAGCCGAAAACGTCGCATCGGGAGCGCTGGAAACCCGGTCCCGACCTATGCCGAACTGAGGGTCTGGCAGCAGGCCGCTCGCGAATACCTGTGCGTCGGCGACGCCCTGCTGGGCGCGCAACGCACGCAGATCGGGGTTAGCAAGCACACTAATCACAGCCAGCGCATCGGGCGTCAGCGGCTGTTCGAGGTCGAGCCTCATCGGTAGTAGTCGCGGATGCTGCAACAGGGGTGCGGCGCGCTCGAGCGCAGCACTGTCCGGAGGCGCAAGCACGGTCTGCAGTTCGCGATCCTCAAGGGGCTGTGCGTGATAGACAGCGCAGCTGACCGAGGTGACCAACGCACAAAGCCCGATGACGACTCGAAACCCGTACATATATCGACGTTCTCTTAAGGTCGCCTAACCCGCGATGGCGGCTGCATGTTGAAAATCAGGGCGATTAGGTCCTGGCTGTTGCAACGGGCGACGCCGCCACCAAGGCGACTAGCGGCGACATGATGCCAGCGCCAGACCGGCACACGTCAGGCTCGTACCGGCCATCCAGCCCCATCGATCAGCACCACTCACGTTCGCTCCCCGATGCTTGACGCTCCTGGCAACTATAGCGCTAACGCGGACTCGTTCTTCGCTCGGACAGCCGCGCTGGCAAGCTCGGACGCCATGGGACCACAATGCCGGCTGCGGGCCGCCGTGGCCCGTCTGCACGGAGCCGCCATGTTGCTACGCGAAGCCCACCTCGAAACCACCGCCATCGTGGACCTGCGCCCGACCCAGATCACGGTGGGTATGCGGGAAGTCACGGAAAAGCGCCGTCACTGGCGCACGCTGCCGCACCAGGCCAAGTTCCTGGGGAGCCACCTGATTCCGGTGATCCATGGGCCCAAGGGCCGCTACTACGTCATCGATCACCACCATCTGGCTAGGGCACTGCTGGACGAAGGGCTCAAAGAGGTGGCCATTACGGTCGTGGCGGACCTTGGCAGGCTCGAAAAGGATGAGTTCTGGACGTTCCTCGACAACCGTGGCTGGCTGCATCCGTACGATGCCACTGGCGTGCGGCAGCCGTACTCGGCCCTGCCGCGACGAATAGCCGACCTCGAGGACGATCCATTCCGCAGTCTGGCGGGGGAACTACGCCGAGCGGGCGGCTTTGCCAAGGACACAACGCCGTTCAGCGAATTTCTGTGGGCCGACTTCCTGCGCCGGCGAATTGCGCGGCGGGAGGTCGACAAGCGGTTTGCCGCCGCGCTCGCCGCCAGCCTTGAGCTCGCCCGGAGTCGCGACGCCGACCACCTGCCCGGCTGGTGCGGCCCGATCACGCGCTGAAGCAACGGCCCACACAGTTGGGGGGCGGATCTCTACAATCGGCGGGATGAACACCTCCCCTGCCCTCCGCGCCCGCAGCGCCGCACGCGCGCTCGTCGACTGCCTGCTCGCACAACAGGTCTCGACCGCCTTTTCCGTTGCTGGCGAAAGTTACCTTGCCGTTCTGGATGCTCTGCACGACGTCAGTGATCGCCTGCGGCTGGTCACGTGTCGCCACGAAGCGAGTGCGGCGAACATGGCGGAGGCTGTCGGCAAGCTGACCGGCCGGCCCGGCGTCTGTTTCGTGACCCGCGGGCCTGGCGCCACGCACGCCAGCATCGCCGTCCACACCGCGCAGCAGGACGCGACGCCGATGGTGCTGTTCGTCGGCCAGGTCGCGCGCCAGGATCTCGGCCGTGACGCGTTTCAGGAAATCGACTTCGGCGCGATGTTCGGCACGATCGCCAAGTGGGTGGTGGAGGTGCACGAGCCGGAACGGATGTCGGAGCTCGTGACCCGCGCGTTCGCGATCGCACTGAACGGACGGCCTGGGCCGGTCGTGGTAAGCCTGCCCGAGGACGTCCTCGAGGAGCCCTGCAGCCAGCTGGCAGGACCCTACGTCGAGCGCATCTCCACTCCGCTCGGCGTTGGCGTGGTCGAGGCGATCGCGGCCCGCCTGCAGAGCGCGTCGCGGCCGCTAGTGTGGGTAGGCGGCAGCGGCTGGACGCCGGAGGGTACCGCCGCATTAAGGCACTTCGCCGAACAGTGGCAATTGCCGGTCGCGACCGGCTTTCGCCGCAAGGATCTTTACCCCAACAACCACCCCGGCTACGTCGGCGAATTCGGCTTTGCAGCCGGCAGCGGCGCAATGCGCTCGCTGAAAGAAGCTGACCTCGTGCTGGCGATCGGCGCGAACCTGTGCGACGTCGAGACCGGCGGCTACACGCGGCTCGATGCCCGCACCAGCGTCGAACGGGTCATTCATATCGCGATGCGGCCCGAGGATGCCGGCCGTGTATTCCCAGTTTCAATGCGAGCCAGCGCGTCACCGGACGCCGCCGCCATTGCGCTTGCGCAACTCCAGCCGCCAGCGGCAATCCCGTGGCAGGGATGGACACGCGCGGCTCGGGCAGCGTACGAGCACGACCTGGCACCGGTCGCAGTCAGCGGCGCGGTGAATCCCAGCGAGGTGTTCCTCGAACTGCGACGCCAGCTGCCGGACGATGCCATCATCAGCAACGGCGCCGGCAATTACGCCGCCTGGCTGCACCGCTACTTCGAGCACCGCCAGTTTCGTACACAGCTAGCTCCGCAGAGCGGCGCGATGGGCTACGGCGTACCGGCCGCGATAGCGGCGGCACTGCTGCACCCAACGCGCAAGGTAGTAGCCGTCGCGGGTGATGGCTGCTTTATGATGGCCGTCAACGATCTGGTGACGGCCACGGCAACGGGCGCGAAGGTCGTGTTCCTGATACTCAACAACGGCGCCTACGGAACTATTCGAATGCACCAGCAGACACGCTTCCCTGGCCGAACGGTAGCCACCGACCTCATCAACCCCGACTTCGTGGCGTTGGCGGAGGCCTGTGGCGTGAAGGCGGCCCGGGTTAGCACGACAGCCGAGTTTGCCCCGGCGCTCGCCGCTGCGCTGGCGGCCGACGGCCCGCGACTCATCGAGCTGGTAACAAGCCTCGAGGATATCGCCCCAGGCCGGCGACTGTCCTCGCTGGGCGCCGGTTAACGGCCGCCGCATGCACTACTCCACCATCACCACCGGCTATCTCGACGCGATCGAGGTTGTGGCGGGCGCGCCCGATCTGCGCCTGCTGACCGAGCTCGTGCGCCGGCACGTTGCCCGCTTTGCATTTAGCAGCGTCGGCCCGAGGCTAGGCGACGCATTGCCGCTGGACGTGCCTGCGCTCTACGACCGAATCGTGGCTCGCGCACGCGGTGGCTACTGCTTTGAGCAGAACGCGCTGTTCTACGCCGTGCTCGAGGAGCTGGGGTTCGACGTCCGTATGAGCCTTGCGCGCGTCATCTACAACCAGGATATTGACTCGCCGCTGACGCATCGGATCAGCCTAGTCCGCTTCGGTGACGACCAATACGTCGCCGACGTCGGCTTCGGGCCTATGGGACCCGCAGTACCCGTCAGCATGCGTCCGCGTGCGCCCCTCAACTCTGAGTGCACTTTCGGTGTCTGCGAAAGACACAGCGGGGAATTCCACCTGCAGACTTTCAAGGATGGCGGCGACTTCTCGCTGTACAAGTTCTCGCCGGGCCACTTTGGACTCGCCGACTGCGAACTGGGGCACTTCTATTCCCACCGCCATCCGAAAGCCGTGTTCGTCAACAATCTGGTGGCGTCTAGAATTCTGGACGACGAGATCCGCTCACTGCGCAATCGGGATTACTGGGTCATCGCGCCTGCCGGCCCTATCAAGACCGCGATCGAGAGCGCCGGACAGCTTCATGAACTTCTCAACCGGGAATTCGACATCCAGGTGACCGCCACCGAGAGCAACACGCTCTTCGATGCCATCCCCTGATCCCGAATGAATAAGGCCCGCGACGCCATCGGCGCCGCGGGCCTTTTCAGATCGTCGTCACCGACACGGACATCAGGCGCGTTTGGCCTCGACCGCAGCGCCTGCGACCTCGATGAACGAGCGCTCAAGTATGTCCAGGCCCTCGTTGATGATCGCGTCGCTGGCGGTCAGCGGCACCAGGAAGCGAATCACGTTCGAGCGCGTACCGCACGACAAAACCAGCAGGCCATTTGCGGCCGCCTTTGCCACCAGCGCCTTGGTCAAATCCGGGTCAGCTTCGCCAGCGTCGCCATTCTTGACCAGTTCCAGCGCAATCATCGCGCCTAGGCCGCGCACGTCGCCGACACAATTGAGCGCAACGCGACTCTGCAAGCCATTGAGGCGCTTCTTAAGCAGGTCACCAATGACGTTGGCGCGCGCGCAGAGTCCCTCTTTTTCGATCACATCGAGTACCGCCAGGGCCGCCGCGCAACTCAGTGGCGAGCCTGCGTAGGTACCGCCGAGGCCACCGGGAGCGGGCGCGTCCATGATCTCGGCCTTGCCGATGACACCCGATAGCGGGAAGCCACCGGCCAGGCTCTTGGCGATCGTCATCAGATCGGGCTCGATACCGGAATGCTCGGTCGCGAACAACTTGCCGGTGCGCGCAAAGCCCGTCTGCACCTCGTCGGCGATCAGCAGGATGCCGTGCTGGTCGCAGATCCGGCGCAGCGCCTTCATGAACTCAACCGGCGCGGCGTAGAAGCCACCCTCGCCCTGTACCGGCTCGATGATGATCGCGGCCACTCGCGCCGGATCCACGTCGGCCTTGAACAGCGTATCGAGCGCCGCCAACGACTGCGCCTGGGTGACCCCCAGATAATCACAGGGGAACGGCACATGAAAAATCTCGCCCGGCATCGGGCCGAAGCTCAACTTGTAGGGCGCCACCTTGCCGGTAAGGCCCATCGTCATCATCGTGCGGCCGTGAAACGCGCCGGCGAACGCAATTACGGCGCTGCGCTTGGTATAGGAACGGGCGATCTTCACCGCGTTCTCCACCGCCTCGGCGCCGGTGGTCAGGAACATCGTCTTCTTCGGCGTCGGACCCGGGGCCAGCTTGTTCAGCCGGTCGGCAAGGCGCACGTAGCTCTCGTACTGCGTGACCTGGAAGCAGGTGTGCGAGAACTTCTCGAGCTGGGCCGCCACAGCAGCCTTGACCGTAGGGTTCAGGTGGCCGGTATTGAGCACGGCAATGCCACCGGCGAAGTCGATATAGCGCTTGCCCTCGACATCCCACAGCTCGGCATTCGCGGCGCGCTCGGTGAACACCGGCAGCATGTTCGAGATGCCGCGCGGCACGGCCGCTTCCCGCAATTTCTGAAGTTCCGCGTTCGTCGTCATGATGCCAGCGCTCCTGTGGGGACCTGTCGGCGGGAGACGCCACCGTCGCCGCCCAAGGCCGCCTAGGTTACCAGCGAGGACGGGAAGCGTCGATGGACCGTGGCGTTAAAACGCTGTTTTTAAAGGAAATTATGGCGTTCTTGCCACCCGCTTCTGGCGCCTCCAACAAGCCATTATGGAGGGTGTGTAGAGCCGCGATCGGCGGCGCCATAGGCGCCACCGACCCGGCTTCGGCCTCCCTGAACGCAGGCTCGCCTGCGTAGCGGACGTCTCAGACCAGCTTCACCAGCTGCTTGCCGACATTCTTGCCCTTGAGCAGGCCAAGGAATGCGGTCGGCGCGTTCTCGATTCCCTGCGCAATCGTCTCACGGTACTTGAGGCGACCACTCGCCACCTGCGCCGCAAGCTCGGACATCGCCCACGGCACCATGGTCGGGTTCTCGAACACAATGAAGCCCTGCATCTTCAGCCGCGAACGCAGAATGACGGTCGGGTTCTTGATCGGCACCGGCTCACCGTTGTAGCCGGCAATCATGCCGCACACCGCGATGCGTCCGAAGGCGTTCATGCGGCCGAGCACGACGTCGGTCGTCATGCCGCCAACGTTCTCGAAGTAGCCGTCAATGCCCTTCGGTGTCACTGCGGCGAGCATTGCATCGAGCGCAGCGGCATCGGCAGCAGCCTTGTAGTCCACGCAGGCATCGAAGCCAAGCTCGCGCACCACGTAGTCGCACTTGTCCTTGCCGCCAGCGATGCCTACCGCACGACAGCCACGCGACTTCGCCAACTGGCCGACGACGCCACCAACGGCGCCCGCGGCAGCGCTGACAACCACCGTCTCGCCGGGCTTCGGCTCGATGATCTTGGACAGGCCGAACCAGGCGGTGATGCCAGGCATGCCGACCGGGCCGAGGTAGGCCGACAACGGCACCTGCCGAGTATCAACCTTCTGCAGCATCACAAGGCCGGGCCCGGAGATCAGCGAATATTCCTGCCAGCCGCCGTAGCCGGCGACCTGATCACCAACCGCAAACCCGGGGTGCTCGCTCGCCACGATCTCACCGGCAGTACCGCCGATCATCACCTCGCCCAATGGCTGCGGGTCGGCGTATGACTTCGCATCACTCATGCGGCCGCGCATATACGGGTCGAGCGAAAGGTAATGGTTACGAATCAGTACCTGTCCGGGACCCACGGTCGGGACCGCAACGGTCTCGAGTCGGAAATTTTCAACAGTCGGTTCGCCCAGCGGGCGGGACACCAGAACGATGCGGCGATTGGTTGCGCTCATGGAAGCACCTGGTCGATCGGAGATAAGGGTTGGGCAGTCTAGACGATTCGGAGCGGCTCCTGCGGGCGGACCTGCCGTCCGCAGGGGCAAGAATCAGGCCGCGCGTGCCGCGGCCGTCACTCCGAGGTAATCGAGGATTCCCCCGGCCGCCTCGCGGCCTTCAAACACCGCCGTCACGACCAGGTCGCTGCCGCGCACCATGTCGCCACCGGCGAACACCTTGGGATTCGTCGTGGCGAACGGCCGACAGGCGTCCGCCGACACGCGCACCCGGCCGTCGGCGTGGCGCTCAATGGCATGTTCCGCGAACCACGGCGCGGGGCTCGCGGTGAAACCAAACGCAACAACGACCGCGTCGGCCTCAATGACGTGTTCGCTACCAGGGATCGGCTCTGCGTTGCGACGGCCGCGGGGCCCTGGCGCGCCTAGCCGCGTCTCCACGACGCGAACACCCTCGACCCGTCCATTGCCGATAATCTCGATAGGCTGGCGGTTAAAGAGGAAGCGGACGCCCTCTTCCTTGCTGTTCTTGTAGTCCCGGCGCGAGCCGGGCATGTTGTCCTCGTCGCGTCTATACGTGCACGTGACGCTGCTCGCACCCTGACGGATCGCGGTCCGATTGCAGTCCATCGCCGTGTCGCCGCCGCCAAGGACCACGACGCGCTTGCCAACGAGGTCGACGAACTCGCCGCCCAGATCGAGCTCGCGATTGATATTGGAGACGAGGTAAGGCAGCGCCTCGATGACCCCGGGGAGATTCTCGCCGGGGAAGTTCCCCTTCACGTAGGTGTAGGCGCCCATGCCGAGGAACACGGCGTCGTACTCAGCCAGTAGCGCGTCCAAGGAGATATCGCGACCGATCTCGACACCGAGCCGGAACTCCACTCCCATGCCCTCCATCAGCTCGCGCCGTTTCTCGACGACGTCCTTCTCCAGCTTGAACGGCGGGATCCCGAAAGTAAGCAGGCCACCGATGCGCTGATAGCGGTCGTATACGACCGGCGCAACCCCGTTGCGGACCAGAATATCGGCGCAACCAAGACCCGCCGGACCCGCGCCGACGATCGCCACGCGCTTGCCAGTCGGTCGCACGTGCGACATGTCAGGCTTCCAGCCCGCCTTGAGCGCCTCATCGGTAATGTACTTCTCAATCGATCCGATGGTAACTGCACCCAAGCCATCGTTGAGCGTGCACGCGCCTTCGCACAGCCGGTCCTGCGGGCAGATGCGCCCGCACATCTCCGGCAGCGAATTGGTCTTGTGCGACAACTCCGCAGCTTCGAAAAGCTTGCCCTGCTCGATGAGCTTGAGCCAATTTGGAATGTAGTTGTGCACCGGGCACTTCCACTCGCAGAACGGGTTGCCGCAGGCGAGGCACCGCCCCGCCTGCTGGGAAGCAGCCTTCGGGTCAAATGACACGTAGATCTCACGGAACTCACGCGAGCGGACTTCGACCGGAATCTTTTCCGGCTCAGTGCGCGGGATCTCCAGGAACTGCATTGTCTTGTCGAGCATCACGCAGCCCTCCGCAGATTTTCGATCAACGTGTCGATTGCCGCCGCCTTTGGCTTGACCAGCCAGAAGCGGCCGATGAACGTGCGGAAGTCATTGACGATCTCGGCACCCCAGCGGCTGCCGGTCTCGCGCACATGCGCCTCGATAAGACCGCGCAGGTGGTGCAGGTTCTGCTCCATGCCTTCCATGCTGATGCGATGGATGTCGACTAGCTCGTGGTTGTAGCGATCGACGAAGTCGCGGTCCATGTCCAGCACGTAGGCGAACCCACCGGTAAACCCGGCACCGAAATTCAAGCCGGTACGGCCGAGCACACAGACGACGCCGCCGGTCATGTACTCGCAGCAGTGATCGCCCGCGCCCTCGATAACCGCCAGCGCGCCGGAATTTCGCACCGCGAAGCGCTCGCCGGCGACACCGGCGGCATACAACTCACCGCCGGTCGCGCCATATAGACAGGTATTTCCGATGATCGGCGTCTCGGACGCTATAAAGGTCGAGCCCGCCGGGGGACGCAGCACGATGCGACCGCCCGCCATGCCCTTGCCGACATAGTCGTTGGCATCACCCTCGAGGTACAGGTGCAAGCCACCAGCGTTCCAGACACCCAGACTCTGACCGACAGAACCCTTCAGGCGCACCGTGATCGGCGCATCGCTCATGCCGTTGTTGCCGTGCCGTCGCGCGATCTCGCCCGACAGGCGTGCGCCCAGCGAACGATGACGATTCGAAACTTCGTAGGCGAAGGTCCCGCCACTGTTGGATTCGATGGCCGGCAGCATGTCACGCACCATCCGCTCAGCGAGCTCGCCCTTGTCGAAAGGGTTATTGCGCGGATCTACGCAGAACTGCGGCCGGTCGGCAGCAAGACCCGCGTTCGAGAGTATCGGACTCAGGTCGAGTTTCTTCTGCTTTTCCGTCTGGCCCTCGATGATGCGCAGGTATTCGGTGCGGCCGATCAGCTCGGCAACAGTCCGCACACCGAGCGACGCCATGATTTCGCGGCACTCCTCAGCAACGAAGCGGAAATAGTTGATCACCATTTCGGGCAGGCCAATGAAGAAGCGCTTGCGCAGCACCTCGTGCTGGGTCGCAACGCCGGTCGCGCAGTTGTTGAGGTGGCAGATGCGCAGGTACTTGCAGCCTAGCGCGACCATCGGCGCAGTTCCGAAGCCGAAGCTCTCCGCACCGATGATCGCTGCCTTGATGACATCCAGTCCGGTCTTCAGGCCGCCATCGGTCTGCAAGCGCACGCGATGACGCATGTCGTTTATTCGCAGCGTCTGGTGGGTCTCGGCCAGTCCAAGTTCCCAGGGCGTTCCGGCATACTTGATCGACGACAGCGGACTTGCGCCCGTGCCGCCATCGTGGCCAGAAATCGTGATCAGGTCGGCATAGGCCTTCGCGACACCGGCAGCGATGGTGCCCACGCCTGGCTCCGCCACCAGCTTCACCGACACCAGCGCAGTGGGGTTGACCTGCTTGAGGTCGAAGATCAGCTGCGCCAGGTCTTCAATCGAGTAGATGTCGTGGTGCGGCGGCGGTGAAATCAGACCGACGCCGGGACGTGCGAAGCGAAGCTTCGCGATCATCTCGGTCACCTTGTGGCCCGGTAGCTGGCCGCCCTCACCGGGCTTGGCTCCCTGCGCAACCTTGATCTGCAGCACCTCTGCATTAATAAGGTATTCCGGCGTGACGCCGAAGCGGCCGCTGGCAACCTGCTTGATCTTCGAATTTCGCTCGTTGCCGTAGCGACTCGGATCCTCGCCTCCCTCGCCAGAATTGGAGCGCGCACCGAGCCGGTTCATCGCGATCGCGAGCGCCTCGTGAGCCTCGATCGACAATGCGCCGAGCGACATGCCGGCAGAGTCGAAGCGCGTGAGGATGTTCTCCACAGACTCGACCTCGGCCAGCGGTACTGGCGCCGAGCGTGGACTCAGCGCAAACAGGTCACGCAGACAGGACGCAGGACGCTCATTAACGAGGCTCGAGTAGATCCGATACTGCTCGTAGTCGCCCGTCACCACCGCCGCCTGCAGCGTCGCGATCACGTCCGGGTTGTACATGTGGTACTCGCCACCGTGCACATACTTCAGCAACCCGCCCTGCTCGACCGGCGCAAGTGGATCCCAGGCGCGTCCGGCCAGCGTGCGCTGGTCGGCCTCTAGATCGCCAAGATCTGCGCCCTGAATGCGGCTCACGGTACCGACAAAGCACAGATTAACGACATCGTCGTGCAGACCCACGATCTCGAACAACTGCGAGCTGCGGTAGCTGCCGATGGTAGAGATGCCCATCTTCGACATGATCTTGAACAGACCCTTGCGAATTCCGCGACGGTAGCCGCGCCCAAGTTCGGCGCGCGTCTCGGCGGACAGGTCCACCGCGCCCTTGCGCACCATGTCGAACAGCGTCTGATAGGCCATGTACGGGTAGACGGCCGTGGCGCCGTAGCCAATCAGGCAGGCGAAATGGTGCGGATCACGCGCCGTACCGGTTTCCACCAGAATGTTGCACTTGCAGCGCAGGCCAGCCAGTACCAGTCGGTGATGCACGGCACCGGTCGCGAGCAGGGCGTGGATCGGCACCTTGCCCTTGACGAGGTAGCGATCGGATAGCAGCAGCACGACCTTGCCTGAGCGCGCGGCAGCTTCGGCCTGGTCACAGATGCGCACGATCGAGTCGCGCAGACTCTCTTCCGCCGCGTGCTGCAGATCAATGAACTCGTGCTGCAGGCCAAAGTCCTTGAAGCCAAGGATCTGGCGTAACTTGCGTTGCGATAGGATCGGAGAATTCAGCACGATCTGTCGCGCATGCTCTGGCGATGGCGCGAACACATTGCACTCCGGGCCAATCTGCGTCTGCAGACTCATCACGATCGATTCCCGCAGAGAATCGATCGGCGGGTTGGTCACCTGCGCAAACTGCTGCCTGAAGTAGTCATACAGCGAGCGGATCTTGTGCGACAGCACCGGCATCGGCGTGTCGTCACCCATCGAGCCCACCGCTTCGCTCTCGTCCTCGGCAAGAATGCGGATGATCTCGTCACGCTCCTCGGCGGTAACGTTGAACATCTTGCGGTAGAGATCCAGCGTATCGCGATCCATTGGCTCGGCGGCAAGGCGCGCGTCGATCAAATCGCTTTCAAGGTAGCGGACGCCCTTCTTGAGCCAGGTCTTGTAGGGATGGCGCACCTTGAGGATCTGGTCGACCCGCTTGGAGTCGAGCAGCTCGCCGGTTTGCAGGTCGAGCGCCAGAATCTCGCCCGGACCCATCTTGCCCTTACGAACCACATCCTCGGGCCGGTAGTCCCAGACGCCGATCTCGGAAGCGACGGTCAAATGGCGGTCGCGGGTGATCACCCAGCGCGCAGGCCTGAGGCCGTTACGGTCGAGCGTACAGGCGGCGTAGCGGCCATCTGTCAGCACGATGCCGGCCGGGCCATCCCACGGCTCCATGTGAGGAGCGTAGAACTCGTAGAACGCGCGCAGGTCCGGATCAATCGTATCGACCGTCTGCCAGGCCGGCGGCACCAGCAAGCGCATCGCGTGCAGCACGTCGAGGCCGCCGGCGAGCAGTACCTCAAGCATGTTGTCGAGCGTCTGCGAGTCGGAACCGGTCAGGGACACCAGCGGCTGGATGTCGTCGAGGCTCGGCAGCAGCGGCGAGCGGAACAGCGGCCCGCGCGCGACCGCCCAGTTACGGTTGCCGGAGATCGTGTTGATCTCACCGTTGTGGGCCAGGAAGCGGTACGGATGGGCGAGCCGCCACTGCGGCATCGTGTTGGTCGAAAAGCGTTGGTGGAACACCGCGACCGAACTCTCCATCCGCTCATCGGCAAGGTCCGGATAGAACTCGATCAAGTGCTGGGGCATCACCATGCCCTTGTAGACGATCGTGCTCGCCGACAGCGACGGCATGTAGAAGATCGGGTCCTTCTGCTCGAGCGCCTTCTCGGTACGGCGGCGCGCGAGAAACAGACGTCGGTTGAAGCTCGCCTCGTCGACGTCGTCGAGGCAATTGACGAACACCATCTCCATGCGTGGCAGCGTGCGCAAGGCGTCCGCGCCACAGGCACTGGGATTGGTCGGCAGCACTCGCCAGCCGGCCACCACCAGGCCCTCCCGCCGCAGCTGGGCTTCGAGGGTGCTCTTGGCACGCTCGGCAGCGTCGTCGTAGGTCGACAGGAAGGCGGTTCCTGCCGCGAAGCGCAGTCCCAGCTGCAAGCCTGCCTCGGCAGCGACTGCCCGCAGGAATGCTTCGGGCTTCTTCAGCAACAGACCGCAGCCGTCGCCGGTCTTGCCATCCGCGGCAACCGCACCGCGGTGGGTGAGTCGGTTCAGCGAGGAGATGGCGGTCTGCACTAACCAGTGGCTAGGCTGATCGTCCAGGTTCGCGATCAACCCGAAACCGCAGCTCGCCCGCTCATGGGACGGGTGATACAGGCCCACGGGGTCATAGCCGCCATTGGCCAATGCGGCGGCACTCGTCGGCAGCGCGCGCTCTGCGGTGTTTTCTGGCTCGATCATGCCCCGTCCTCGCACCCGTCCATCGGGCGTCTATATGAAGGCGGACTATGAAGATCGCCCGGCATCGGGTCAATGCTGCGATGCAGCAGTGATGCTGCATTGCAGCAAATTACGCCGCCGTCAACGCCCTAAAAGGCTGGCGGGAGGGGGAGCCAGGGCATCGGGGCGGGGTGGCCGCGCTAGGGTCGCCGCGGCCAGTTCCACCTTACTGAGCAGCGGCAGGTCCGGCCACCGGAACGCTGCCCGCCGCTTGCGGCGCCTGGTTTAGGCGCCGGCTGAAAATAGGCGCGAGCCAGCGCTCAATATCATCGACGATCGTGAAGCCTGCCGGCACGATCATGAGCGTCAGCACTGTCGAGGTGAGGATGCCGCCAATGACGGTGACCGCCATCGGCGTCCGAAACGAGGACGCATCACCGATGCCAAGCGCGGTCGGCAACATGCCCGCGATCATCGCAACACTGGTCATGACGATCGGCTGCGCACGCTTGTGGCCGGCTTCAACCAGCGCCGTCATCCGGTCCTTGCCCGCCCGCATCTCCTCAATTGCAAAGTCGACCAGCAGAATCGAATTCTTCGCGACGATACCCATCAACATCAGCAGACCGATGACGACTGGCAGCGAGAACGGCATGCCAAACAAAAATAGCGCAGCCAGTGCACCACCCAACGACAGCGGCAGCGCCGACAGAATTGTGATCGGCTGGAAGAAGCGAGCAAACAGCAACACCAACACGGCGAAAACCATCAATACCCCCGCGCCGACGGCGAGCAGGAAGTTGCGGAACAATTCCTCCATGATTTCGCCGTTGCCGGTATTGACGATGCGCAGCCCCTTCGGCAGGTTCTTGATCGACGGCAGCTTGTCTATCTTCTCCTGCGCCTGACTATTCGCTGTATTGGGAGCGAAGTCGGCGTCGATCATTATCCGGCGGCTCTGGTTATAGCGCCGCACCGCGGTCGGCCCCTCGCCGAAGCTGATGTCAGCGACTGACTTGAGCGGCACCGTCCCACCCATCAAGGTGGGCACCGGCAAATTCTCGATCGTTGCCAGGTCCTGGCGCGACGATTCGCGCAAGCTGACGCGAATAGGCACCTGCCGATCGGCGAGCGAGAACTTGGCGGCGTTCTGCGGAATATCGCCTAGCGTCGCGATGCGAATCGTCTGGCTGATTGCCTGAACGGTGACGCCCAACTCCGCGGCGAGATCAAATCGCGGGTGGACCACAAGCTCTGGCCGAGGCAGGTCACCCTTGATGCGCGGATCGCGCAGCTCTTTTACCGTACGCAGCTGATCGATGATCTTGCGCGCATGCGCATCGAGCAGAACAGGATCGTCCCCGGTCAGATAGATCGTGTAGTCGCGGTCGCCAAAGCCGCTCTGCGACGCGAACGAGATGCGGGCATCCGGGATCATTTTTAACTCGGGTCGCACCGAGTCCTCCCAATCCTTCTGGGAGATCTTGCGCTGGTTGGAGGGCAGCAGCGAGACGTACAGGTTCGCGGTGCGCACGGCAGAGTCATCACCCTCACCGATCGACTCGACGACATCGGTGACCTCTTTATGACGGCGAAGGATCTCCGTCACGCGCGCCGACACAGCCGTCGTCTGCTCCAGCCGAACGCCCGGCGGCAGCTCGATATTGATCGTACTGGAACCAAAGTCACCGCCCGGGACGGCCGTTTTTGGCATCACAATCAACGCGGCGATCGACAGAGCGAAAAAGACGATGCCAACAGCAATCGTCTTCCAGCGATTGCGCACGCACACGTTCAGAAATCCGAGGTACCAGGTCATCAGCCCACCCTCAAGGTGCGCCTTGAAGCCCTCGGACTGCAACGTAAACGCACCAACGACCGGGGTCACAAGACGCGCGACCAACAGCGAGAAGAACACCGCGACCGCGACCGTGAGCCCAAATTCCTTGAAGTACTGCCCGGTAATACCACCCATGAAACTCACCGGCACAAACACCGCGATGATCGTCGCGGAGGTTGCGACGACCGCCAGTCCTATTTCATCTGCGGCATCCAGCGCCGCCTGATAAGGCGTCTTGCCCATGCGGATGTGACGCACAATGTTCTCGATCTCGACGATCGCATCGTCAACGAGCACGCCGGCAACCAGCGACAGCGCGAGCAGGCTGATGCCGTTGAGGGTAAAACCCATCCACGACATGAAGGCAAACGTCGGGATCGCAGAAAGAGGAATAGCGAGCGCTGAAATCGCCGTGGCGCGCCACTCGCGCAGGAACAGCCAGACCACGGCGACCGCCAGCAACGAGCCTTCGATCAGGGCCTCAAGCGCAGTGCGGTAAGTCTGCTTGGTGGCATCGACCGTCGTGAAGACCATCTTCACGGCGACACCCGGATTCTCATCAAGGATCTTCTTAAGCTCTTTTTCGACCCGATCCAGCGTCGCGACGTCGGACGCGCCCTTCGCCTTAGATACCCCAAAGGTCGTCGCATCGCGGCCGTTGAGGCGCGAGATCGAGCGAATCTCGCCTACACCATCACGCACATCAGCAATTTCGTCGAGCCGTGCGACGCGATTGCCACCGACCTGGATCTGCGTCGCGCCAAGCTCGCCCGCCGTATGCGCGCCGCCGAGCACGCGAATCGACTGCTCGCCGCCTGCGACCTGGGCGCGGCCACCCGGCGCGTCAAGGTTCAAGGAACGCAGCTGCTGGTTGACCTGCACAGCCGTGATGCCCAGCGCCTGCATGCGGGCGGGGTCCAGTTCGATGCGGATCTCGCGGTTGACGCCGCCGCCGCGCGATACCTGAGCTACACCGCCGATGGTGAGCAATCGCTTGGTAACGGTATTGTCGACAAACCAGCTGAGCTGCTCGGGCGTCAGGCTCGTCGTGCTGACGGCGTAATAGGCGATCGCGTTGCCGTCCACGTCCATGCGCTGGACATAGGGCTCCTGAATGCCCTCCGGAAGATCGCCTCGAACACGGGCGACTGCATCGCGTACGTCGCTGATGGCCCGATCGATCGGCGCGCCGATGTTGAACTCGATGAAGATCATCGCCTGGCCTTCGGTGGCGCGCGACGTGATGTTATGAACGTTGCCGACGCTTGCGACCGAGCCCTCGATCTTCTGCAGTATCTGCGCTTCCATTTCGGTCGGCGCGGCACCCGGCTGGGCGACCGAGACGATGACCATCGGGAAGGACACGTCAGGGTTGAGGTTGATAGGCAAACGCACGAAGGAAACGATGCCGACGAACGTCAGCACCATGAACAGCACCAACGGAAAAATCGGGTGCTTTATCGCCCATGCGGAGATGTTCTTCACGGCGCGGCCTGTGCAGCGTCGACGCGCACCTGCTCGCCTTCGTGGAGGAACGCGCCGGCGGTGAGGATCACCCGCTCGCTACCATCGAGGCCCTCCGCAATGACTATGCCATTGGGCTGCACGCCACCGAAGCGCACGGGACGTCGCGCCACACGGTCGCCCGCCGTGACGACGTACACATAGCTGCCGTGGGCATCGGCAAGGAATGCCGTCTGCGGCACGATTGGCCGCACGTCGCTCGAGACCTTCGCTTCACCGCGCGCGAAGGCGCCCGGGCGCAGGTCGCGATCACGCGGCAAGGTAACCCTCACCTCGCCAAGCCGCGACTGCGGATCAATCACGGCCGGCAACAAGCGGATCCTGCCTGAATACGGAGTCGCGACACCGGTGATGCTGACCTGTGCGAGCTGACCGACCTTCAGCTTCGGCAGATCCTGCTCGGCAACCATCGCCCGCATCTCAACATCACCGCCGCGAGCAAGACGAAACAGCGGCGGCGTGCCTGCCGTCACCGCCTGACCAACTTCGGCGGCACGCGTCAGCACGATGCCATCCTCAGGCGCATGCAACTCGGTTCGCCCAAGCCGCGCCTCGGCCTCTGCCAACTGGGCCTCGGCGGCATGGACACGGGCGTTCCCGGTCGCGAGCTGCGAGCGACGCTTGTCGACCTCGGCCTTCGACAGCGCTCCAACCGACGTGTTGATCGCGACCGCTCGCTGGTACTCGGCATCGGCCAGCACCGCTTCGGCGCGGCTCTGCTCCAGCGCCGCGCGGAGACTTGCGACCTGCGGCGCAAGCACCGACGTATCCAGACGCGCGAGCGCCTGGCCACGGTGCACCGTGTCGCCAACTTCGACCAGCACGGCGGCGACGCGCCCACCCTCGCCGTCGATTCCTATCGGCATGTCGTAACGAGCAACAATTGCACCGGTAAAACTGACCGACAGCGTGTACGGGCTACGCCCCGGAGCCACAGCGGTGACCAACGGCGCCAGATTTTCCGGCGCATCAGCCTTGTGCCGCAGGCGAGTCACGATCAGCACGGCGAGCCCCACAAGCAGCAGCACCAGAGCGCCGGCGACCATGGGGCGCGACAGAAGCCGACGGTCAGGGACAGTGGCCGCGTTCAGATCGTCAAGGCTAGTACGGACGTGGTCATTCACGGTTTTTGCTTCGGGTTCGGAGGCTGGGGCTCGGAACCGCGATTCTACGCGGGGTTTCCCCTAATACTCGGGCAACGAGACGAAGCGTGCGGCTCACGCGACGAAGCGACCGCAGTGCCCAGGCAAAAAAAAGCGCCGGGAGCTGGGGGGAGCTCGTCGGCGCCAGGATTTCAAACCACAGGGGAATCGAGACTAGCGATCATGACAAAGCAAGGGTCATGCCAAGTCTTTTAGGCGTTTAAAATCAACAGGTTGAATTGCACTGTGGTAGCGATCTGGGGTGCCGGGTGACCATTCACGTCAAATTCTGACCTGCCCCGGCGCGGCCATGGGCCGGCCGGCACCGGCCCGGCTCCGATCGGTCGCGCCCGCGGCCGGCAAGAGCCGCGCTAGCGGCGCACGTAGAGATGCACGAATCGGTCGGTGTGACCGCGCACGGCCGGATCAAACACGAGCTTGCCGTGATCATCGGCGGCATTGCGCAGACCCTTGAAGCGACCGACGAGCCGGAAGCCATGCGACTCAATGTCCCGAATCGCGAACTCCTCGTCGATGCGGTGCAAGGTCCCTGCCGCCGAATGGCCAGTACCTCCGATCGCTGCGTGATCGACAACCAGCAGCCGACCACCCGGCTTCAGCGCCTGATGCACCTGCTCGAGAAACTGTGCCGCATCAATCTTCGGAAAATCCGCGCCGTGCTCGAAGTAAAGATCGTGGTACGACATCACAAACAGCGCGCCGTCGAAGGTGCCGGAGCCGAGTTGCATGTCCTCGCTGGGCACGACCCGCCGCTCGAGGCGTGCCAGACGGCCGTCCTTGAAGCGCGCTTCCAGGTCATCCTTGGCAAACGCGGCGTATGGCGGATTGTTGACCAGCACGACCTTGCCGTCCGGCCCGACCAACCGGTCAATGATCTCGCTGTAGTAGCCACCACCACCGAACAGGTCGGCGATGTGCATGCCCGGCTTGAAACCCGCAAACGCCAGCACCTCCGCGGGGTGCTCGCGGGCATCGCGTTCGCGGTCCTTGTCACTACGGCCAGGGGCAGACACCGCCCGCGTATACGACGTGCCCGGCTGGGAAAATCCAGCACCGGCCGGCACGGCCACAACAGCAGCGACGAGCAATAACGTGCTTGCCACGGTGATACGTATCCTGCGCATCGCCTTTCTCCCCATCCTTCGGTGGGCCTGAATCATCTGCCTGGCACGGCCATCCCGGCAAGCCCTGCAGGGGTCCGTCGCCTGACCGGCAGCAGCGAGGAGATTTACGGCTCGTTAAGCAGCTCATGCACGCGGCGGTCGGCCCAGCTCTCACGGTCGATACGATCGAGGAATCCGCAGTGGCCGCCGTGCGCGGTAGGCTCGATCGTCAGCGCAACCGGTGCGCTCAGGCGTTCGAGGTCCTCCGCCGGGATAATCGGGTCGTCCAACGCTATCAACAGATGGCTACGCACCATCAGCGGCTCCAGCGCAGAGCCCGTGATCGCATAGCCCGCGAGGTAGCTGTCGATATCGCCGTAGCCGCTGTAGCGGCGCACCAGCTGTTCGGTCATCGCGGTCAGCCCGGGGCGCGCCAGCAGGTCGTCCAGATCGTACAAGTCCGGCCACGCCTGCCGCTTCTTGAGCAGCGACCGTCGCCACTTCAACACGAAATAGCGGCGATACAACCAGACGCCGCGTTCGAGCCGCTGCATCGTGTGTGCCGGATCGAGCACCGGGCAGATCGCAATCGCCCGAGCCAGCGCTATGCCGGCCGCCGGCGCCCGCACGGCAACTCGTAGCGCAAAGTTGCCACCGAGCGAGTAGCCGACCAGCGCGAGGCGTTGCGTGGGGAACAACCGCCCCACTTCGCGTACAGCGCCAACGACCTCGGCGATTCGGCACGAGTGGAACAGTTCCGGGTTGAGGTGATGGGTCGGCCCGTGGTCGCGCAGGTTTAACCTGAAGATATCGAAGCCGCGCTCGTACAGGTAGGCCGCGCAGGACAGCACGTACTGCGACTCCGCACTGCCTTCCCAGCCATGCAGAAGCACCACCAGCTCGCGCCCACCACGCGGGGCGACCGCGTGATGGCCCAGCAGACGCACGCCGTCACCGCAGTCGAGGATAACGTCGCGACTGGCCGCAACCAGTGCGCGCGCGCGCCGCGCAACGAAGAACCGGCGCGGCAGGACACTCGCCAGAATCGTCTGCAGATGCGGGCTGTGCAGCCAGCGCGGCGGTGCGAAGGGTACGGGACGCAAGCCGGGCCCGTCAGTCGATGCGCAGAATGCCGCTACCAGGGAGCATCTCTACGTAACGCGCCCCCATCAGGCGCGCCGGCGTGGTCGCGCCGGGCGCCGTCGGCCGCGCCAGCAATCGTTCGGTGACGCCAAGGGCAGCGTTAACAGTGACGGAATAGCCGTTGGCGGTCTGCACGCGTGCGGTGACGAGCCGTCCGGCCGCGTCACGCGCCTCGCCCCAGACACAGGTAGGGGTGGTTGCACGCTCGTCGGCACTCGGCCCCGGCGGCTGCCGATCAACGCGCCGCTTCAGCCAGCGCTGCACAATCGGCGTGCCGAGCAGCCAGCGCAGCCTGTTCAGGCGGCGCAGCCCGCGCAGGCGTGCGGGCGAGATCGGCACGTACACCTCGATATTCGGGATGCCGGTCGTGTGAAACGCCGTACTTACGTCGCCCCAGGGAATCGTCATGGCGAGCTTCACCCCTGCGCCGAAGTCGATGCGTCGCTCGCGGTACCCCAGCGGCACGGACCGCAGCGCGCCGTTCTGACGGACGCAGCCGCCCTGACCAAGCCCTTCGACCATGGTGCGCGCGGTGCCGCGACTCCAGCTTGAGCGGCCATCGAAGCCGAGCGCAAGGTGAGTCGCCTCAGGTAGCGCCTCCTTCAGGGCGAGCGCGACGCAATCTGTGGGCAAGACATCGAAGCCAACCCCCGGGCAGATGACAACGCCGGCCGCACGCGCCGCGGCATCCTGTCGCTGCGCAAGCTCGAACACGGCGACCTCGCCGGTAATATCGAGGTAATGCGCGCGCGCCGTCAGGCACGCGCGGATCATGGGCGCGGCAGTAGCGGAAAACGGGCCGGCGCAGTGCAGGACCAGCGTCACGCCAGCCAACGACGTTTCCGGCGCGTCCCCCTCGAGCGAAAACACTCGCGCCTCAAGACCGAGCTCAGCAGCCAGCGCCGTGACGCCACTGCGCGAGCGCCCGGCGAGAATTGGTCGGTGACCGCGGCGCACCGCCTCACGCGTGATCAGCTCACCGGTGTAACCATTGGCACCGTAGATCATCCAGCTCATGGCGTTACTGCACGCGGATCGGCCAGGAACTCGACGACGTTGCGCGCCTGCGCGACCGTGTTCCACTGTGCGGCAGTCGAGTCATTGGCGGCTGGGTAGCCAGCGGTCCCAGTGGAATTCATCCACACCAGACGCAGATCGATCGCGCCGTGGCTGCGCTCGCGGACGCTGCTGGCAAGGGCCGTGAACGCCACCGGCTCACGCTCGACTGCACGCTGTGCATCGTCGGCAGGATTACCCACCACATCGCAACGGTTCGCCGGCAGCTCGCCAGGCGCTGGGACATAGCCCTCGCCGGGATTGCCAGTCAGACAGAACTGGCCGGCCGAGAGTCTGACCCGCACGACACCGGCGAAACCCTGCTTCTCCAGCTCACCGAGCCAGTTGCCGAGCGCCGTGAGCCTAGTAGGGCCTAACGGCACATCTCCATAGGCGACCGTGAGTCGCTGGGAGGGGAAGGGTGCGACTCGCGCCGGCGGAACGGCAGCGGTTACTGCGGGCGCCGGCGGGTCCACCTCGGCCACCGGAGTGGCGTTCGCGACCACCGCTGGCGCCGGGATCGCCCGAGCCGCGGCCAGGTCGCTGTGGGCCTGCCAGACCAGTGCGCCGAGCGCCGCTGCCGCCAGGAGTGAAACGACGGCCAGCACGATCCATCCGGTAGGCCGAGGCGGCTCGGGCTGCGGCTGCGGTTCGGTGGCCTTGGCGATCGTCGCGCTCAGCTCGCCCACGGCGCGGCGTAACCGCTCCTCAAGCTCGGTAACCAGTCGCGCGCTCACTCCATCGAGGCTCGCGACGACGAAACGTCGCAGCTCTATACCCTGCTCCTGAAACAGCGGCTCGACGATGGCGCGGACTTCAGCGGCCGACAGCGGCGGCGTGACCGGCACCACGGCCACGTCAGCCGTGGCCGGCTGCGCCTGCACAACCACCCCGTCCAGCGCCCCGCGTGTCGGATCGACGGCAGGCAGCTGGATCCGGTCGAACGTGGGCGCGGCGGATGGAATTGCGCACTCACGGCGATCCGGCAGCACCTGCAGCTGCATCAGCACCTCGGCAATATCGGACGCTGCCATCTGCTTGGGCAGCACGCCGGCTGCGCCGCTCGCGCGCGCTTCACCGGCGTACACCTCACCATCCTGCGAGGTGTACATCATGATCGGGATAGACGCTGTGGTCGGATCGTTCTTGATCGCCTGGACCGCGCTCAGCCCGTCCATGCCTGACATCACATGATCCATGAAGATCACGTCGGGGCGATGATCGCGCAAATACTGCAGCGCGGCCTCTGCGGAGTCGCGCATGTCGACCGTCAGGTCGTGCTTCTCGAGCAACCGGGACAGGACGACTCGCGCCGACTTCGAGTCATCGACGATCAACGCTCGCTTCGGCGTCACAGCTACCTCGCCAACCCAGACACTAGGTGAAAACCCGAGTGTAGCGCAGCTACAGTGATGGGCAATGGACGACTGCTGCCGGGCGCCCCCCGCGCCCTGCCGGAAGCTGCATACCTGCGTCGTCCTGACGGGAATCGGCGCCGCGCCGACCGACGAGAAAAGCCACCAGCTCTAGGGTCAGCGCGGCCAGCAACGATGGCAACCGAGGCGCACGCATTTACCATCCGCGCGCCGAGTTGCGGCCAAACAGCCGCAGAGCGCGAGCCTTCGGCGCCAATCTACTCGCGGATACCAACGCCCTTTTCCATCAGCCACACCGCGACGCCAAACAGCGCGACGGCGAACCCGATCATGATCGCGAACGACAGGCGTATATCCACATCCGACACGCCGAGGAAACCATAGCGGAAGCTGTTGACCATGTAGAGAATGGGGTTTGCGTGCGACACCGCACGCGCCCAGGGTGGCAGCAGCTCGATCGAATAGAACACGCCGCCAAGGTAGGTCAGCGGAGTCAGAATGAAAGTAGGGAACCAGGAAATATGATCGAAGTTCTTGGCGAAGATGGCGTTGATGAAGCCACCGAGCGAAAACACGATTGAAGTAAGCAGCACCGCAGCGACGATCAGCAAGACGTTGTTGACATGCAGGTGCGTGAAGAAAAGCGCAACGACGGTGACGACCACACCGACCAGCAGGCCGCGCACGATACCGCCCGCCATGTAGCCGATCACCACCAGCCAGTTTGGCAGCGGCGAGACGAGAATCTCCTCGATGTGCTTGCCAAAACGCGCACCAAAGAAGCTCGCGACCACGTTGCCATACGAATTGGTGATCACCGACATCATGATCAGCCCGGGTGCGATGTACTGCATGTAGTCGTAGCCGCCCATCTTGCCGATGCGCGCGCCGATCAGGCTACCGAAGATGATGAAGTAGAGCGTCGCCGTGACACCCGGCGGAACCAGCGTCTGGCCCCAGATGCGCGCGATACGACTGAACTCCCGCAGGACCATCGTGCGGAATCCGATCCATTCAGTACGTGCGCGCGACGCCACCACTTCGCTGCCACTCACGACCGGCCTCCGGCAACCGGTGCGTCAGCATGGCTTACCAGCCGCATGAAAAGCTCCTCGAGACGATTGACCTTGTTGCGCATCGAAATGACATCAACGCCCTGAGCCGCGAGACGGATGAAGATGTCGTTGACGCTCCTGCCGCTGGACACCTCCACCTCCACGGTACGGTCATCGACGCGCGTGACGCCGAAACCTGCCAGGGTCAACGTTCCGAGCAAAGGCTCGCGCAAATTCAATACGAAGGTTTCCGTCTGCAGCTTGCGCAGCACGTTGCTCATCTGGTCGTTTTCGATGATCCGACCCTTATCAATAATGGCGACGTTGCGACAGAGGTTCTCGGCCTCCTCGAGATAGTGCGTCGTCAGAATGATGGTTACGCCGCGCTCGTTGGTCTCGCGCAGGAATTCCCACATCGTGCGGCGGATCTCTATGTCGACTCCGGCGCTAGGCTCATCGAGGATCAGCAGGCGCGGCTCGTGGACCAGCGCGCGCGCGATCATCAATCGACGCTTCATCCCACCCGACAGTGAGCGGGCGACGGCGCGGCGCTTCTCCCACAGTTGCAGCTGCCAGAGGTAGCGCTCGGTCCGCTCGCGCGCCACGGCGCGCGGGATGCCGTAGAAGCCGGCTTGGTTGATGAGAATGGTCTCAACCGACTCGAACTGGTTGAAGTTGATCTCCTGCGGGACGATGCCGATGCAGGACTTCGCGGCACTGATGTCGCGATCGATGTCATGACCGAACACGGATACCGTGCCGCCACTCTTGTTCACCAGCGAGGTGATGATGCCGATCGCCGTGGTCTTGCCGGCACCATTGGGGCCGAGCAAAGCGAAAAAGTCACCTTGCTCGACGTCAAGGTCAATGCCCCGAAGGGCCTGCACCCCGTTGCCGTAAGTCTTGGTCAGTTGACGGATGGAAAGCGCGTGCATGGGTTCCACGGGGGCTGATGGGCTAGCTGAGGAGGGCAGCGAGCGCGAAGCGTAAGACCCCCGCCCCGTTGGGGCAACCTCGGCGTCTAGAGCGGCGAGGCATCCGGCGTTAAATGCGGCACCGCAAGGGCAAGCCCTTGAGCGGCCAGCAATTGCAGGCCCAGCTCGCGCACCGCAAGGACCCCACCCCGGGGTCCGGCATGAGCGGCAGCCACCAGCTTTGGCCAAAAACGCGCGTTGCCGCCCCAGCGGGCCTCGAGCCGCGGCAGCGCACGGGTGGCGGCATGGTCCAGCGCCGACAACGGCAGGCCGCGCCAGGCATCGACGACGGCGGGCGTCATGCCCAGCACCATGGCCGGGGCCATGTCATTGCCCTGCACTAGGTGCCAGGCCAGAAAGACCGCGGTCCGGGCGAAGGTCGCCTCATCGCTGAGGCTGCCAGAACCGGGCCGGCTGGCGTCGCGGACGACATCACGCCAGAAAGGGGCGTCCTCAAAACGCAGGTTGAACAGGGTGTAGGGCAAACCGGCCAACGCCCGGCGGACAAAGGGATCCAGCGCGGCCAACGCGCCGACCATGACCGGATCCAGACCCCAGACCGACCCGGAGGGCTCCCCCGTGCGCTTGGAGAGCAGCGCGAGGAAGGCCAGATTCGACTCGCGGATAGCGTCCAGCGTGCTCGGCTCCAACAGAGGCCTAGGCGCGTACTGCCCGACCAGACGCTCGTCCTCAACCCGCCCGCCTTGTTCATTCATGGCCTTTCTCCTCAACCAGGGGACAAATTGTGGCTGGCCGTCGCCCCGTAGCGAGAGTACAGTTTTTGGTGGGTTTGTACCAAAACTAGTTATTTCAACAATCTTCCAATGACGGGAAGCCAGCCATGCGAATCACAGACGATCGCTATACGCGGGATAGGCAGCGTTTTGACCTGGCGCTGCGGATGATTCACCACGAGGCCCGGACCTGCACGATCCGAACCTGGACCGGACTGACGGACGACCGCATCCGCAAGCTCTACCGCTCCTACGTCGCCGACCACAGCCCGGCCATCAAGCGCCACCGCGGCAAGTCACCCAGTCACCCCGGCTATTTCCTGAAAAGCCTGGAGACGCGGCGCCACGCGGCGGCTCTGGCCGGCCTGTATTCGATCCTTGGCCTGCTGCAAAAGGCCATTGCCGAGCGCTCAGGCTCCGGCTCTCAGGCCACGCTGCACTGGGCTGAAAAGTTCTGCAGCACCTATGAAACGTATCTCCAGCTGAACCAGCCGCATCGGATCTCGTTTGAGCACGCCTACTACCTGCTGCACGCGCTGCAGGCCCGCATAGAACTGCGCCCCGGCGCCTGCCCGGTCTGCAACGCGTTCACCGTTGTGGACACGTTGCGCACTCACGGCGGCGCGTGCGCACTGTGCGAGCGCGAGAGCCGCGAGCCCCACCGCGATCCCAGCTAGAATGGGGCGGCGCTCGCGCGCCCCACCATGGCACCAAACCGAACTCCAAACGTCTACGCCGGCCCCTACGTCGATCGCAGCAGCGAGTGGCGCAAGGACCCGGCGTGGCTCGAAGCCGCGCTGCGTGATGCCGCGACGCAGTTCGTGCCGCTGTGGCAGCTACGCAATCTCGTACGCTTGCAGCCAGTCCCTTCGGCAGAGTTGCTCACAATCGCTGAGCTAGGCACGTTCGACGCCTCCCAGGCCGTGCTACTGGGTGTGTATCGCGGCAGCGCGTGCTTCGCGCTGGAGTTACTCGACGAGCCGCTGGTACGAGCCGGCGCCGAATTTTCAGACCTGCGGACGACCGGCGGCCTGCTCCCGGCCGACGACGCCGGCCTGCTCGCCTACGCGCGCGCGATGATCTACTGGCGGCAGCGGCACCGGCACTGTGGCGCCTGCGGCGCACCGACGCGTGCCGACAGTGGTGGCCACGTGATGGCCTGTACTGATCCGGACTGCGGCGGGCAGAGCTTCCCGCGCATCGATCCGGCAATCATCGTGCTGGTCAGCGACGGCGAACGCGCGCTACTCGGCCGCCAGGCAAGCTGGCCCGCCGGCCGTTACTCCACCATCGCAGGCTTCGTCGAGCCAGGCGAGAGCCTCGAGGATGCGGTCGCACGCGAGGTGCGCGAGGAGACCAACGTCGAAGTCGCCGAGGTGATCTACCACTCCTCGCAGCCCTGGCCGTTTCCCTCATCACTGATGGTTGGCTTCCACGCGCGTGCCGCAAGCCTCGCGATCAGCTGTCCCGACGGCGAGCTTGAGGACGCGCGCTGGTTCAGCCGCGCGGACCTCGCCGCCGGCCTGCCGGCGCTGCCACCGCCGCAGTCGATTTCGTTTCGTCTGATCGCCGACTGGTACCGCCGCGGCGCAGACCGCGACCTCGCCGACGAGCCAGGCGCACGGATCTGGCCGTTGAGTCGCTGACTGTGGCCTTCGACCCCGTACTCGTCGGGCTGCTCGGCGCGGCCTTCCTCGCCGGCGGCATCGATGCGATCGTCGGCGGCGGCGGCATGATCCAGCTGCCGGCCCTGTTTGCCGCGCTGCCGGACGCCCCTCCCGCGACCTTGCTCGGCACCAGCAAGCTCGCAGGCCTGGCCGGCACCGCCAGCGCGACCTGGCGTTACGCCCGCAGCGTGCGCATCCCGTGGCGGGCGCTGCTGCCGTTGCTGATGATCGCGCTGGTCGGCTCTTTGGCGGGCGCGTTCACCGTCACGCACGTCTCAGCCGACGCGTTCCGTCCGCTGGTGCCCATCATGCTGACCGCAACGCTGCTCTACACGCTGCTACAGCGCGATCTCGGCACGCAACATGCGCCGCGGGATCTCGATCGGCGCAGCACCCTCACGGGCGCGGCACTGATCGCCGCAATTAGTTTCTACGACGGCTTCTTCGGTCCGGGTACTGGCAGCTTCCTGATGCTGCTGTTCATCCGCCACTACGGCTACGACTTCCTCAACGCCGCAGCTGCCGCACGCGTTCTGAATGCTGCCACGAACGTCGCCGCGCTCGCCTGGTTCGGCAGCCGGGGCCACCTGCTGTGGCCGACCGGGCTTGCGATGGCCGGCGCGAACGTCGTCGGCGCACAGTTCGG
Source organism: uncultured Pseudomonadota bacterium (assembly GCA_903927005.1). Classification (GTDB taxonomy): domain Bacteria; phylum Pseudomonadota; class Gammaproteobacteria; order Steroidobacterales; family Steroidobacteraceae; genus CAIKZZ01. The sequence goes on from CAIYLH010000070.1 coordinate 107,054, forward strand.
CGCGCGTCTGGCACTGGCGCGAGGCGCCGGCTTCGTGCGCACCGCGTTTGTCATCATTGTCGCAGCGCTGATCCTCAAGACCGGCTGGGCGACCTTCGCCCCGCTCCGGTAGCCGCTGATGTGTCTGGCCGTGTTCGGCTGGCAGGTGCATGCGGACTTCCCGCTGGTGCTGGTCGCAAACCGCGACGAGCTACATGCTCGCCCGACGGCACCGCTGGACTGGTGGGGCACGCCGCCCCTGCTCGGCGGCCGCGACCTCGAGGCCGGCGGCACCTGGCTTGCGGTCGATGCGCGCGGCCGCTTTGGGCTGGTCACCAACCTGCGCGGCGCGCCCGCGCCTGCCGGCGCGCCATCCCGTGGCACCCTGATCCCACAATTCCTGACCAGCAACGCCTCTCCCAGCGATTTTCTCGAGTCGCTCGCGGCCGAGGCGCACCGCTATGCAGGATTCAACCTGTTGCTCGGCGACCCTCTGGAACTGGCCTGCCTGAGCAACGCCGACCGCAGCGGGCCTCGGCGCCTCGAGCCGGGGATTCATGGCCTGAGCAATGGCCCTTTGCATAGCAACTGGCCAAAAGTGCGTCGCGGCCGCGAACGACTGGCAGAAGCGATCGCGTCGCCCGCAGCAGAGTCGCTGATCGCAGTGCTGGAGGAGCGTACTCCGGCAAACGACGCAGAGCTGCCAGACACCGGCGTCGGCGTGGAACTGGAACGGTTGCTGTCCGCACCATTCATCGTCGCGCCCCACTACGGCACGCGCAGCACCTCCTCCCTGCTGCTGGCGGCGGACGGCAGTGGAGTCGCAATCGAGCGCTCGTTCGCCGCCGACGGCCTCGCCCTCACCACCCGCCGGATCGACCTGCCCCCGAATCGCCGAGCGTAGTCACAGGCGCGTGACAGCCCACGCCAAGGAAAAGCTTGACGAGCGTCGCATAAATATGCAGAATAATTGCAAGTTTATGCAGATACCCTCCGCACCTCATTACCCGGGCTCTTCCCGCGCCCACGACGACCGGCGCGAGTCGCTGCGCCGAATCATTCGTGACGGCGCCGTCGGCCGGCAGGTCGAGCTCGTGCGCCTGCTCAAGCGCGCCGGCTTCGACGTGACGCAGTCCAGCGTCAGCCGTGACCTGCGCGAGTTAGGCGTCGCCAAGGTAGGCGACCGCTACGTGCTGCCAGAGGATGCAACCACTCCGGTGGCGGACCTGCGGGCGGTCTCGGCCTTCGTGCAGCAGGCAATTCCAGCTGGCCCGCACCTGACCGTCGTACGCACCACCATCGGTTCGGCCCAGAGCGTGGCGCTAGCCATCGACCGCGCCCGCTGGCCGGAGGTCGTAGGCACGATTTCCGGCGACGACACCATATTCATCGCCACCGACAGCGCCCGCACTCAGCGTGCCCTGCTCGAGCGCATCCGCTCACTCGCTAGCCGCTGAAGGCTTCCCATGACGACTCAATCCACGGGCGAAAAGCCCATCCTGCTCGCGTTTTCCGGTGGTCTGGACACGTCCTTCTGCGTGCCCTGGCTGAAGGAGACCTACCAGCGTCCGGTCATTACCGTCACTGTCGATACCGGCGGCATCGATGCGGCCGCGGCTGAGACGCTCGCGAGCCGCGCGCGTGAACTGGGCGCCAGCGAGCACTATCTGGTGCCCGCCAAGACGGCCTACTTCGAGCGGGTACTGCGCTATCTGCTGATCGGCAATGCGCGGCGCGGCCAGCTCTATCCGTTCTGCGTCGGCGCCGAGCGCGTGCTGCAGGCACAGATGATCGCCGAGATGGCCAAGTCGCTGGGCTCGACAGCAGTCGCGCATGGCTGCACGGCCGCCGGCAACGACCAGGTGCGTTTCGAGGTTGCACTGCGCACGCTGGCACCAGGACTGGAAATCATCGCGCCGGTCCGCGACCATGCGTTCAAGCGCACCGAACAGCTCGCCTTCCTGGAGGAACGCAAGCTGCCTGTGCCGCCGTACGGCGCTGCGTACTCGGTCAACCGCGGCCTGTGGGGCGTGACGATCGGCGGCAAGGAGACCCTGACCTCGGATGACACCATCCCGGATACAGCGTGGGTACTGTCGCGTGACGCGTTCACTCAGCCGCGCGCGCCCGAGCGGCACACTATCGGCTTCGAGCGCGGCATACCGTGCTCGCTCGATGGCGTGGCGCTGGACCCTGTGGCGCTGATCGAAAAGCTGGAGGACCTCGCCGCGCCGTTCGGGATCGGCCGTGGTATCCACCTCGGCGACACCGTGATCGGCACCAAGGGACGGGTCGCATTCGAGGCCCCCGCCGCTGATGTGCTGCTGACCGCGCACCGCGAGCTGGAAAAACTGGTGCTGACCGGTCGCCAGTCACGCATCAAGGAGCTGGTGGCAGCTCCCTACGGCGATCTGGTTCACGAGGGTCACCACCTCGACCCGGTCTGCCGCGACATCGAGGCACTACTGGTGTCCTCGCAGCAGCGCGTTACTGGCGAGGTGAAGGTGCTGTTCCGGCCCGGCAGCGTTTTCGTCGAGGGCACGAGCTCGCCGTATTCGCTGATGGCCGCTTCCAAGGGTGTCTATGGCGAGGCGGCCGGCGAATGGTCGCCGGCAGACGCGTTGGGCTACTCGAAGATGCTGGCCCTGACGGGCATGTTCCACACCCGGGCCGGACAGAACGCTGGAGAGCACAAGTGAAGTCAGTCGTCGTCGACAAGGTCGGATCGATCACTCAGGCCTGTGGCCTGAGTCACGAGCTGCGCATCGCTGAGGACATCCCCTGCGAGGAAGGCGTGGTCATCGTCGTCGAGGTGCTGACCAACAAGAACACCTACAACATGCTGGAACTGACCAGCGGCCGCATGGCGAAGGTGGTCAAAGGTGACATCGTCGTGGGCGCCCTCGGCCACCGCAAGGCGCTGTTCGGCTACTCAGGCCACGTACCCGAGTCGGTCAAACCCGGCGACATCATCCAGATGCTCAACATCGGCGGTGTACTCGGCATCTGTGATTCGGCCAACGCCGACAGAGGTCGGCCGTTCGACTGCCGCGTGCTCGGTGTAGTGCTGCAGTTCCCTTACCTTGGCGAACGCATCGGCGTGCCGGCGCGCATCGGCTACCGCCCGCTGGACCTCGCCTCCACCCTCGATACGCGTGGCATACCCGTCGTTGCGCTGGCCGGCACCTGCATGGAGGCCGGCAAGACGGCTGCTGCCTGCGCCATCATCGCGCGCATGCGCCACCGTGGCATGTCGGTACATGCGTTCAAGGCCACCGGCGTCTCGCTGCGCCGCGACATCCTCGCGATGGAGGATGCTGGCGCACGCAAGACCATGATCTTCACTGACTTCGGCGTCGGCACAACTACGGCGAAGGTGGGACCCGCTCTGACGCGCGCGATGCTGACCGAAATGGCCCAGGGCCAGCCAGACATCATCGTGTTCGAGCTCGGCGACGGGCTGCTCGGCACCTATGGCGTCGAGGCCATTCTTTCGGCTGCCGATATCCGCCAGTCGATCACGGTGCTCATCCTGTCTGCCAACGATCCGGTCGCGGCGTGGGGCGGCGTCAAGCTGCTGCGCGAGCGGTTCGAAGTGGAGCCTGCGGTCGTAACCGGGCCGGCAACCGACAACCAGGTCGGCGTCGACATCATCGCCGCGCAGATGAACGTCAGCGCCTTCAATGCGATCACCAACGGCCTCGAGCTCGGCGACCGGGTCATCGAGGCTGCCGGCCTCGCGGCAAAGTTTCCCGTGAAGCCGACCACCGCATGACCGCGCCGCCCCGCGTTCCGACCCTCGTGCTCGGCGGCACCGGCTATGTAGCTGGCGAGCTGCTGCGCCTGATCGCAGCACACCCGCACCTGGAACTGGTCGCTGCGATATCGGACTCGAAGCCAGGCGAACGCGTCGCTGCGGCGTTCCCGCATCTGGCGTCGGCCTATCCAGAGACGGCCTTTGTCAGCGCCGAGGAAGGGCTGCGACTGGTCACTACGCTGCCTGCCTGCTCCGTGCTGGCTGCCGCACCGCATGGCGTCTCGGCCGCTCTGATAGATCGGCTGCTGAGCGCAGCCGCCGCAGCTGGCACCCATCCGCGGGTCGTCGACATTTCGGCCGATTACCGCTTCAGCGACGCGGACGCCTACGCGGCCGTCTATGGCCATGCACATGGCGCCCCGACTCGACTCAGCGACTTCACCTGCGCCGTACCCGAGCATCTGCCTACACTCACCACGCCGCACGTCGCCCATCCGGGCTGTTTCGCGACTGCAATGCTGCTTGCACTAGTCCCGCTGGTGAAGATGGCGCTCGTCGAGCCGGTGCTCTACGTCAGCGCCATCACCGGCAGTACCGGCTCAGGCCGCTCACCGACCGAAGGCACGCATCATCCGCGGCGCCACAGCGACCTGTACAGCTACGGCGCTCTCGCCCATCGCCATGCACCAGAAGTCGTCAGTATCGTCGAACGATTGACGGGCCAGCCGGTGGAGCTGAACTTCGTACCTCACTCAGGTCCGTTCGCACGTGGCATCCACGCGACCACGCAGGCCCGGCTGGTGCGACCCATGTCCAGCGCCGGCGTGCGTGCCGCGCTGACAGAGTTCTACGCCGGCCAGCCGTTCGTACGCATCAGGAACGAAGCGCCGCGGATGAAGGACATCGTCGGCAGCAACTACGCCGAACTGTCAGCGACTGCGCATGGTCGCAGCGTCGCGGTCATGAGCGTCATCGACAATCTGACCAAGGGTGCCGCCGGCGGCGCCGTGCAGTGGCTGAATCGGATCCACGGCTGGGACCAGGCGACAGGACTGACCGCGCCCGCCCCCGGCTGGACCTGACTCGGCCGCACCGAGAACGAACCATGGCCGCGTCCCTCTCCCCCGCTACCCCCATCACAAGCCATCTTGCGCGCGTGTTCTCGCAGTACCCGCTTGAGGTGGTCCACGCCGAAGGTGTGTGGCTGCACACGCGCGACGGCCGCAAGATCCTCGACTACTACGGCGGACACGCGGTCGCAGCACTCGGCTACGGCCACCCTCGCTGGATTGCTGCGCTCGAACAGCAGGCACGCGAGGTGCTGTTCCAAACCAACGCAATCCCGATGGCCGTGCGCGAGCGTGCGGCATCCCGGCTGGTTGCGTTCGCGGGACTCGGCCTGGACGACGTCTTCTTCGTCAATTCCGGCGCCGAAGCGAACGAAAATGCGTTGCGACTGGCATTCCGGCAGACCGGCCGGCGCACGGCGGTCGCGCTGGAGCAAGGCTGGCATGGACGCACCGCCGCCGCTGGCGCCGTGACCCATGGCGCACGCGAGAAATGGTATGGATTCCCGCAGGCGCCTTTCGACGTACGCTGGATATCGCGCACCGATCCAGACGCCGCTGCAGCTGGCATCGACGACGATACGGCCTGTGTGATCGTCGAGCCCGTGCAGGGGCTTGCTGGCGCATTCGAGGTTCCTGTCGCCGTGCTGGAGGCGATACGGCGGCGGTGCACCGAGGTTGGCGCGCTACTGATCTTCGACGAGGTGCAGTGCGGCGTTGGCCGCACCGGCTGGGCTTTCGGCGCAAACCGTGTCGGCGTGACGCCGGACATCCTGACCACTGCCAAGGCACTCGGCGCCGGCTTCCCCGTTTCAGCGATGCTGCTGTCGAAGGCGGTCTCCGCGCGACTGAAGCTCGAGGACATGGGCACTACCTTCGGCGGCGGCCCGCTCGCCTGCGCGGTGGTCGAGGCCGTCATCGACATCATCGAGTCGGAGGATCTGCTCGGTAACGTGCGCCGCATGTCGGCACTGATCCACGAGCAGTGCATCGTCGGCCCGGTGACGGGCATCCAGGGCGCAGGGCTGCTGCTCGGCCTGCGCACGAGCCGCCCTGCAAAGCAGGTCCAGCAGGAACTGATGGCACGCGGCATTTTCGCCGGCACCGCCGCCGACCCCAACATCGTCCGTCTGCTGCCGCCATTTACGCTGCAGGCGGAGCACGTCGCGGCGCTGGCAGCCGCGCTGCAGGAGTTACCCGCATGAGCCTGTCCCGTTTTCTAGACCTTGCCGACCTGCCGCGAGACGAGATCCTCGACCTGCTGGTGCTCGCCGAACGGTTGCAGCTCCATCCAGAGCCGGCCGCACTGGCCGGAAAGATTCTCGGCCTCGTATTCCTGAACCCGTCGCTACGCACGCTCGCCTCATTTCAGGCGGGCATGGCCAGACTCGGCGGCAACTCGTTCGTGATCACGCCCGGCCAGGGGACCTGGGCGCTTGAAACGCGCCTCGGGGTACGGATGGACGGCGGCGCCGCAGAACATATCCGTGAAGGCCTGCCGGTGCTTGCCTCCTACTGCGATGCGCTGGGCATCCGCGCGTTCGCTGACGGCAAGGATCTCGCCGCAGATCTGGACGAGGCCAACTTCAAGGCGATGGCAGCGCTGGTAGACAAGCCACTGATCAACCTTGAGTCTGCCGTCAACCATCCCTGCCAGGCTCTAGCCGACTGGAAGACGCTGGACGACCTCGCGGTCGCGCCGCGCAGCCGATTCGTACTGTCATGGGTTCCGCATCCGCGCGCACTGCCACTGGCTGTCCCTGCCGCCGCCCTGCACATGGCCGCGCTACGCGGCCATGAAGTAGTCGTGGCGCGCCCTGAAGGCTACGCACTGCCATCGGCCATCATGGACAAGGCTCGCGCAGCCGCGCGCATTTCCGGCGGCTCGGTCACAGAGACCGACGATCGGGCTGCCGCTTTCGCAGGCGCGCAGGTCGTCTACGCCAAGGAATGGGGTTCGACGAGTTACTACGGTGACGCAGATGCCGACGCGCGACTACGCGCCGACCTCGGCCACTGGCAGGTCAACGAGCGAGCGTTTGCGCCGGCCGCCAGTGACTGCCGGCTGATGCACTGCCTGCCGGTGCGCCGCAACGTTGCGGTCGCCGACGAAGTCCTCGATGGTCCGCGCAGCGTCGTGCTCCGCGAGGCCCACAACCGACTGGTCGTCCAGATGGCGGTCCTGCACCGCCTGCTCGCCTGATCCCCCACGAGAGTTTTTCAAAGACATGTCACGCACGCAGAGGCTTCCATGAGCTACCGCCCCGAACAAGCCGTCGCCATCCGCGCGATGCGCAATGCCGCACCTTACATCCGCATGTACAAGGGCAAGGTTTTCGTCGTCAAGGTTGGCGGCGCGATATTCGCCAGCGCCGCGGAAACCCGCTCGCTGGTCGAACAAGTGGCGATCCTCCACCAGATCGGCATCCGCGTCGTACTGGTGCATGGCGGCGGCCCACAGCTGGACGAGATGCAGCGCTCGCTGGGTCTTGAGCCGAAGATGGTAGACGGCCGGCGAGTCACTGACGAAAAGACCGTAGATGTCACAGTAATGGTGCTCAACGGCCTGCTCAATACGCGGCTACTCGGTATCTGCCGCGAACTGGGCATCCGCGCCGTAGGCATCTCAGGCGTCGATGGCGGGCTGGTCAATGCCCACCGCCGCGCGCCGGTGAAGGGCGCCGACGGCAAGATGGTCGACTACGGCCAGGTGGGCGACATCGACAGCATCGACCCGGACGTGCTGCAGAAGCTGCTCGACAGCGGCTACATGCCGATCGTCAGTCCGCTGTCATGCGATTCTTCTGGCGCGTTCCTAAACATCAACGCCGACACTGTCGCCGCCAACATCGGCGCGGCACTCGGCGCCGAAAAGCTGCTGCTGTGCACTGGCGAGACCGGCATCTTCGAGGACATCACCGACCCTTCGACGCTGGTCTCCTACACCGACCTCGCAGGACTCAAGCGTCTCGAAGCGAAGGGCAGCTTTTCCGACGGCATGATGCCCAAGGCGACCGCGATCGAGGCGGCGATTCGCGGCGGCGTACGCCGCGTGCACGTGATCTCGTTCAAATCGACCGATGCGCTGCTGGCGGAAATATTCACCAACGAAGGACTGGGCACGCTGATCGTCGCCGACGTCAAGGGGCTGTCGCTCGCCGAGCTGCAGTCCGAGACGGCGCCGTGACACGCCTGTGGGACAAGGGCGAGCCGCTGGACGCTCGCGTCCTGCGCTATACCGCCGGCGAGGATCACGCTCTCGATGACCGGCTGGTGGCCTATGACGTCGAAGCGTCGATCGCGCACGCCGGCGGCCTGCATGCGGCGGGACTGCTGGACGCCGCGGACCTCGAGACTCTTAGCGTCGCGCTACGCGACATCGCCGCCGCGCATGCGCGCGGCGAGTGGCGAGTAACGCTGGAACAGGAAGATGGCCAGACGGCGATCGAGTCGCTACTGACCGCAAGGGTCGGTCCTCTCGGCGGACGCATCCATCTCGGGCGCTCGCGTAACGACCAGGTACTGACCGCGCTGCGGCTCTACCTGCGCGACGCAGTTGAAGATCTGCGCAAGGGCGCCCAGACCGTCGCCGACTCGCTGCACGCGCTAGCCGCGCGCCATGCCGAGGTCGCCCTGCCCGGTTACACGCACATGCAGCAGGCGATGCCCTCGAGCGTACCGCTGTGGGCCGGCGGGTTCGCGGCCGAGATTCACGACGATGCCGAGGGCCTGCGGCTCGCACACCGCCGCATCGGCCGCAATCCGTTGGGCTCCGCGGCGGGATACGGCACGCCAGGGCTGCCGCTCGATCGGCAGGAAACCACGCAGCGCCTTCACTTTGCCGCAACACACGAGCCTGTGACGGCGGTGCAGCTCTCGCGCGGCAAGGCCGAGGCGCAGGTGCTGTTTGAGGTCGCTTTGCTAATGACCGATCTGGGTAGGCTCGCGTCGGACCTGCTGCTGTTCTACACCCAGGAATTCGCGTTCGTGTCGCTTCCCGACGCGTTCACGACCGGCTCATCTATCATGCCGCAGAAGCGCAACCCAGACGTCTTCGAGCTAATTCGCGGCCGCAGCATGTCGGCGCAGGCGTGCCTCGGGGAGGCACTCGGCATCATTGCAAAGCTGCCTAGCGGATATCAGCGCGACCTGCAGCTACTGAAGGTCCCGCTATTCCGCAGCATTGACCTGGCATTGCAGACGCTGGACATCCTGCCCGCGGCGCTCGAGGGCGTGCGCTTCCGGCCAGAGAACATCATCCTTGATCCCGCCATCCACGCAGCGGAACGGGCCAACCGCATGGTGGTCGAGGAAGGCATTCCCTTCCGCGAGGCTTATCGGCGTGTAGGCGCGGAACTCGCGGCGCAGAAGAAGTAACCTGGCCGCGACGGCCGACATCGGATTCGCACCGAAGAGGCGCTAGAGGCCGGCGTGCGCCGTGATCGCCGCGTGGACGGTGGCGAGCAGCTGAGTGACGTTAGGGCGGCGACTGCGCAGGTCGTGCTCCTCGACCAACGCCCAGCGACGCTCCTTGGATCCGGTCGCGAGTTCCGCAGTGGAGACCAGCAGGTACTTGTCCTTGCCGTCCCAGCTGACCCTGATGCGGACACGGCGGCGACCCACCTCGCATTCCCAGCGACCGAACGATTCGGACTGGTAGGCAAAGGAGTGGAGCACAACGCGATCCGCCGCCAGACGCGTCGCTAGTTCCGCGAACGCGGTGAGGAAGGTGAGGCCTTCGTTTTCGTCGGCCATCTTAGTCCTGACGCCGGGCAACCCCGCCCATGGACTCGCGCTCGTCGCGAGTCATGAGCGAAGCTGTAGTCACGCTGCCGGCCTGCGGCTTGATCAGAAGGTGACGACGCTGCGAATCGAGTCGCCCGAGTGCATCAGGTCGAATGCGTCATTGATCTTCTCGATCGGCATCACGTGGGTGATCAGCGGGTCGATCGAGATCTTACCGTCCATGTACCAGTCGACGATCTTCGGCACGTCGGTGCGGCCGCGAGCGCCGCCGAACGCGGTGCCCTTCCAGGTGCGGCCGGTAACGAGCTGGAACGGACGCGTGCTGATCTCCTGACCGGCACCAGCGACGCCGATGATGATCGATTCGCCCCAACCACGATGGCAGCATTCGAGCGCCTGCCGCATCAGCGTCGTGTTGCCGACGCATTCGAAGCTGTAGTCGGCGCCGCCGTCAGTGAGGGACACGAGGTATGCCACGAGGTCGCCCTCGACTTCCTTCGGGTTGACGAAGTGCGTCATTCCGAACTGCTCGGCCAACGCCTTGCGCTTCGGGTTCACGTCGACGCCGATGATCTTGTTCGCGCCCACGAGGCGGGCGCCCTGGATCACGTTGAGGCCGATGCCGCCGAGCCCGAACACGACGACGTTAGCGCCAGCCTCGACCTTGGCCGTGTTGATCACAGCGCCGATGCCGGTCGTGACGCCACAGCCGATGTAGCAGACCTTCTCGAACGGCGCATCCTCGCGGATCTTGGCAACCGCGATCTCCGGCAGCACCGTGTAATTCGAGAACGTCGAGCAACCCATGTAGTGATGCACTTTCTCGCCGTTCAACGAGAAGCGACTCGTGCCATCCGGCATGACGCCCTTGCCCTGGGTCGCGCGGATCGCCGTACACAGGTTGGTCTTGTGGGAGTTGCAGCTCTTGCAGTTGCGGCACTCCGGCGTATAGAGCGGAATCACGTGATCGCCCTTCTTCACCGAGGTCACGCCCGCGCCGACGTCTACGACAACGCCAGCTCCCTCATGCCCGAAAATCGCCGGGAACAGGCCCTCCGGGTCGGCGCCCGAGCGCGTGAATTCATCCGTGTGGCAGACGCCGGACGCCCGGATCTCGATCAGCACTTCGCCTGCCTTAGGGCCTTCCAGGTCGACAGTCACGACCTCGAGGGGTTGTCCGGCGGCATAGGCAACGGCGGCGCGAGTCTTCATACGGGCGTCCTAACGAGCTAGAGAATGGGGGCACAAGCACGGCGGCCGTGCTGGACAATAGTATCGCGACGCCCGCGCCCACGCGACGGAACCCGCGGCGACTACTCGGCGTCTGGCTGGACTTCGGGCGCCGCGGCGGCGAATGCGGGCAGGCGTGCGAGCCCGTCGCCGATCGCGGTCAGGGCCGGAAACCCGCTGAGATCGCACTGAAAACGCCGCGCATTGTAAAGCTGTGGCACCAGCAGCACGTCCGCCAGCGTCACCCGATCGCCATAAAGGTGCGCGCCGTCAGCCGAGTAGCGCTGCGCCAGCATCTCCAGCCCCTCGAACCCTGCCGCGATCCAGTGACGGTACCAGCGGTTGACGCCGTCCTGGTCCTGGCCGAGCGGACCCTTGAGGTAGTTGAGGACGCGCAGGTTATTCAGCGGGTGGATGTCGCAGGCGATCGACTGGGCCATAGAGCGCACGATCGCGCGGCCGCGCGCATCCGCCGGCAGCAGTGGCGGCGCAGGATGCGTCTCGTCGAGATACTCGATGATCGCCATCGACTCGCCGAGCACGAAGCCATCTTCATCGAGGGCCGGCACAAGACCCTGTGGGTTGCGGTCCAGGTACTGGGCGCCACGCTGCTCGTCGCGGCCGAGGTGAGTCGGCACCTGCTCGTGCGCTATACCCTTGAGCGCCAGAGCAATGCGCACGCGATAAGCCGCGGAGCTCCGCCAGAACGTATACAGCCGAGTCGTCACTGGGTCTCTCCGAAGGGGTCTTAGATCACGCGGCCAGGGTTCAGGATGCCGCGCGGGTCAAGGGCAGCCTTCAGCGACCGCATCAGGGCGATCTCGTCCGGCTGCCGCGACAGACCGAGCCACTTGCGCTTTAACACGCCGATGCCGTGCTCGGCGGATACCGACCCAATCCCGGCTAGCGCGCCGTAGACGATCCCGTCGTAAGCCGCGAGATCAGCGTAGCTGTGGAGACTTGAGATCACGTGCAAATTGCCGTCGCCGAGGTGTCCGAATATGAACGCCGGCCGGCCTCGCAGCAACGCTGCGCCCTCCCTCGTGATGCGCTCGACGTAGTCCGGCATCGCTGCGATCGGCAGGGAGATGTCATAAGCGACCGGGTTCGGCAGCCGCGGTATTAGCTCGCCGGCCGCATCGCGTACCCGCCACAGACGGGCCGCCTCGTCCAGCGACCGAGCAAGCACTGCGTCTGCCGCAACGCCTTCGCCAAGCAACCGCGCCAGGAAGTCGCCCAGCCGCTCGGTGTCGTGGGCGGGATCAAGTGCCTCGACCTCGATCAACGCGTAGTGCGGGTGACGCACGCCAAATGGTCGATTGGAAACAGCCAGCTGCTCAAGGGCGTATTCGTAGTAGTCCGACCACATCACCTCGAAGGACGACAACTGCCCACCCAGCGTGGCGCGCGCAGCGGCCAGCAGCTTGACGAGCGCCTCGAAGGAGTCGGTGGCAACGAACGCAGTCAGTCGCTCGCCGGGCAGCGGGTACAACCGCAGTACCGCGCGGGTGACGACGCCCAGCGTGCCCTCCGTGCCCACGAACAGCTGCTTGAGATCGTAACCGGCGTTGTTCTTGAGCATCGCGTTCAACGACGACACCACTGTGCCATCGGCGAGCACCGCCTCCAGCCCGAGCACCAGCGCGCGCGTCATGCCATAGCGAATCACGCGATTGCCGCCCGCGTTGGTCGAAATGTTGCCGCCTATCGAGCAGGAACCGCGCGCGCCCAGATCGAGCGGGAACTGCAGCCCATGGCGCTCGGCCGTATCTTGCACGACCCCCAGAGGGGTCCCCGCAAGCACACGCATGGTGCCGCCGGACGTATCCACTTCCTCGATGCCGACGAGGCGCTCCAGAGACAGGGCGATCTCGCCAGGCCGCGGGGTTGCGCCACCGGCAAGCCCGGTGAGCCCGCCCTGAACGACCACCGGCTGCGAGACGGCATTGCAGCGCCGCAGCACCCGCGAAACCTCTTCGGTGGTCCGCGGCCGTAGCACGGCGAGCGGCGGACAGGGTCCTTGCCGAGTCCAGTCGGAGTGATGACGCTCGCTAATATCGGCGCCGCTGACGACGCCGCCAGGCGACAGGTCGCCTGCGAGCAATTCGAGCAGAGCGGGTAACGACGTCGACATTGGGGTGAATCCAGTCTGGCGGGGTCGCCGTGCGGCTACGGTGCCACCTCCCACCGGCGGATTCAACAGGGCTATAGTCAGCGCCTGTCCTGCAGCGACGACGCCGCCCTCGTGGAGATTTCATGAAAAATTTCACTCTGTTGCTCGCCTGCCTGCTAGCCGGGACCGCGTTCGCCGCGGCCCCTTCCATTTCTGAGCAATCGCACGTCGAGGCACGCGCGATCTTCGCGACCGTCATCGGCTACGAGACATCGATTGACCATGGTCAGGTGCCGAAGATGGCCCAGTACCTGGCCGAGCTCTTTCGCAACGGCGGCTTTGCGGCTGCCGACGTACACCTGCTGCCGCTCGGGGAGACCACCTCCTTGATCGTGCGCTACCACGGCGATGGCACCGGTGGCCGCCCCATCGCGTTCCTGGCGCACATGGACGTCGTCGCCGCCAACCGTTCCGACTGGAAGCGCGACCCGTTTCACCTGACCGAGGAAGGCGGCTACTTCTTCGGTCGTGGCACCATCGACATCAAGAGTGAGATCGCGCTGCTGACGGAGACTTTCCTGCGGCTGAAGGCGGAACGGTTCGTTCCCACTCGCGACCTGATCATCGTCTTCAGTGGCGACGAGGAAACCAAGCAGGCAACCGCCGAGGACATCGCAGCGCATCACGCTGAGCTGGTAGACGCCGAGTTCGCGCTGAACGGTGATGGCGGCGGCGGCGTGCTGAACGAGCAGACCGGCAAGCCGCAGCAGTTCTACGTGCAGGGCGCGGAGAAGAGCTCGGCGACGTTTTCCTTGACGGCACGCAACCCGGGCGGTCACAGCTCTATGCCGCGCGCCGACAACGCCATCTACGACCTCGCCGCCGCACTGACTGCAGTTCAGCGCTATCAATTCCCGATCATGACCAACGACTGGACGCTCGGCGACTTTCGCGCGGCCGGCGCGCTGACGCCCGGCCCGCTGGGAGCTGCCATGCTCAGGTTTGTGGCCGACCCAAAGGACGCGGCAGCGGCGGCCGAGATCAGCCGCAATCCGTCCTACGTCGGCAAGCTGCGCACGACCTGCGTCGCGACGATGCTGACCGGCGGGCATGCGGAGAACGCACTGCCGCAGTCCGCCGTTGGCACGGTCAATTGCCGCATCTTCCCCGGCGTCTCGCCCGCGACGGTGCAGCAAACGCTGCAGTCCCTCGCCGGCGCGTCGGTCGAGGTCACGAGCAACTACGAGCCGCTTGTGTCCGACGCCTCGCCGCTGCGCAAGGATGTCATTGCTGCGGTCGAAAAAGCCGTCGGCGCCGCCAATCCCGGCGCGATGATCGTGCCGACCATGGCGGCCTATGCAACCGATGGCGCGGTGTTCCGCAAACACGGCATCCCGACCTATGGCGTCGGCAGTACGTTTGCCAAGAACAGTGACGAGTTTGCACACGGGCTCGATGAGCGCATTCCTGTCGCTTCGTTCTACAGCGGTCTGGTGCACTGGGACGTGCTGATCAAGACGCTCGCCGGCCACCGCTAGCAGTCACGCCTCTATGCCCCTAGGCGCACGGCACCTCAACTCCAGCCACCAGCCGGCGCTGCTGACGCATTTTCTTGCGCTGTCCGACCGAGACTCCTACCTGCGCTTCGGAGGCCGGCTGTCGACGCAGGCCATCGACGAGTACACCCGTCGCATCGACTACGCCTCATCAACCGTGCTTGGAATTTTTGGCGACGAACTCGAACTGCTGGGAGTTGCGCACCTGTGCCCACAGGGCGGCATCGTCGAACTTGGCATCAGCGTACTGCCTGACCATCGGCGCCAGGGACTGGGCACGCTGCTGCTGCACCGCGCACTCGGACACGCACGTTTGATCGGGGCCAGTCGGCTATTCATGCACTGCCTGGCCGAGAATGCCGCGCTGATGCGACTCGCAACCTCCGCCGGTGCCGCAATCTCTTTCAGCGACGGCGAAGCCGACGGCTTCATCGAGTTGCCGCCAGGCACAACGTTCAGCTCAGTCGTGGAAATCGCCGAGGAGCAGATGGCGCTAATGGATTGGGTGCTGAAAGCACAACGCGTGGCGTGGCAACACGCGCTTCATCCAGACGACGATGGCGCCGCGCGGCCTGACGAGCAGGTCACGCCGAAATAGCGAGCGGCCCGTTCAGCGACGCGCGTATTCAGCCATCGAGATGATCCGGCGGGCGGCGACGTCCCAGAAAATGCAGTGGAGCGCGGCCGGCACCTCGGTGAGCGTAATGCGGCGCACCGCGCCAAACAGGTGCTTGTACTCGGCATGGCAGGCCGCCAGCCGATAATTCGGGATCGACGCCGATAGGTGGTGCACGTGGTGGTACCCGATGTCACCCGTGAACCAGTTCATCCAGCCGGGCAGCACCAGATAGCTCGTGCCATCGATTGCACCTACGTCGTAGTCCCAGCCCTCGCTGGTGCTCGCATAACTGTGCTCGAAGTTGTGCTGCACGGTAAATAGCACGATGCCGCTACCACCGGCGATCGAGACGCTCGCGATCCAGATCGCAAAGAACAGCAGCGGCCCGCACGCCCAAGCCATGACCGCCCAGACGCCGAAAAGCGTCAGGTTGTTCGCGCACATGTGCCAGTACTCGGTTGGCGACTTCCAGTAGCGGGCGGGATAGTCGGCGGCCAGCGCACGCAACGGCCGAGACGGCGCAGAGAACTTGCCGCGGATCATGTGACCGAGCAGGCCCAGCGTTCCGCGCAGCCAGGTGAAGCGCGGGTTAAACACCAGGTAGATGAAGCCGGCCAGCGGCGCAGCGGCCATGGCGCACTTGGCGCGGTAGAAGCGCTGTGCGCCGGCACCGAGACGGTCGTACTCGTCGATCGACAGCGTTCCGTAAGGGCCGCGATAACGCTCCCAGTTGCCATTATGCGTGTGATGAAAGTTGTGGTGCTGGGCCCAAACGTATTGGGGCATCCCAGCGATGACCCCGAAAAGAAAGCCGAATGCCTGATTCAGGCGGGGCGAGACGAACAAGCTGCGGTGACCGCAGTCATGCATCAGCACGAACGCGCGCAATGTCAGTAGCGCGACAGGCACAACGGCCGCGCAGACAAGCCATCCAGAGATCGCCGCCGCCTGCACCGCGAGCCACCAAGCAAACGCAAAGGGCACAAGCGTCGTCACGACCTGAAAAAGGCCGCGAAGGTCGCTGCCATTGGCGTAGCGGGCGATGATTTCGCGCTTCTGGCGCTTGATGAGGTCGATTGAGGCCACGGGCAGAAATACCTGCTTGGAAATAGTCGCAATCATGGTTAGCGGGCCAGCCTAACAGATGCCCGCCACAGCAGACGCAGCGATATCGGCCGCCATGGCGCAGCTGCCGTCAGTGTCCGCCGCGCACCCTGAGGCCCGCGGCCCGTAGCGCCTCGGCAAGTTCAGTCTCCAGGCGGGCCGCCTCGTCGGCTGAAATTTGCTGCAGGTGCAGCACAGGCCCCACCAGCAGCTCCAGACCGCGACGACGGACGCTACCTGATGACCGAATCCCCGCCATGTGCTGGTCCAGCCGCAGGACTGGATCGTGGCGCGTGGCACCGACGTATACGCCATGAGGATCGCCGCTGGCGTCGGCATAATCGAGCAGCACGAGGTAAATATTGCTTCTGCCCCGGGCGGTCGCTTCGCAATACGCCGCGACTTCGTAGGCAAGCGGCAACCATTCAACGTGGCGGGTCGGCAGCCACACCGGCACCGATGCCGCGGCGGCCGCCCACAGCCGCTCCAGTGCACGATCGATATTCATTCCCATCTCGCCACGCATCCACAGCTCGTGGATGCACGCCGCCCCGGCCGATCCATCGCTAGCCGCAAATGCCGCCTCGAGCCGCTGCACGATCAGCTCGCGTGGTACGGCTTTCCAGGGGCGCGGCAGCCGTCGCTCACGTGACGGCGCCGACAAGACTTCAGTTTCGCAGCATGACGGTGGTGGCGACGAACGCGCCGCCAGCGGTGATGGCACCGCGCACGCGCACGACGTGGCCGCTGGCCATCGCAAAGAACTGCAGCCGGGTCAGTGTCGCGCCATCAATGCTCGCGAACCCTGCGCCTCGCGTGTCGACCACGATACCGGCGAGCGCCAGCGACGGGTCGGCCACAGCAGTTGCCTGATCCTGCAACTCCGTCAGTGGCGAGACGGGCAACGCACGGCGCTCGACGACGCGGGCGTTCGCAGTCGCGGCGCCGGTCGACACTCCGCGCACCTCGACCCAGTCACCGATGCGCAGGTCGCCGTAGGAGATCGCTCGCATCAGTACCGGGCTGCGATCGTCCCAGCGGGTGACGGATGCATTTGCCAGCGCAATACCGGCGACCGTGAATGTCGCGGCAGCAGCATCAATCCGCTCAACGCTGCCGACGACCCGGAACACGCTGGCCGGGACCAGCGCGACAGCAGAGGCGGCGAGTACTCCAGCAGCGTCATACTGACCTTCGACCTCGAGCTCTGCGTCCGCAGCGATATCGGTCGCAAGGCCGCCGCTGTAGACCGTCGCAACACCGGTACTGACCGCCTGGCCGGCAATGTCGAAACTCGAGCTGGACGCGAACCGGGTGACCGCGCCGTGGAGCGTGCCGTGACTGCCGCTGGCGCCCGCCGTCGCCTCGTCCTGCAACGTGACGGTCTGTGCGACGAGCGTTGCGCTACCGCCGACACTGCTGCCGCTGGCCAGCACGTAGCTACCGTTGGTGATCGCAGGCACCAGTCCGCCTGCAACGCCGGCGTAACCCACTGTGGTGCCGTTCAACTGGAAGGTCTGGGCTGCACCGCTGAGGCTGGCCACTCGGCCAGAGACCCGCAGCAGGGAACCGGTGGCGGCATCGAGGCGCGAAGCGATCAGTCCAGTCGAGGTGCGATAGCCATCCACGGCCACCAACTGCCCAAGAATTAGTCCGCCGGGTTCGGTGGGAGCGATGCCGTCGCCGACGCTGGTGTCGCCGGTGGTCTGCACCGTCTGGCCGAGCACCGTCAGCGTGCCGCCGGCAAGGTCGCGCGCAGTCACAGGCCCAATCAACTTGCTGGTGGCGACCAGACTCGCCGCTTGCCCCGCCGAGGTACTGCTGCCGACAGTGCCTCGCAGCACGACGATCTGGCCAACACGCAACGCGGCAACCGAGGTCGACACTCCGTCGACGCTGACCGTCGCAGCCGTCGTCGCGTATTCGGCGCCATCGATGAAGACGCTGCCGAAACGACTCACCGGGCCGTTGGCGGTCTGCGCCGCACGGGGCCCCGAGCCCCCTGGTGTGTAGTAGCCCCGGTCGGTGCAATAGCCGCCGCTGAGGAAGCCAGACGCCAGCACCAAACAGAGCACCGCCGGCCAGCGACGCGCGTGCGTTCGAATGTCGCCCACTTTCGCTCCTTCCGCCGACTTCGACGTACGACTACACGGCGGCCGTAGACACCGCCCGCAGTTGCTGCAGCAAATCGCTCTGCCGCGCCTGCAGGCGTGCGACTGCCGCCGCTTTTACGTGTCCGAAGCCGCGCGCCTGCGCCCACAGCTCCGCGAGCTCAACCGCCAGTGCGTGGCGCGCTGGGTTAAGCGAACCGAGAATTTCGTCCACCAGACGCTCAAAGTCGCCAATCAGCTGCCGCTCCAGACGGCGTTCCGCCTGATAACCGAACGGATCGAACGCGGTACCGCGCAGTCCGCGCAGGCGCGCGAGCAACGCGAACAGTGGCAGCACCCACGCACCGAACTCGATCTTGCGTGGCACCGGCCGGGTAGAGCTCGGCCGCGCAAGCCAGGGCGGCGCGAGATGAAAACGCAGCCGGCCCCCATCGCCAAATGCCCGTGCCAGCGCTGCCCGGAACTCGTCCCCCGCGTGCAGCCGCGCGACTTCGTACTCATCCTTGTAGGCCAGCAGACGGAAGTAGCTTGCGGCCACTGCAGCAGCGAGGCTCGTGTTGCCCGGGCAGGCGACCGCTTCAGCCGCTTCCACGCGCGCGACCAGGCGCCGGAAGCGCTCGGCGTACGCGTTGTCCTGGTAATCGGCGAGAAATTCGGCACGCCGGGCCAGCGACGCCGGCATCACCGCGGCGACCGCTCCGCGTGCCGCGCTGACCCGCGCCGCAAACCGTACCGGATCGGCCGCCGCCAGACGGCCGAGCGCAAACGCCTGCCCATTCAGGGCGACTGCAACGCCGTTGAGTTGTATCGCACGCTCGATCGCCGCACGCCCGAGCGGCAGCCAGCCACGCTGCAGCGCATAACCAACCACCATCAGATTTGCGCCGACCGAGTCACCCAGCAGCGCGCGCGCCGCGGCTGTGGCCTCGAGGCAGCCGATCCGATCGGCACCAGCCACCTGCTCGATCCGCTCGAGGCACTCCTTCGCACGGAAGTCGATGTCTGGATTTAGCTGGAATGCCGCCGTCGGCACGAGATGGGAATTTAGCGCGCAGTGGGTCCGCCCGGTATCAATGCTGCGCAGCACCTCGGCGGAACCTGCGACCACGAGGTCACAGCCCAGCACGAGGTCCGCCTCAAGCATGCCGATGCGGGGAGCGGCCAGAGCGGCGGGATCCGCCGCGATCTTCAGGTGCGCGTACACCGCACCGCCTTTCTGGGCGAGCCCGGTCATGTCAAAGACGCTGGCCGCACGCCCCTCAAGATGCGCCGCCATTGCCAGCAATGCGCCAATCGTCACCACCCCAGTGCCGCCGATGCCGGTGATCAGCACGCTGTACGTCGCCTCAGCCGCCGCGGCCGCGGGCTCCGGCAGATCGGTGAACAAGGCCTCGTCGAGTCGCGTGACCGCCGGGCCGGCAGGCGCGGCGCCTTCAACCGTCACGAACGACGGACAGAAACCGTTCACACACGAGTAATCGCGGTTGCAGCTGGACTGGTCAATCGCCCGCTTGCGGCCAAACTCGGTCTCTAGCGGCTCCACCGATACACAGTTCGACTGCACCGAACAGTCACCGCAGCCCTCGCAGACCAGCGGGTTGATATAGACACGCCGGATGGGCTCCTCGAGCTTGCCGCGCTTGCGGCGACGGCGCTTCTCGGCAGCGCAGACCTGGTCGTACACCAATGCGCTCACGCCCGGCACCGTCCGCAGCTCGCGCTGTACGGCATCGAGGTCGGCGCGCGGATGCACCGTGACTCCCACTGCGAACCCTGGGGCGCGGCCATAGCGACTCGGATCGTCGCTAACCACCGCGATTCGTCCGATGCGCTCGGCACGCAGCTGCCGCGTGATTTCCGCCACCGACAACTGTCCCTCGACGGCCTGGCCGCCGGTCATCGCGACCGCGTCGTTGTAGAGCAGCTTGTAGGTGATGTTCGTGCCGGCATTGACCGCAGCACGAATCGCCAGCAGACCCGAGTGGAAGTACGTGCCATCGCCGATGTTCTGGAACGCATGGTCCATGCCACTGAACGGCGCAGCTCCGACCCAGGTCATGCCCTCGCCACCCATCTGCGTCGGCGGCAGCGTGGCGCGGTTCATGTACAGCGCCATCGTGTGGCAACCGATGCCGGCGAACGCAACGCTTTCGGACGGTACGCGCGTCGAGGTGCTATGCGGGCAACCCGAACAGAAATACGGCGTGCGGGCGAGACCGCCAGATTCACGGCCGCGGGCGCTCGCGACCCGCTGCTCCAGCAACGCCAGCCTCGCCTCCAGCGCGGCATCGGCAAGCCCCAGCGCGCGCAAGCGCGCGCCGATCACGCGCGCAAGATCGAGCGGATCGAGCACGACGTCCGACGGCAGCAGCGGCTCGCCGTCCACATCGCGCTTGCCACTGAGCCGCGGCCGGTCGCCGGCGGCCATGTTGTACAAGACGTGCGCCGCCTGAGGCTCTATGAACGGCGCCTTCTCCTCGATCACCAGGATCTCGCGCAGTCCACGCGCGAAGCCGATGAGGCCTTCCGGCTCGAGCGGCCAGATCATGCCTACCTTGTAGACCCCAAGACCCACGACCGCGCAGCGCCCCGCATCCAGCCCGAGCGCGTCGAGCGCGCTGAGCACGTCGAGCCATGTCTTGCCGGCAGTAACGATGCCCAGACCGCCGGCATGCGCCGCACCGCGCGTCACGCGGTCCAGGCCGTTGGCGCGCGCATAAGCCAGTACGCGCGGCAGCTTGTGGCGCATCAACCGTACGTCATCGCTGATCGGGTCGAAGTGGAAGCGCGCGTGGATGCCGCCGGGCGGCAATGGCAGATCCGGCAGCGTGCTCACCACGCGCGCTGGGTCCACCTCCACGGTCGCGGTCGACTCGACGGTCTCGTTGACGCACTTGAAGCCGACCCACACGCCCGCATAGCGCGACATGGCGAAACCGTGCAGCCCGAAATCGAGGTACTCCTGCACATTGGCCGGATACAGCACCGGCACACCGCCGGCGGTCAGCGCCAGCTCGCTCTGGTGCGAGACGGTGGAGCTCTTGCCGCCATGGTCGTCGCCGAACACGAGCAGCACGCCGCCATGCGGCGAAGTGCCCATCCGGTTGGCGTGCTTGATCGGATCGCCGGAGCGATCCACGCCGGGGCCCTTGCCGTACCAGATCGCAAACACGCCGTCGTAGCGTGGTGCGGGCAGGAGCGGCACCTGCTGCGTGCCCCAGATCGCGGTCGCGGCGAGGTCCTCGTTGACGCCCGGCTCGAAGCGGACATGAGCGGCCTCGAGGCGCGCGCCGGCGGCGCGCAGCTGCTGGTCGTAGCCGCCGAGCGGCGAGCCGCGGTAGCCGCTGATATAGCCTGCGGTATTGAGGCCCGCGGCCTGGTCACGCGCGCGCTGCATCAACGGCAGGCGCACGAGCGCCTGGGTACCACTGAGCAGCACGCGGCCCCGGCTGCGGTCGTACTTGTCGTCTAGCGTGATCTCGGGCGCAAGGCTCATGTGGGTGTCCGGCCGCCCGATCGGGCGCTGGCGGCAAGGGTACACCGGGCGGCCGGCAGCCCGCGACGTGCGCGGTTGGACGGCGGCTCACGGTCGCGGTAGTTTGCCCGCCCATGAGCATCTGGCACGCCCCGTTCACCGTCGACGAAATCAACCAGCGCTTCAATGGTGGCCTGGCCGCCCATCTGGGCATCCAGATCTCCGCCTGCGGCGACGACTGGATCAGCGGCACGATGCCGGTACTGCCGCGCGTCCATCAGCCCATGGGCCTGCTGCACGGCGGCGCCTCGGTCGCGCTGGCCGAGACCCTCGGCAGCGTCGGGGCGAACCTGTGCGTGGACTACACGCGGCAGCGGTGCGTTGGCCAGGAAATCAATGCCAACCACATCCGCGGCATCACCGACGGCATCGTGACCGGCACTGCCCGGGCCGTGCACATCGGCTCCCGCAGCCACGTGTGGCAGATCGAGATCAAGAACGCCGCCGGGCAACTGGTCTGCCTGTCGCGCCTGACGATCGCCGTGGTCGACTCGCGCTGACCGTCGCCGTCCTATACTGCGGCCCCGCCCCGAGGTACTCCGCATGCGCACGCTTCCTGCCCTAGTCCTAGCCACCGCCGCCGTGCTTGCCGGCTGCGGCCAGAAGGGCCCGCTGGTGAAGCCCAGCCGGACGCCCACCTCGCCGGTCGTGATCCGGGCGCCCGCCCCGCCAGCCACCCCACCCGCCGACAGCCAGCCCCCGCCGCCACCCGCCGCGCCGCAGCACTGACATGAGTGCCGCACCCCGCCTCTACCTGATCGACGGGTCCTCGTACCTGTACCGCGCGTTCCACGCGCTGCCGCCGTTCTCGAACTCGAAGGGCGAACCGACCAACGCCGTCTTCGGCGTGCTGAACATGCTGCAGAAGTTCCTGCGCGAGACCGGCCCGACGCACATAGGCGTCGTCTTTGACGCGCCGGGGAGGACGTTCCGCGACGATCTTTTTGAGGCCTACAAGGCGCACCGCCCGCCGATGCCGGACGAGCTGCGGGCGCAGATCCAGCCGCTGCTGGCAACGGTCGAGGCGCTGGGCCTGCCGCTCTTGCGGATAGCGGGCGTTGAAGCCGACGACGTGATCGGCACGCTGGCGCGCGAGGGCGCGGCGGCCGGCATGCAGGTGGTGATTTCCACCGGCGACAAAGACATGGCGCAGCTGGTCGACGGCCAGGTGACGCTGATCAACACCATGACCGGCACGACCCTTGATCCTGCCGGCGTGAAGGCCAAATTCGACGTCGAGCCTAGCCAGATCATCGACTACCTCGCCCTGGTCGGCGACAGCTCCGACAATATCCCCGGCGTCCCCAAGGTGGGCCCCAAGACTGCCGCGAAATGGCTTGGCCAGTACGGCTCGGCGGCCAACCTCGTCGCCCATGCCGCGGAGGTGGAGGGCAAGGTAGGCGAGAGCCTGCGCGAGAACCTCGCGCAGCTGGAGCTGTCCCGCCAGCTCGCAACGATCCGCTGCGACCTCGAGCTGCCGCTATCGGTCGCCGCGCTCGAGCGCCGCCCTATCGACAGCGCGAAACTCGCCGAACTGTACCGGCAGCTGGAGTTCAAGGGCCTGCTGCGTGAGCTGGAAGGCGGCGCCGGCGCCAGCGCAGCGGCAACGCCGGCCGACTTCGCAGCAGCGGTCGCCCCGCTGCCACCAGCCGCCGCCGAGGACCCGGCGCTCGCGGCCATCCTTGCCGCGCCGCGACAGTACGAAACGGTGCTGACCGAGGAGGCGTTCGCGATCTGGCTCGCGCGACTACAGGCGGCCGAGGTGTTCGCTTTCGACACCGAGACTACCGGCCTCGATTACATGGCGGCGCAGATCGTTGGCGTATCGTTCAGCACCGAGCCCGGTCTTGCCGCGTACGTACCACTCGCACACGACTACCCGGCGGCGCCCGAGCAGCTCGGACGCGCGGACGTGCTCGCGCGCCTGCAGCCGCTGCTTGAGGATCCGGACCGCGCCAAGGTCGGCCACCACGCGAAGTTTGACGCGCACATCCTCGCCAATCACGGCATCCACCTGGACGGCCTGCGCTACGACACGATGCTGGAGTCGTACGTGCTCAACAGCGTCGCGACGCGTCACGACATGGACTCGGTCGCCAAGCTCTATCTGGGCGTACAGACCATCACCTTCGAGCAGGTCGCAGGCAAGGGCGCCAAGCAGCTTTCGTTCAACCAGGTGCCGCTGGAAACCGCTGGCCCGTACGCAGCCGAGGATGCCGACGTGACGCTGCGCCTGCATCGGGTACTGCGCTCACGGCTGGATGCCGAGCCACGGCTCGCCACGCTCTATGACTCGCTGGAGCAGCCGCTGCAGCCGGTGCTGCAGCGCATGGAGCGCACCGGGGTACTGGTGGACCCGGTGTTCCTGCGTGCGCTCGGCACGGAGTTCACGCGCAGGCTGGGCGAGCTGGAGCAGCAGGCCCACGAGGCGGCGGGCGGCCCGTTCAACCTCGAGTCTCCCAAGCAGTTGCAGCAGATTCTGTTCGAGCGCCTCGGCATCCCGGTCGTCCGCCGCACGCCGACGGGCCAGCCGTCGACCGCGGAGGACGTGCTTGAGGAACTGGCTACGCAGCACGCGCTGCCGAAGTTGATCCTGGAGTTCCGGGGACTGGCGAAGCTGCGCGGCACCTACACCGAGGCGCTCGCCGCGCAGGTGCAGCCGGCCACCGGCCGCATCCATACCTCCTACCACCAGGCCATCACCGCCACCGGCCGGTTGTCGTCATCGGACCCGAACCTGCAGAACATCCCGATCCGCACGCCGGAGGGACGGCGCATCCGCCAGGCGTTCATCGCGCCGCCAGGCCGCGTCATCATGGCCGCGGACTATTCGCAGATCGAACTGCGGATCATGGCGCACCTGTCTGGCGACGCAGGTCTGCTGCGCGCATTTGCGGAAGGCCTCGACGTACATCAGGCCACCGCCGCGGAGATGTTCGGCGTGCCGCTGGACGGCGTCACCGGCGAGCAGCGGCGCGCGGCCAAGGCGATTAACTTCGGACTGATGTACGGCATGTCTGCGTTCGGTCTCGCCGCGCGTCTGGACGTCGGCCGGCACGAGGCGGCGCAGTACATTGAGCGCTACTTCGAGCGCTATCCGGGCGTGCGGCGCTACATGGATGACACGCGCCGCGTGGCGCGTGAGCAGGGCTTCGTCGAGACCGTGGAAGGGCGCCGCCTGTACCTGCCGGAGATCAACTCGCGCAACAAGCAGCAGCAACAGTACGCCGAGCGTGCCGCGATCAACGCGCCGATGCAGGGCACGGCCGCCGACATCATCAAGCGCGCGATGCTGGCGGTAGACCTGTGGATCCGCCGTGACCGCGCGCCAGCAACGCTGGTGATGCAGGTCCACGACGAACTGGTGCTGGAGGTGGACGCCGACGCGGTGGCGGCCGTGCAGCACGAAGTCACCACGCTGATGTGTGCAGCGGCGCAGCTACGCGTTCCGCTTGAAGTCGGTGTCGGCGTAGGCGCCAACTGGGACGAGGCGCACTGAGCGTCAACTGACGTTGCTTAACAGTGCGGCATTGAACTTTTGGGCAGTGCCGCGGTCCTAACTATCGAGCGTCGCAGGACGCTCCCCGCTTCCTCCCTAGGCGGGTCGCTCTCCCGGCCCATCCTCTGGCCGGGTCAGTCTCACCCGGCGACGGGCACTCCGTCGCCGGGTTCTTTTGCCCCCAGATATTCGCGCAGCACCCGACGGGCGTCGTCCACGCCGGTCCGGTGAGGCACTGACAGCAATTGCACGGTCGCCTCGGTGCCCAGTTCCCGCCGCGCCGCAGCCAGCGCCGAGGCGCCTTCGTTGCGGGTCAGCTTGTCGGCCTTGGTCAGCAGGATGTGGACGCCGCGGCCACAGGAGCGGGCGAAGTGGATCATCTGCCAGTCCTGCTCACCGAGGCCGCGGCGCACGTCGACGATCAGGAACAGCGCCGTCAAGGACTTGCGGCTCCTGAAATACATTTCCAGCAGCTTCTTCCAGTGCTCCTGCAGCGGCCGGGGCACCTTCGCGTAGCCGTAGCCGGGCAGGTCCACCAGTCGCCGACCCATTTCCAGCTCGAAGAAGTTGATCAGCTGGGTACGGCCGGGAGTCTTCGAGGTCCGGGCCAGGGCGTTACGCTGGGTAATCGCGTTGATAGCGCTGGACTTACCGCTGTTGGAGCGGCCACCGAAACAGACCTCGGCGCCGACGTCAGCGACGAACTGGGGCGGCTCGTGCGCTCCCTTCATGTAGTGTGCGTGGGGAAAAGCCGACATCGTGTAGAATCCCGCCTTCGCTCAGGCCCGCGAGTCTAACAGGGCCCGGCGAACGTCCACTGGAGTCGGAAACAATATGAAGAGTCGTATTGCCGCGGCCTTGCTTGCCGCGACCCTGATCGGTCTGGGTATCGCCGCGACCGTTCGTGCCGCCGAACCCGCCGTAGTCGGTTCGGCCGAGGCGGGTGCCACCAAGGCCGCCGTCTGCGCCGCGTGCCATGGCGCGACGGGCAGCAGCGTCAACCCGGAATGGCCCAACCTGGCCGGCCAGCACCACGAATACATCGCTGAGCAGCTCAACCTGCTCAAATCGGTAGTGCGCGTGGCGCCGGTCATGAACCCCATGGCCGCGGCGCTCAGCCCGCAGGACATGGCGGATCTGGCCGCCCATTTCGAGGCCCAGACGCCCGCCGGCCTCGAGGCCGATCCGGCCCTGTGGCAGGCCGGCCAGAAGCTTTACCGCGGCGGCGACGCTGCGCGCGGCATTCCCGCCTGCAGCGGCTGCCATGGCCCGAACGGGCGCGGCAACGGCCCGGCCCGCTGGCCGCAGATCCGTGGCCAGCAGCCGGTGTACGTCACCAACCAGCTGCACGCCTACGCCGCCAAGACCCGCTACGCGGCTGTCGCGGGCCAACCGCCCGCCCCGGCCGGCGCGGAGCTGATGTACGACATTGCCAAGCGGCTGGGCGAGGACGACATCAAGTCGCTCGTCGCCTACCTGCAGGGCCTGCGCTGATCGACTTTTCGCGCCTGGAGGCCGAACTTTCGGCCCCCAGGCGCGCTCCAAACTCTTAACCGGCCGACGGCCGGCATCCAGGAGGCTGCATGAAGAAGCTGGGCTGGGGACTCGGAGCGCTAGCCGCGCTCGGACTGGCATACGTACTGATCGGCGCGGGCCACCATGGCGCGCAGAAGACCCTTGCGGGCAACCATTCGAGCGTTGCCGCCATCGCGGTACGGTCGGGCGGCCAGGCCGCCGTGACAGAAAAGGTCCTCGGCATGGCTGAGGAGAGCGACAGCGCCGACATCCCGACCGGCTTTTCGCCGATCGCCGCGGCGGTCGCAGCCGGCACGACGCCGGTCGGCACGCCGATTCCGTCCAAGTGGATCGACGGCAAGCACTACACCAGTCTCGTCCCCGCCCAGCCGACCAGCGTCGCGCCCGGCAAGGTCGAGGTCGTCGAGGTGTTCTGGTACCACTGCCCGCACTGCTTCGCGTTCGACCCGTCGATCGAGAACTGGCGCCACTCGAACAAGGCGCCGTACGTCGAGTTCGTGCGCGTGCCGGTGCTGTGGTCCAGCAACCCGTCGACCGAGCCGCTCGCCCGGCTGTATTACACGATCGAGGCGCTGGGCAAGAGCGAGACCCTGCACACGCTCGTGTTCCGCGAGATCCACGTCAAGAACAACCCCCTGTTCGTGAACGGCGACCCGACCGCCACCGAGCGTGCGCACAAGGCGTTTCTGAAGGCGAACGGCGTCTCCGAGGCCGACTTCGACAAGACCTACCGGTCGTTCTCGGTCGAGGGCAAGCTGCAGCGCGCCGAACAGCTGACGCGCCGCTACAAGGTGCTCGGCGTGCCGTATTTCGTGGTCAACGGCCGCTATACGGCCGATGTCGGCACAGCCGGCGGCGAACCGCAGCTGCTGACCCTGATGGACGATCTGGCGGCCTCCGAGCGCAAGCGCTAGACGCCTTTGCTCCGGCCACGCGCGACGCCCGCCTAGTGCGGGCGTCGTCGTTTTAGGGCCCCAGCCGATAGAACCGGCCAGCGGACGCACGGGCGTCTGGGCCGAAAAAGACCGAGATTCACGGGAAATATTGGTGCGCCCGACAGGATTCGAACCTGTGACCCACGGCTTCGGAGGCCGTTACTCTATCCAGCTGAGCTACGGGCGCTTCGCGGGGGGCGGGATTTTACCCGTGCGCGCCCCCAGCGTCCAACGCCGCTCTTCTGGGGCCGCCCGAGTGTGGCTATACTTCGCGACTTTCGTCGACGGCCGTGGGGATAGCGCGTGAGCAAGCATGACGATCACTTCTTCAATACCTTCAGCGTAGTCATCGGCACGCTGGTGGCGATCACGTTGGTGCTGATCGGGATCGCCCGCAGCATCGGCATCCCGTTTGAGCAGGCCAAGGCCCTCAGCGACGAGGTGGTCACCGCCGCCGTCTCCGAGCGCACCGCCCCGATCGGCAAGGTCGCGGTCGCAGGCCAGGACAATGCAGCGCTCGCGATCAAGCCGGCCGCCGGCGCGACCACGGCAGCGCTCGCGCTGCCGAAGGACGGCGAGGAAACCTACAAGACGGTCTGCAGCGCCTGCCACGCGGCCGGCATAGCCGGTGCCCCCAAGGTGGGCGACAAGGCGGCGTGGGGCCCGCGCATCGCGCAGGGCAAGCCGATGCTGTACGAGCACGCGCTGAAAGGATTTCAGGGCAAATCCGGCGTGATGATCGCCAAGGGCGGCCGCAGCGACCTGCCGGACGATCTGGTCCGCCAGACGGTCGACTACATCGTCAAGCTGAACCAGTAGCGTCGGCAGGGCCACCGCACCGGCCACTCAATTCGCAACGCCCGGCCCCTGCGCCGGGCGTTTTCGTTTGGAAGGATTGCCGCCAGCGCCGAGGACCCCGCCATGGCCGATACGCCTGCCGACGAACTGCCCTTCATCGCGCCCTGCCGCGAGCTGTCGCCATCAGCGCCGCTGCGCTGGCTCGCCCTGGGCTGGCGCGATCTGTGCGCAGCGCCCGCCACCAGCCTCGCCTACGGCAGCGGGATCGTACTGCTGTCGGCGGTGGTCACTGCCATCGGGCTGCGCTTCGGCACGAGCTGGACGTTGCTGGTGATGCTGTCGGGGTTCGTATTCGTGGCGCCGGTGCTGGGCATCGCGTTCTATTCGATCAGCGCGGCGCTAGGCCGCGGCGAGGCGCCGAGCGTGCTGAAGGCCGCCGCCGCCGGCCACCGCCACCTCGCCGACTCGCTGGTCTACTCGCTGATCCTGCTGGTGATCTGCCTGCTATGGCTGCGCGCGGGCAGCGCCGTACAGATCTTCTTCCCCGACGCCGTACCCGCCGCACGTATCGACCTTGTGATCTTCTTCGGCGTCGGCAGTGCAATCGGCAGCCTGTTCGCGCTGGCGACTTTCGCCGCCAGCGCGTTTTCACTGCCGATGTTAGTCGACCGCCGCACAGATGCCGTCACGGCGGTCGTCACCAGCATCAACG
The DNA here is from genome assembly GCA_903927005.1 of uncultured Pseudomonadota bacterium. GTDB lineage: Bacteria > Pseudomonadota > Gammaproteobacteria > Steroidobacterales > Steroidobacteraceae > CAIKZZ01. Next base: position 136,351 of record CAIYLH010000070.1, read on the forward strand.
CGGTACTGCGCAACCGCGGTGCGATGGCCGTCTGGGCCACAATCATCGTCGTGGCCGTACTGCTGGGATTCGCGACAGGCCTCCTCGGCCTGGCGGTGACGATGCCGCTAATAGGGCACGCCACCTGGCACGCCTACCGGGAGGCCATCGACGCCTCGGCGTGGCCCACGCAGGAATGACCGGCGCAGGCGCCCGACGTCAGCCCGCGGGCGGCTCACCCTGATCACCCAGGTCGCGCTCGACGCGACCCAGCTCACCCTCCAGCGACTTCAGGCGTAGCTCGAGGACCTCGAGCTTCTCGCGCGTGCGAGCCAGCACGCCTGCCTGTACGTCGAACTCCTGCCGCGTGACCAGCTCCAGCTTCGCCAGCCCCGCCTGCAGCACGCTCTTGAAGTTGGCCTCGAAATCGCTACGCAGCGCCGCAACCTGTGGCGGCATCGCGTCCGTCAGCCGCTTGGCCATCTCCTCAAGGAACCGGGGGTCAAAATTCGTGCTCATGACAGCGACTCCTCAAGCGGCTTGTAGGTTTTACCGTTCTGGGGGCATTCACCTCGAAGGTCAAGACCAACGCCCCGGATTCAGGCAACACCGTCGCTGCCGCGCTCCAAAACAGTGCACAAGCGCCGCCATGGCCGGCGCCGGCAGCGCGTAAGCACCTGATTTCGCGCTGGATGGCCGGATGGCATGGAAGCTGCATTTTCCATCGCGCTGGCAGTCGACGATCGCAGGATCGGCGCTCCGCCCGCACCCGCCGACCGCAGCCGACAGTGAGCCCGACATGAAGTGGATCATCGCGATCATCAAGCCTTTCAAGCTCGACGAAGTCCGCCAGGCCGTTGCCGACATCGGCGTACAGGGCATCACGGTCACTGAGGTGCAGGGCTTCGGCAGGCAGCGCGGCCACACCGAGCTGTATCGCGGCGCGGAGTACCGCGTCGACTTCGTGCCCAAGACCAAAATCGAACTCGCCGTCGACGACTCGGTCTGCGATCAGGTCGTCGAAGCAATCACCAACATCGCCCGTACCGGAAAAATCGGCGACGGCAAGGTCTTCGTCTTCGGACTGGGCGAGGCCATACGCATCCGTACCGGGGAGACCGGGCCCGAGGCCATCTGAGCGGGACGGTCGACGGGAGACATTCATGATTCATTTAGACAAAGACAGGGGAAACGCCGTGCAACTTGCAGAAGTCCTCCACCCGATGATCGCCCGGGCCGCCGCGGCCAGCCACTGGCGAGATGCCCTGCGTAGCTCGCTGGTCGCCGCGGCACTCGTGACCTGTGGGTTGCTGGCCACCAGCCACGCGCACGCACAAACCCCTGCGGCCACAGCCACCGCGGCCGCTGCGGCTACCGTTGCGGCTCCGACCGATGCGCCGGTCACTCCTGCCGCCGCGCCGGCGGCGGCAGCAGGCCCCGTCGCGGCCGCCCCTGCAGTGGCGGCAACGCCAAACAAGGGCGATACCGCCTGGATGCTGATGTCGACGGCGCTGGTACTGCTGATGTCGGTGCCGGCGCTGGCGCTGTTCTACGGCGGCTTGGCACGCCAGAAGAACATGCTGTCGGTGCTGATCCAGGTGTTCGTCGTGTTCTCACTGATCACCGTGCTGTGGTGCATCTATGGCTACTCGCTGGCCTTCACCGAGGGCAACTCGATCATCGGTGGCTTCGACAGGCTGTTTCTAAACGGCACTTTCGATCCCGCGACCGGCGCGTTCTCGATGGCAGCAACGTTCAGCAAGAACACGCCGCTGTACGAACTGGTGTTCGTCGCGTTCCAGGCGACCTTCGCGGCCATCACCTGCTGCCTGATCCTCGGCTCGATCGTGGAGCGCGTGAAATTCTCGGCGGTGCTCATATTCGTCACCATCTGGTTCACGATCAGCTACCTGCCGATCGCCCATATGGTCTGGTTCTGGGCCGGCCCAGATGCGTTCACCGATGCCTCGGTCGCCGATGCGATGACCGCCAAGGGCGGTCTGCTGTGGCAATGGGGCGCCCTGGATTTCGCCGGCGGCACGGTCGTGCACATCAATGCCGGTGTCGCGGGCCTGGTGGGCGCGATGATGGTCGGCAAGCGTATTGGCTTCGGCAAGGAGTCAATGGCGCCGCATAGTCTGACGATGACGATGATCGGCGCCTCACTGCTGTGGTTCGGCTGGTTCGGCTTCAACGCAGGCTCCGCCTACGAGGCCAACGGCTCGGCTGCGCTTGCGTTCATGAATACCTATCTTGCCACTGCCTGCGCGGTACTTTCGTGGCTGTTCGGCGAGTGGGTGCTCAAAGGCAAGCCGTCGCTGCTCGGCGCCGCCTCAGGCGCAGTGGCGGGACTGGTTGCAATCACCCCGGCCGCCGGCAACGTCGGCATCCCGGGCGCATTTGTGATCGGCACTGTCGCAGGTCTGGTCTGCCTGTGGGGCGTCACCGGGCTCAAGAGGATGCTCAAAGTCGACGACTCGCTCGACGTGTTCGGCGTACACGCGGTCGGTGGCATTACCGGCGCACTGCTGACGGGCGCGTTCAACTCGCCCGCCCTCGGCGGTCCAGGCTTCGTGACTGACTGGGTCACGGGCAAGACCGGCTACACGTCGATTCTCGAACAGACGCTAGTGCAGGCGAAGGCCGTTGGCTTCACGGTCGTCTGGACCGCAGTTGCCGCCTTCATCGCCTTCAAGATCGCCGACCTGCTGGTCGGGCTGCGCGTCAACGAAGAGGACGAGCGCGAGGGCCTAGACACGAGCTCGCACGGCGAGCGCGCTTACAGCTGATCCGCAACTACAAAACCCCCTCGGGGCGGGCCCTCTGGCCCGCCCTTTTTTTTGACCGGCGGCATCCGCCACACCAGTCGGTGTAAGTACGGATTGCGTTGCTGTGCGCCCTACATTTGGTCCCGAAAATTTGCGGCACTGAATACGCTTATGGCGAAGGCGGATTGCGGCAAACCCCCTCTACGCTGCAGCATGCCTACGGTCAGCCAGTAAGGATTTTTCGCAATCTATCCGAATTACCTAGCTCCGGAAATCTCCGGATGACATCTGGCTGCGAAATGCCCAGCCTCTGCCTAGGATAAATCGTTGCGAACGCACAAAGCGCCGCGACAATGCGTGTCGCGCCGCCGGTGCACCGCAGCAGCAGGCGTTTGCGGAGAACCTGAATGAGCGGAGAAATCCAGCGACCACGGGTCTACATCGTCGACGGCGACGAGAGCGCACGGCGAGCCTATAGGCAACTGCTGCAGTCCCTCAGCTACGTAATCGACGACTTTGCCAACGGCACGAGCTTTCTCAGTGGAGCGGACCTTGAGTCTGCCGGCTGTGTCGTGCTCGACTCGCAGCTTGGCGACATGTCAGGGGTGGAACTGCACGACCGACTACGTGCGATAAGCTCGCCGCTATCGGTCGTGTTCGTGTGCTCCAGCGGCGACGTTCCCTCCGCGGTTGCCTGCATGCGCAGCGGCGCCTCGCACTACCTGCTCAAGCCGATTCGCGAGCAGCAGTTGCTGGACATCGTCAATCGCGCACTGCGCAAGTCCTCGCTTGAAGCCGAACAGGCGTTGGTCCGACGCGCGGTGACGGCGCATCTGGCACGGCTGACGCCGCGCGAACGGCAGGTCCTGATGCAACTGGTCGACGGCGTGCAGTACGAACGAGTCTCCAGTTCGCTCGGCATCACCAAGCGCACCGTCGAGGCACATCGCCGCCAGATCATGGAGAAAATGGGCGCGCGGACCTTGCCGCAGCTGCTGCAGCAGCTGGCCCGCGTTGGCTGGCCGCCGAAATCGACGAGCCACTCCAGCGTGGCGCACTGAGCGAACGCGTTTCGCTCAGCCGGTCACTCGATCGACCGCATCGGCGAGGGCGCGGATCCCGAGTGAAATCGCCGGCACCAACGGCACTGGCCGGACGAGGTCCAGGCACATCGAAGGTAGCGAGCCGAGCGAGGCGCGCGTCCGCGCCGCAATCGTGACCAGCGTCTCAGCCGGCGCCAGGCGCCGGCCGCCACGCATCACGCACTGCAGCAGCGGCACGCCCTCGACCGACTCAGTCTCCAGCGCAACGGTATCGTCGACAATCCGGCCGTCAGCGTCAAAGCGCCGATAGACCTGCTTGCGGCCCGGCCAGGTTTCCTTGCCCCACGAGCGCTTGCGCCGCGGCCGCCCGGCATACTCCTCGAGCTTGTAGGCGCAATCCAGGTAAGGCGCGTCCACCGAGGTGTCGAGTCGCGTGCCGACGCCGAACGAATCGATCGGCGCGCCAGCGCCGACCAGACGGGCGATCTCGTATTCGTCGAGATTGCCGCTGGCGAGAATCCGCACGCTGGAGCAGCCTGCCGCATCGAGCAACTGGCGCACTCGGCTCGAACTCGCGGCCAACTCGCCACTATCGATGCGGACCGCGCCGATGTTCGCGCCACGCTGCACCAGCGCGATCACCTCGCGAGTGGCAGCCTCGACGTCATAAGTGTCGATCAGCAACGTCGTCCGATCCGGGTGACAGCGCGCGAAGCCTTCGAACGCAGCACGTTCAGAGTCATGCGCCTGCACGAACGAATGAGCCATCGTGCCGTACAGCGGCAGGCCGTAGCGCCGACCCGCCTCGACGGTCGCGGTGCCGGCAAAACCGGCGACCGCAGCGGCGCGCGCCGCCAAGCAGGCCGCCTCAGCCCCGTGCGCACGACGCATTCCAAAATCGATCAGCGGCCGATCGCCCGCGACGTGCACCGCCCGCGCAGCCTTGCTCGCAATCAGCGTCTGGAAGTGCAGCAGGTTGATCAGCCTGCTCTCGACGAACTGGGCCTGCGGCAACGGCGCCACAATCCGCAGCCATGGCTCGTCGGCAAACATTACCGTTCCCTCGGGCGCCGCGTAGACATCGCCGGTGAACCGCAACTGTCCTAGCCAGTCGAGGAACGCAGCATCGAATCGCCCAAGGCTCGCAAGCCAGCCGAGTTCAGCGGGCGTTATCGACAGGCGCTCGAGGTAGTCGAGCGCCTGCTCGAGCCCAGCGACCAAGAGGAAGCCGCGCCGCTCGGGCAAGCGGCGCGCATACAGCTCAAACACGGCCTCGTCCGCCATGCCGAGCTCGCGATACGCGGCCAGCATCGTCAGCTGGTACAGGTCGGTGATCAGGGCGGAGTCGGCAGCCGGCGGGGTACTGAATGGCATCGACGGAATCTACCCGCCCGCCGGGGCGGCTGGGGGCTTTTCTACGCGCCGCGCTAGACCCGCCACGCTGGAAGATTCCCCCCAGCTGGCGCGCATGAGAGGATCGCCATTGGCCGCCTCTGTGACCGAGTTCAAGGGCGTCGCGGCAGCAACGTAGGACACTGATGACCCCCCGGCCCTAGGACGGGGCCCAGGAGATCAGCCATGCAACCGATCAACACCTCCGCCGTGGCCTGTGCGCAGCGCTCTGCCCACCCGCTCTGGCTGGCGGCGAGCTTCACGCTACTGATCGGCGCCATGGCACCCGCAGCCGCCGACGTCTACAAGTGGGCGGACGGACAGGGACACGTCCACTACAGCGACCTCCCGCCGCCGGGCGACGCAAAGCTGCTTTCGGTCGAGCCTGGCGCAGGCACCCGCCATGTCGAGCGAGCCGCGCCGCCGGCGGCTGCCCCAGCGCCAGCCAGCCCGACGCCCGCTCCACTACCTCCCAGCACGCCGCAGGAGAGGGCACGGCTCAAACAGTCTGTCGACACCGACGTCGCCTCGACCCGGGCCACTCAGTGCAAGGCGGCACAGGAGCATTACCAGAGCTACGTGAGCTCACGCCGGATCTTCCGCGAGGGCGCCAACAAGGAACGGGTCTACCTGTCGGACGCCGAGGCTGACGCCGAGCGCATCAATGCCCGGCGCGAAGTCGAGGAGCTGTGCGCAGAGGCGCCGCGCTGAACGATCACCGCCGCACTTCCCCTCGCGGCGATTTCGCGATTCACTAGGCGGATTGCGCCCAACGGCGCGGACCGGCCGGAGAACGCGTGAAGACTGGATTCGTAGGACTCGGCGCCATGGGCGTCGGCATGGCGCGCAATCTCGCCAAAGTGGGCCTGCTGCATGGCCTGTGGAACCGCAGTGCCGACAAGGCGCACGCGCTTGGCGCCGAAACCGGCGCACACATCGCGACCGACCCCGCTGCGCTGGCAGCAGACAACGACGTCGTCGTGATCTGCGTTTCCGCCGATGCTGACGTACTCGGCGTCGTCGATGCACTGCTGCCCGGCGCACACCCGGGATTAATCGTCATCGACTGTTCAACCGTCTCCGCCGGCGCAGCCCGAGAGGCGAGTGCCCGCCTGGCGCGCCGGGGAGCCGCTTTCCTGGACTGCCCGGTGAGCGGCGGCGTCGAGGGCGCGCGCGACGGGATTCTCGCCATCATGTGCGGCGGCACGGCAGAGGCGTTCGAGGCCGCCCGACCCGTGCTCGAAGCCATGGGGCGGACGATCACTCACATGGGCCCGACCGGCTACGGCCAGTCCACCAAAGCCACCAACCAGATCATGTGTGCAGGCGTCATCCAGGCGGTGGCCGAAGCGATGGCCTTCGCCAAGGCAGAAGGTCTGCCTTTAGAGAAAGTCATCGAAACGCTCGGGAAAGGGGCCGGTTCTTCGTGGTACTTCGTCAATCGTGCGCCGTTCATGGCGCGCGGCAGCTTTCCGGCCGGGTTCCGGGTCCGGCTGCACGACAAGGATCTGGGGATCTGCCACGACATGGCCGCCGTCCACGGCGTCGAATTGCCGGTGGTCGAGGTCACCCGCGGCCACTACCGACAACTCATGGAGAGCGGCCACGGCGACGAGGACATTTCGACGATCTTCCAGCTGAAGGACGCGATGTTCAGCCCAAAGGCCTCATAGCCTCGCCCAGCACGCACGGCGGCGCCGATCGCCGCAACCTAATAATGCCCCCGCGGGGTCGGACGGACCGGCCCGCCTGCGCGCCGCACGGAGCGCGGGCCGAGGCGGGGGAACAAATGGCACAATGAGTCCCATGCAGCACCTGAGAATCGCCACGCGCCGCAGCGCACTCGCCCTCTGGCAGGCCAACCACGTCGCCAGCCTCCTCCGCACCGCCCATCCGGGCGTCGAAGTCTCGCTGGTGCCAATCGTCACCACGGGCGATAGGATCCAGGACCGCCCACTGTCCGAGGTTGGCGGCAAGGGCCTGTTCATCAAGGAACTCGAGGTCGCGATGGCGGCAGGCGAGGCGGAACTCGCCGTTCATTCGATGAAGGACGTGCCCGCCGCGCTACCGGACGGCTTCGTGATCGCCGCCGTACTGCCGCGCGCCGACCCGCGCGATGCCTTCCTGTCGCGGCGCTTCCCGAACTTCGCTGCGCTGCCGCAAGGGGCTCGCGTCGGCACCTCCAGCCAGCGCCGCCAAAGCATCCTGCGCGCCCGCCGGCCGGACCTGACGATCATTCCGCTGCGCGGCAATGTCGACACCCGCCTGCGCAAGCTCGACGACGGGGAGTTCGACGCGATCATCCTCGCCGCGGCAGGACTCATCCGACTCGGCCTCGGCGAGCGCATCACCGAACACCTCGACACCGAACTGTCGCTGCCCGCCGTGGGCCAGGGCATCGTCGGCATCGAATGCCGCGACGACCCGGCCATACTGCGCTGGCTGGCGCCGCTCGACCACGGCCCCACGCTCGAGTGCCTGAAAGCCGAACGGGCGCTCGCTGCCCGCCTGGAGGGCAGCTGTACCTCACCGATCGCCGCCTTCGCCCAACACGTCGCTGGTGCCATGGAAGTGCAAGGCTACGTCGGTGCTCCCGACGGCAGCAGAAGCTTTTCCGACCGGGTCACAGGACCCGCCTCGCAGGCAGCCGCACTCGGCACAGCGCTAGCCGACCGCCTGCTGGCGGCCGGCGCCGGCGAGCTGCTCGCCGCGCTGCGGGAAAAGGCCGGCTGAGCCATGACGGCGCTGACCGGCCTTGGCGTGCTAGTGACGCGGCCGGAGCCCCAGGCGGGCCCGCTGGCCCGTCGGCTCGCCGCACTTGGCGCCAACGTCTACCGGCTGCCTGCGATCGAGCTGCACCCGCGCGAGGATCGCGCCAGCCAACGCGCGGCCCTCGGGCCGATCGACCGCTTTCACTGGGTCGTTTTCATCAGCGCCAACGCCGTGCGCTTCGGCTCCGCACTGCTGGACGGCCGGCGCGATCCACGCATCGCCGCCGTGGGGCCGGCAACTGCCGCCGCGCTCAACCACGCCGGCTATCGCGTCTCGCTGGTGCCGCACGGCGGCTATGACAGCGAGCACCTGCTGGCGAGCCCGGAGTTCGGCCACGTGCAGGGCCAGCGGATCCTGATCGTGCGCGGCAGTGGCGGCCGCGAACTGCTGGCCGACGAGCTTGGCGCGCGCGGCGCGGAAGTCTCCTACGCCGAGGTCTACGACCGGCGCTGCGCACGCCCGGTACCAGGCGCCGTCGAGGCAGTTGAAGCAGAATGGGCTCGCGGCCAGATCCAGGTCGTAACCGCGACTAGCGGCGAGCTGCTGCGCTGCCTGTACGAGATCCTCAGCCCTGCGGGCCGGCAGCTGCTCGCCCGCTCAGCGCTGTTGGTCGGTGGCCCACGTATCGGCGCGGTCGCGCGCCAAATCGGCATCGAGGGATCGCTGATCGTCGCTGCCGGACCCGACGACGAGCGTCTCCTAGATGCGCTGCTGAAGTGGCAGGCTCATACTAGCCACTCCTGACACGCCGCCAGCGGCGAACGCCGATGTCCGAACCGACCACTACCCCCCAGAATGACGCCGTCGCGGATGAACGCGGCATAGAACGTCGCCGCAGCGACCAGCGGCGCGTCGAACGCGCAATACGCCAGGGCGCGCTCGCGCTGCTGTGCGCCGTGCTTGCGCTGGCCTGCGCCGGGCTCGCCGGCTGGCGCGCGTACGAACTCGGCCGCGCGCTCGACGACGTGCGTGGGCTTGCCCGGCTCGCCAACCGCGATCGCGACCAGATTGAGGAGGCGCTGGCCCGGCTACAGGCCACGCAGGGTTCCATCGACACACTCGCCCGACTCGAACCGCTGCCTGCGCGCATCGACGCTCTGGAAGCCCGCAGCGCTCGTCTGGAGGCCCGGCTTGCGGCCCCGGAGCGCGCCGCCGCGCATGCGGATGCGGCGAACCTGGTCGAGCTCGCCAACCACCGCCTGATGCTTGAGCACGACGTTGCTGGTGCCGCCGAACTATTTGCAGCAGCAGACGCGCGCCTCGCCAGCCGCACCGACGCAGCTGCGCTGCGCATCCGCGCGCAGCTGGCGCACGACCTCGCCGCGCTGCGCGCAACGCCGGCGCCCAACCTGCGCGATATCAGCGCACGCCTCGCCGCCGCCGAAACCGCCGTACGCGACCTGCCCATGCTCGGCGCGATCCAGGCGCAATACCTGCCACCGGGACCTGCGCGCGAGGCCGCCGGCGGCGCGGCGCGCGCCTGGCACAAGTTCACCACTTCGCTGCAGGACCTGGTCAGCGTCCGCCGCGTCAGCGACGCGTCCGTACGGCTGGTGTCACTCGAGGAAATCAGCGTACGACGCCAACACCTGCAGACGCTGCTGTTCGCAGCGCGACTCGCTGCGCTGCAGGCGAACCAGGCCGATTACGCCGCCAGCCTCGCTGCGGCGCACGACTGGCTGACACGTTTCTGCGACCCCAAGGACGCGCGCACGCGGGCCGTGGATGCGGACCTGACCGCGCTCGCGGCCAATCCGGTCAACGTCACACGGCCAGATGTCTCCGGCTCACTGCGACTGCTGCGGGGCCCTGCACCATGAAGCGCAGCCTGCTGCTGGCTGCGGCACTGCTCGTCGGCGCAATGCTGGCCAACACGCTGCTGGCCGACAACGGCTACGTCGCGGTCAGCTTCCGCGGCACGCTGGTCGAGATGTCAGTGCCAACGCTGGTGCTGTGCCTCGTGCTGGCACTGCTGGCACTGGAAGGTGCAGCGCGCCTTTTCCACTGGCCACGCCGCGCGCGTGAGGCGCGCGCGGCGGCGCTGCGCGAGCGCGCCCGCCGCGACCTGGACCGCGGCCTGCTGGAAGTCTCCGCCGGCCGCTGGACCGACGCAGAAATGACGCTCACACGCAGCGCACGCGACGCCGACGAGCCCGCCGTGCACTACCTCGCCGCGGCGCATGCCGCACAGCTGCAGAGCGCCACAGAGCGGCGCGACGCGTGGTTGGGGCTGGCGCTCGAGGCGGCGGCCGACGCGCCAGCGCCGGTGCTGATTACCAGCGCCGAGATGAACCTCAAGCGCGGTGACGCTGAGGCTGCGCTGGCAGCGCTGCGCTCGCTGGAGCGGCTCGGCGCGCTGAACCCGCGCGCGCTGCTGCTGCTGGCACGCGTCCACCGTCAGCGCGGCGACTTCGACCAGCTGCTCAAGCTCGAGCCGCGACTGCGCAACACGCGCGGCGTCCCGACGGCGGCAGTTGAAGAGATCATGGACACGCTGTACACGGACATGCTGCGCGTCGCGACCGACAAGGGCGGACTTACGGCGCTGGACGCCGTGTGGGAAGAGGCCACGCGCGCTGCGCGGCGGCAACCCGGGATCGTCGTCGCCTACGCGCGTGGACTGGCGCGCTTCGAGCAGAGCGACCGTGCCGCCGAGGTGCTGCGTGAGTTGCTGGAGCGACAGTGGAACGAAGCGGCCGCAGCGCTGTACGGCGAACTCGCGGGCGGCGATCCACTCGACCGCCTTAAGAGCGCAGAAGGCTGGCTGCGATCACATCGCGAGGATCCGGGGCTGCTGGTGACCTGCGCACAGCTGTGCCTGCGGGCAGAGCTCTACGGCAAGGCGCGCAGCTACCTGGAACTGAGCCATACGCTGCGCCCACGACCCGAGACCGCGCAGCTACTCGCGGCGCTACTGGAGCGGATGGGCGAGCGCGATCACGCGCTGCGCCTGCTGCAAACTGCAATCACCCAAGTGACCGGCAAACCGGCCGCTATTGCGCCACTGCGGCAACGCCTGTTCGGTGCGACACCGCGCCGCTAACGCCTCAGGTACGCGGCTTTGCGTCCGGTGCATAGGCGAATGAATCGAAGTACAGCCGATCATCGGGCAGTCCTCGGATCGGCAACGTAGCGCGCAGCGCGCTGATCAGCGCTGGCGGCCCTGCAGCGTAGACCTCCGCATCGGCCAGGTCCTCGAAATCGCCCAGCACCGCGTCATGCACGAAGCCCGTGCGATAGTGCGCAGCCTCGTCGCCTGCGGGTTCCGACAGCACCGGCACGAAACGCAACTGCTCGAAGCGCAGCAGTCGCTCGTCTATCCACGCGCGCTGGTACAGGTCCACCTCATGACGCACACCCCAGTACAGATGGATCGGGCGACGCACGCCGCTCTCGAGCAGGTGGCGCAGGATCGCCTTGGCCGGCGCAAAACCGGTGCCGCCCGCCACCAGGATGATGGGGCCCGTCGGCGAGTCAGGCTCCTGCTCGCGGACGACAAACTGCCCTAGCGGACCTTCGATCCGCAGCAGCGCACCGGGCTGTAGCGTCTCGAACACCCGCACCGTGAACTCGCCACCGCTGACACGCCGCACGTGCAGCTCTACCAGGCCAGCATCATGGGGTGGCGAGGCGATGGAAAAGCTGCGACGACGCTCACCCGGCAGCATGACGTCGAGATATTGACCGGCACGAAAGTGAAAATCCTCGATCGCGGGCAGACGCAGGAACAAGCCCATGACATCTGGCGCATAGCGCTCGAGTCGCTCCACCCGACACGGCAGGCTCTTGATCTCGACATCCGTGACCCGCCGCACCTCGCGCGCTTCGACCACAAGATCGGTGCGGGCAACAGCCTGACACAGCAACACGTAGCCGTCGTTGCGCTCCTGCTCACTCAAACCCAGCGGCGTGCCGCGCGGATAGTCGATCTCGCCCGACAGCAGCCGCGCGCGACAGGAGCCGCAGTTACCGCCCTTGCAGCTGTGCGGCAGGTTGACGTGCGCGGCAAGCGCTGTATCCAGTACAGGCCGCCCGGGGACGAGGTCGAAGACGCGGTTCTGCGGAGTTAAGGTCAGGTGCATGGGGCGCAAGTGTGCCGGCAAACGGCCTAGAATGCTGCCCATGAATCATCCGCTTCGGTACCTGGTCGCGGGCTGTGGCTACGTCGGCCTGCGACTGGCGGTGCGACTGCTCGCGCTGGGGCCGGTGATTGCGCTGACCCGGGGCGCTGCCACCGCTGCGGCTCTCGCCGCGCGTGGACTCGACACCGAGCGCTGGGATCTGGATGCGCCGGACGCGCCACCACCCCCGTCGCTTGCGCGGCCAGCGGTGTTCTACTACCTCATTCCGCCGCCCGCGCAGGGCACGACCGATCCGCGGCTAGCGCGCGCACTGAACGCTCTGGCGGTACCGCCGGCACGGTTTGTCTACATCAGCACGACGGGCGTCTACGGCGACACGGGCGGCGCCGTAGTGGACGAAGACTCGCCACTGAACCCAACCACGGAGCGCGCGCAGCGGCGCGCCGACGCTGAGCAGCAGGTGCGCACTTGGTGCAAGGCTGGCGGCGTGCCGTGGACGATCCTGCGCGTGCCGGGCATCTACGGGCCCGGCCGGCTGCCGCTGGAACGGTTGCGACGCGGCGAGCCGGTGATCCGGCACGCAGAGGCTGGCTACTCAAGCCGCATCCACGCCGACGATCTCGCCGAGGCCTGCGTACTCGCCGGCACCCTGCCGACGGCGGCTGGGCGGGTCTACAACGTCACCGATGGCAATACAGCGACGATGACCGAGTATTTCGAGCGGGTGGCGGCACTGGCCGGCTTGCCGGCGCCACCTTTGGTATCGCGGGCAGAAGCGCATCGCTTGCTGTCGCCCGGGCTGATGTCGTTCCTGGACGAGTCACGCCGCATCGACAGCAGTCGCATTCGGCGCGAACTCGGCTTTGCGCCGCTCTACGCCGACCTCAGGCTGGGAATCCTGTCGAGCCTGAGCTAGGCACGTACCGCGGGTTTGCTGAGCTTCGCCGTCAGGTCGTAGGTATCCGCAGCGGTAATCTCGACCTCCGCAAACTCGCCCACCGCCAGCTTGGACACGCCCGCGCCGCGGATCTTTACGGTCCCGTCGATCTCCGGGGCGTCAGCGTAGCTGCGCGCGATCGCGACGGCGCCGCGACCGGCGCCCTCGACCGCATCGACCAGTACGCGCTCACGCGCGCCAACCCTGGCGGCGAGTCGCGCGGCGCTGATGCGTGCGGATGTCTCCATGAAGCGCTCGTAGCGCTCGTCCTTGACCTCATTCGACACCGCGCCTGGCAGCTCGTTCGCCGCAGCGCCCTCGACCGGGGAATAGCGGAAGCAGCCGACCCGATCGAGCTTGGCCTCCTCCAGCCACTGCAGCAGCTCCTGGAAGTCGGCTTCAGTCTCGCCGGGGAAGCCGACGATGAACGTACTGCGGATCGCGAGATGCGGCAGCTCGCGCCGCCAGGCCTTGACCCGCTCTAGCGCGTTCTCGGCGTGCGCGGGGCGCTTCATCAACTTGAGGATGCGCGGGCTGCCATGCTGGAACGGGATGTCGAGGTAGGGCAGCAGGCCACTGTCCCCCATCAGCGGAATCACCTCGTCGACGTGCGGATAGGGATACACGTAGTGCAGGCGCACCCAGGCGCCTCGCTCCTTCGCGAGCTCACCGAGCTCGCGCGCAAGGTCGAGGAACTTAGTGCGAATCTCCCGTGAACCCCAGGCCTCGGCGCGGTAGCGCAGATCGGCGCCGTAGGCGCTGGTGTCCTGCGAGATCACCAACAACTCGCGTACGCCGGCGTTCAGCAGGCGGATGCCCTCATTAAGGACGTGCGTAATCGGCCGGCTGACCAGATCGCCGCGCATCGACGGGATGATGCAGAAGCTGCAGCGGTGGTTACAGCCCTCGGAGATCTTCATGTAGGCGTAGTGCCGCGGCGTCAACTTGATGCCCTGCGCCGGCACCAGGTGCATGAACGGGTCGTGCGGCTGCGGCAGGTGCGTGTGCACCTCGCGCAGGACGTCCTCGTAGGCGTGCGGGCCGGTGATGCCAAGCACACGCGGGTGACGCTCGCGTATCTTCTCCGGCTGCGCGCCGAGGCAGCCGGTAACCAGCACGCGGCCGTTCTGCTCGAGCGCCTCGCCGATCGTGTCGAGCGACTCGTGCACGGCGTCGTCGATGAAGCCGCAGGTGTTGACCACCACCAGATCGGCGCCCTCATAAGTCGGGGCAATGTCGTAACCCTCAGCCCGCAGCTGGGTGAGGATGCGTTCGGAGTCGACGAGCGCCTTCGGGCAGCCGAGGCTTACGAAGCCGACGCGGGGAGCGGATTTCATGGATCGCACCGGCGGAACGGAAGGGGCGCCATGGTACCTTCGGCGGTGCGCAGGGGCCACCGGCCTGCCACCGACGCCCTGGACGGCGCGACCGCCTCGCGCGCGCTATGATCCTGCCATGCGGCTAGATTTCACGAAGATGCACGGCCTGGGCAACGACTTCATCGTCTTTGACGCCCCTCAGCCGGACGCCATACCCACCCCGGCCCGGATTGCAGCACTGGCGGACCGCCACACCGGCATTGGCTTCGACCAGGCCCTGGTACTCGAGCCGCCGCGCCGCGCCGATACCGCCGTCTACTACCGGATCTTCAACGCTGACGGCTCCGAGGTTGAGCAGTGTGGCAACGGCGCCCGCTGCGTCGCAGCGCTGGTCGCCCAGCGGCTCGGCGCCGGTCCGGACGAACTGCTGATGGACAGCCCGGCTGGCCTTGTGCGGGCACGCTCACGCGCTGATGGCGAAGTGTCGGTCGCGATGGGCGTCCCAAACTTCACGCCCGCGTCAGTGCCGTTTGTGGCTGACTCCACGGCGGACGCCTACCTGCTCGACGTCAACGGCGAGCTGCTGGAGATCGGCGCGGTGTCGATAGGCAACCCACACGCGGTGCTGCGGGTCGACACGGTGGCCTCAGCGCCGGTGGACAGGCTCGGCCCCCAGGTGGAAAATCATCGGCGATTTCCGCGACGCACTAACGTCGAGTTTCTGGAGGTCGTTTCGCGCGGCCAGGTGCGCTTGCGCGTATACGAGCGCGGCGTCGGCGAGACGCAGGCCTGCGGGACCGGCGCCTGCGGCGCAGTGGCGGTAGGCCGTCGCCGCGGTTGGCTGGACGAGCTCGTCTACGTCGACCTGCCAGGCGGCCGGCTCACAGTCGAGTGGCGAGGCGACGCAGAACCGATTTGGCTTACCGGACCGACGGCCACGGTCTTTGAAGGACACGTAGAACTATGACGACCCCGCAGCCAAAGTCCGAAGCGATCAAGGCAGCCCGCAGCGACAGTGACGAGACCCGCATCGCCGCCTTTCTCGCCGCCAACCCGGATTTCTTCGACCGTCACTCCGGATTGCTGGGCGATCTGCGGCTACCGCACGCACGCGGCGACGCAAGCACAGTGTCGCTGGTGGAGCGTCAGGTTGAGGTGCTGCGGGTGCGTGTGCGCGACTTCGAAGAGAAGCTGCGCGCTCTGGTCGAAAATGGCCGCGCCAACGATGCACTTGCGACCAAGATGCACCGCCTTGCCTGTCGCCTGATTGGTGCGCGCGACGGCGCCGCGCGGCTCGCGGCGATCGAGTCCAGCCTGCGCGAGGACTTCGGCGCACGCGAGTTCACGCTGCTGGTTTGCTCGGCGGTAACGGCAGCGGCGAACCCGCCGCGCTACCTGCGTCAGGTCGCCGCGGATGACGCTGGCCTGAAATCCTTCGATTCGCTGCACGCGACGGGTAAGCCGCGCTGCGGCCGGATCCGCGACATGCAGCGCGACTTCCTGTTCCCATCGGCCGACATCGCGATCGGCTCGGTGGCACTGGTGCCGCTGCGCATCGGTGGGGCCCACGCGCTGCTGGCGATCGCATCGCCCGACGCTGACCACTTCAATCCAACGATGAGCA
This sequence comes from uncultured Pseudomonadota bacterium, assembly GCA_903927005.1. Lineage (GTDB taxonomy): Bacteria > Pseudomonadota > Gammaproteobacteria > Steroidobacterales > Steroidobacteraceae > CAIKZZ01. The sequence continues at coordinate 152,267 of CAIYLH010000070.1, forward strand.
CCGACTTCCTCGCCCGCATCGGCGAGCTGGTCGCCACGGCCCTCGATGGCGCGCCGGTCGGCGTCGGCTGACCCCGTCGCACGCACGGAGTGGGACGCGGGCGAGCGCGCCCGCGTCGCGGCGTGGCTGGCAAGCCTTGCGAGCGAACGGCGGCTGAGCCGTCATACGATCGCCGCCTACCGGCGCGACCTCGACGATTTCTTTGACTGGGCCAGCGCCGCGGGACTCACCTCCTTCACCACAATCGACTCGCAGCACGTGCGCTCGTTCGCCGCGACCATACATCGGCAAGGGCTCGCGCCACGCTCGATCCAGCGTCGCCTGTCCGCTTTACGGACACTGTTCCATTGGCTGATCCGCGAGGGCGTGCTCAGTGCAAATCCCGGCATAGAGGTCCGTGCACCAAAGGGCGCACGCCGGCTGCCAGAGGCACTGGACGTTGACCGGATGGCGAAACTGCTGGAGGCGCCGCCACCCGGCGCACCGGCGGACGACGATCTGGAGGCGCGTGACCGTGCGATCGTGGAGCTTTTCTATTCCAGTGGTCTGCGGCTGTCTGAGCTGGTGGGCCTGGACCTCGGCGACCTGGACATCGCCGACCGCACCGTGCGCGTGATCGGCAAGGGTAACAAGACCCGCATCGTGCCAGTCGGATCACATGCGCTACGCGCCTATGGCGCCTGGCTCCTGCGCCGCGGCGGACTGGCATCCATCGACGAGCGGGCCGCATTCGTCGGTCGCAATGGCCGACGGCTGGGAACGCGCGCGGTGCAGTTACGGGTCGAGGCGTGGGCGCGTCGCCGCGGAATCGACGTCAAGGTACATCCGCACCTGTTCCGCCACTCGTTTGCGACACACCTGCTGGAATCCAGCCACGACCTGCGCGGCGTGCAGGAACTGCTTGGCCACGCCAACATCTCGACAACCCAGGTTTACACGCACCTGGACTTTCAGCACCTAGCGCAGGTGTATGACAAGGCACACCCGCGCGCACGCCGCCGCTAGAAGCGGGTGCGCAGGCCGAGACCACCGAACAGGCCTCGCGGACCAGCACCATCGCCACGCGAGTCGCCAAGCGACACGTCAACCTCCGTGCCATGACCGAGGTCCGCGGTGCAGGTCGCCACGTAGGCCTTGCCCAGCGTACCGACGTAGTGGTCACGCTGGCGCAGATAGTCCACCGCAAGAATCATGTCGCGGTGGCGCCAGCTGACTCCCGCAGACGCCAACGAGTTGGCAAGGGTCTGCTGGTCGCCGATAACAGGCAGCGCGAGCTGCTGCAACCGACCTAGCGGACCTATCGCCAACTGCGCGAACTGCGCGTTGGCGAAGCTCGCCGACACCCGGGCGCCTTCGGCGGGCAACAGACCGCAACTGGCATCCTGATACTGCTCTTTCGTCAACGAGGCGTGTGCGCCCCAGACTCGACCCTGGTAACGACCATCAACGCCCCACCAGGTATTACGGACCTCGCAGCGAGCCTGCACTGGCACGAGTTGCGGTCCATTACCCAGATCCAGCGTGGTCAAACCGGAAAAGGGCGCAAAGATGCTCTTGCGAACGCCCGTCCGGAGTCCGCCGCTGAGCACGCCTACATGGAACGTACCGCCGATCTTCAGCTCGTCCGCCTTGAGGAAATTGGAAATCTGTAGATGACCCACGTCCAGATCCACGCCAGCGCGGCCGAAGCGCTGCGTCACGCCGAAAGACGCCCCCAACGAATCGATCGTGCCGGAATAGCCCTGTGTCAGATCGCCGCGCGACTCCGCACCGTGCCCGCTGGCGCGCAGCGTCGTCGCGCGCAGCAAGTCGTAGGAAACCGCGGAGGTAAAGCCAAAGGCTCGCTGGCGATCGCCTTGCACACCGAGCGCAATCGCTACTCGACCCTGATCGGTCGCGCTCTCAGAAGCTTCGTCGTCAGGGCCCGTTGGGGTTTGTGACACCGCATGAGATGGCGTTACCGTCAATGCCCACGCGACGACGAAGCCGAAGAAAAAAGCCGTGCGCCGCTTCATAACCATCACCTCAACAGAGATCGAACGAATTCGAGTGTTAGTATTTTGCTCCTAATGGCTGGATCGTCAGCGCGACCTAGTTGGTGGTTTTCCGAAATGGTTCAACATGATGCCAAACAGCGACAGCCCTCCTACTGAGATCCGCCTGCGGCGCCGCTCGCGCGTCGTCGAGGTCGCCTTCGCCGACGGCACGCGTTATGCGCTGTCGTTCGAGTACCTGCGCGCACACTCGCCGTCCGCCGAAGTGCAGGGCCACGGCCCCGGCCAGGACGTGCTGCAGATCGCCAAGGAGAACGTCCAGGTCAGCGCCGTCGAGCCGGTAGGGCAGTACGCGGTGCGGCTGGTATTCGATGATGGCCACGATACCGGCCTGTACACCTGGAAAGTGCTGCACGAGCTAGGCGCCAACCACAGCACGAACTGGGCGCGCTACCTAGAACGGCTGGAGCGGATCGGCTACACCCGCAAGCCCCCAGCCGTCGGCTGAGAGCAATACTTCAGGCCGACGGGATAAAGTCGTCGTCACCCTGCTGCTCGCGCTCGAACAGCAGGAAATCGTAGTAGCCGCAGGTAGTCCCGGAAGGGTAGCGCCGGCAGACGTTCGGCCGCGCCGCGTAGATGGTGCAGCGCCGCTCGTCCTGGTCGAAGAACCGACAGATCGACTTGTAGACCGTGTCCTTGCGGTGCCGCAGCACCCATTCGTCCGCGTCCTTGGTCTTGTGGTGGAACGTGAACTTCTCGCGGGCGGCGTCAGCGCTGAGGCCGAAGTGCTTGGCGAGCCGCGCAATGTCGAAGTCACTGACTTCAATGCGGTCGTAAGAGCAGCAGTATCCGGGACACTTGGAACAGTCGTAACGGGCTTTCATGCATCCCCTCGGCGATCACGGCCGGTCGGACGCCGCGACAGAGCGGCGCGGTCGGCAGTGTAGCCGTCCGGCGCGCCGAATGGCGCACCGGACGGAATCGGCGCGTGCGCCCTGCGGATCAGGGCAGCGTCGGCTCCGGATCCGAGCCTTCAGCGACGCCCTCGAACAGCACCGTCGACAGGTAGCGCTCGCCGGTATCGGTCATCACGGTCAGGATCACACTGCCCTCCGGAGCCTTCTCGGCGACCTTCAGGGCGGCGGCGAAGTTGCCGCCCGACGAAATGCCGACGAACAACCCTTCCTTCTGGGCAAGCAGCCTTGCGGTCGCGACCGACTCGTCGTCCGTGACCGGGATGTTGTCGTCGAAGATCGTGCGATCGAGCACGGCCGGCACGAAGTCGGGGGTCCAACCCTGGATCTTGTGCGGCTTGAACTCGGCGCCGGCCAGCAGGCGGGCGCCGGCAGGCTCGGTCGTGACGATCTTGATGTCCGGGCGGGCGCACTTGAGCACCTGGCCTACACCGGTCATCGTGCCACCGGTGCCCCAGCCGCTAACGAAGTAGTCGAGGCGCTTGCCGGCGAAGTCCGACAGGATCTCGGGACCGGTGGTCTGCCGGTGGTAGGCCGGATTGGCCTCGTTCTCGAACTGACGGGCGAGGAACCAGCCATTCTTCTCGGCCAGGTCCTTGGCTTTCTTGACCATGCCGCTGCCACGCTCGGCGGCCGGCGTCAGGATCACCTTGGCGCCTAGCGCACGCATGATCTTGCGGCGCTCGATCGAGAACGTCTCGACCATCACGGCGACGAACGGGTAGCCCTTGGCGGCAGCCACAAGGGCGAGCGCGATGCCGGTATTGCCCGAGGTGGCCTCGACGATGGTCTGGCCGGGCTTGAGCAGGCCGCGGCGCTCGGCATCCTCGATGATGCCAATGGCGAGCCGGTCCTTGACCGAGCCGCCGGGGTTGAAGAACTCGACCTTCACGTACATCGTGACGTGCTTCGGCGCGAGCCGATTGATGCGCACGATCGGGGTACGACCGATCGTCTCGAGGATGTTGTTATAGATCGTCATGAAGCGGCATCCCTACCTGAGGTGTCGAGGAAGGCGACGAGTTTATTGCGACCGGCACGGCGCGGGATCGTCCTGTTGGATCTGGCCCCATAACGATCAGTTCTGGCCAGACGCTAGCCGATACAGGGGGTTACGGCAGAAAATCCCCCCCATGAGCGCGTTCCCCCCCGAGTCCCCGTCCGTCACCTTGCAAGTGCCGCTGCCAAGCCCGTTCCGACTCCAGGCCGGCGGCGAGCTGATAGGCGCGCAGGTGGCAGTGGAGACCTACGGCCACCTCTCACCGGCGCGCGACAACGCCATCCTGCTGTTTACCGGGCTGTCCGCCTCGGCGCATGCCGCTTCCCACCCTGGCGACACCTCGTCGGGTTGGTGGGAGTCCATGATCGGCCCAGGCAAGGCCCTGGATACCGACCGCTACTTCGTCATCTCGGTGAACTCGCTGGGCAGCTGCTTCGGCTCGACCGGGCCGGCATCGCTCAATCCGGCCACTGGCCAGCCGTACGGCGGCGATTTCCCGGAGTTGCGCGTCGAGGACATCGCCCGCGCGAGTCAGGCCGCGGTGGATTCCTTCGGAATTGACCAGTTAGCTGCCGCCATCGGCTGCTCGCTAGGCGGCATGACGGTGCTTGCGCATGCGGTCTGCTTCCCGGGTCGTGCGCGGGCGATAGCGTCAATTTCCGGCGCGATGGCTGCAAATGCCGCCGCGATCGCGACACGCAGCCTGCAACGCGAGATCGTCGGCAGCCTGCTCAAGGCCGGCGCCGAACCCGAGCGCGTGCAGCAGGCCATGCGCTGGGCGCGCAAGATTGGCGTGCTGTCCTATGTCGGCACCGAGCTGCTCGAGAAGCGCTTCGGTCGCGACCAGACCGAGCCGTTCTCTGGCCACGGCTCTGGCACCGACTTCGAGGTCGAGAGCTGGCTTGAGCATCTGGCGCAAAAATTCGTGCGCCAATTTGACCCGTGGGCCTACTGGGTCATCTCCCGGGCGATGGACCTGTTTGACTTCGCCGCGCACGGCGCAGCCCCCGAGGGCGACGCCGTCGTACACCGCCACGACGCAACGGATGCGGCGCGCGCGGCAGCGTTCCTGAAACTCGAACGGGCATTGGTCATTGGCGTACAGGAAGACCGGCTTTTCCCGGTCGATCAGCAGCGGGCGATCGGCGCTGTGCTCAATGCCAGCGGCATCACCACCGATTACGTCGAACTCGCGTCCCCCTACGGCCATGATGCGTTTCTGACCGAGCACACGCTGTTCACGCCGGTGCTGAGGAGCTTCCTCGACGAACTGCGCGTCGCCCTACCCCTCGCCCCCTCGCGTTTCGAGGCCGGGCTGCGCCGCTGAGCGGTCGCCGGCTGCGGCCGGCCGCCATGCGAGGCCGCTCCCCGGGCGGTACAATTGACGGGTTTTCACCCGAGCAGCCCCCCATGACCGGCACCCCGGAACAGCCCGCCACTTCCGACACCGTCGACTTCGGCTACGAGCGCGTCGCGAAGGCGGAAAAGGCCGAGCGCGTACGGGCAGTGTTCGACTCTGTCGCCAGCCGCTACGACATCATGAATGACCTGATGTCGTTCGGCGTGCACCGACTGTGGAAGCGCTTCCTCCTGTCGCAGACGGGTTTGAAGGCCGGCCAGCGGGCGCTGGACGTGGCCGGCGGCACGGGCGACCTGTCGATCGGCATGTCGCGCCAGGTCGGCGCGAGCGGCCGCGTCGTGCTGTCGGACATCAACGAGCAGATGCTCGCGCATGGTCGCGACCGACTGCTCGATGCCGGCGTCGCCGGCAACGTCGAGTTCGTGCAGGCCAACGCCGAGGCGCTGCCGTTCGCGGACCAGTCATTCGACTGCGTCACGATCGGCTTCGGGCTGCGCAACGTCACGGACAAAGCCGCCGCAATCGCCTCGATGTTCCGCGTGCTCAAGCCAGGCGGACAGCTGATGATCCTCGAATTCTCTAAACCCGTCGCCCCCGGCCTCGGCCCGGTCTACGACACCTACAGTTTCAGCGTGCTGCCAGCACTCGGCCGGCTCGTGGCAGGCGACGCGGACAGCTACCGCTATCTGGCCGAATCGATCCGGATGTTCCCGGATCAGGCGACGCTCGCCTCGATGATGACAACCGCCGGCTTTGACGGCGTCCGCTACCACAACCTGACCGGTGGCATCGTCGCGCTGCACCGCGGCTGGCGCTACTGATGGCCGCCGTGAGTCTGACCGCACCGATTGAGGCGCTGTTGAACCGCCACCTGCAGGCCTCGACGCCGGCGCGTGGCATTCTCGCGAACCTGCAGGGTCGTAGCTTTGCACTCGCACTGCAAAGCGGCAGCGGAGCGTCGCTGCTACGGCTTCGCCTCGAGGCTCACCTCGACGGTTGCACGGTGGCGACGGGGGAAGCGCCTGCGGATGCAACGGTAAGCGGCACACCATTCGGGCTGGCGGCACTGCTTGCCGGTCGCGCCGAAGGCCGCTATACCTCCGCCGGCGTCACGATCAGTGGCGACGCCGAGGTCGCGGCAAGCTTCGAGAAGCTACTCAACGCGGCACGACCCGACGTCGAGGCGGAGCTGGCGCGACTGGTCGGCGAAGTGCCCGCGCACTATGCGGCCCGCACCGCTGCGGGCCTGTTCGAATGGGGACGGCGTGCGGCACGTTCATTCGCTCGCAGCTCCAGCGAATACCTCACCGAAGAAAGCCGCGACCTCGTGCCGCGTGCGGAACTCGAGGCGCTCCTGGGTGGCGTAGACCACATCCGCGAAGACGTCGACCGCGCTGCGGCGCGACTAGACCTGCTTGAATCCAGACTCCGGCACAAGGCATCCTAAAAGCGATGATGAGCCTAAGCGTCGCGAGGCGCCTGATCGAGATCCAGCGAGTGCTGGTGCGTCATGGACTGGATGAGTTCGTGACGGCGACCCACCTCTACCGGCCGCTGCGGTTCCTCTACTTCCTGCAGCCGTCGACCTGGTCCGAGCGGCGTCGCGGCGCCTCGCGCGGCGAGCGCCTGCGGCTCGCGCTAGAGGAGCTCGGACCCATCTTCATCAAGTTCGGCCAGGCCGTCTCTACGCGCCGTGACCTGCTGCCAACGGACATCGCCGACGAACTGGCGAAGTTGCAGGACAGGGTGCCGCCTTTCCCGGACGCCGCCGCGCTCGCGGCGATCGAGCGCTCGCTGGGCCAGCCGGTCGATGCCGTATTCGGCTCATTTGAGACCTCGCCGCTCGCCGCCGCATCGATCGCACAGGTGCACGGCGCAACGCTGAAGGACGGCCGCGAGGTTGTCGTCAAGGTGCTGCGCCCAGGCATGCACGCGATCATCCGGCGAGACCTTGAGGTTCTGTACGCCTTCGCTCGCCTCGCCCTCGCCTACGTGCCAGACGCGGCTCGGCTGCGGCCGCTGGAGGTCGTCGGCGAGTATGACAAGACGATCATGGATGAGCTCGACCTGATGCGCGAGGCGGCCAACGCCGCCCAGCTACGGCGAAATTTCGCAGGCTCCCCGCTGCTCTACGTCCCCGAGGTGCATTTCGACCTGTGCCGCAGCGACGTACTGGTGATGGAGCGCATCCGCGGCATCCAGATCAGCAACATGGATCGACTGCGCGAACTGCAGGTCGACTTCCAGAAACTCGCGGAGCACGGCGTGGAGATCTTCTTCACGCAAATGCTGCATCACAACTTCTTCCACGCCGACATGCACCCGGGCAACATCTTCGTGCTCGCGGACGATCCGAAAAACCCGCGCTATGCCGCGGTCGACTTCGGCATCATCGGCACCCTCGAGCCGCGCGATCTGGAATACATCGCCGGTAATTTCATGGCGTTCTTCGAGCGCGACTATAGGCGCATCGCCGAGCTGCACATCGAAAGTGGCTGGGTGCCAGCCGGCGCCCGCGTCAACGAACTCGAAAGCGCCGTACGAACGGTCTGCGAACCTATTTTCCAGAAGCCGCTAGACCAGATTTCCTTCGGCATCGTCCTGCTCAGACTGTTCGAGGTCGCACGCCGCTTCCAGATGACAGTGCAGCCGCAGTTGGTGCTGTTGCAAAAGACGCTGCTCAACATCGAGGGGCTGGGCCGCGATCTGTATCCGCAGCTCGACCTTTGGAAGACTGCGCAGCCACTGATGCGCGAGTGGTACCGCCGCCGACTGCGGCCGCGGGCACTACTCAAGGACGCCCGCCATCACCTGCCGGAAGTCATAGAGTCGCTGCGCGCAACGCCCCCGCTGCTACGGCGGCTGGTGCGTGAGGCCGAGGCAAGCCCGAGGCTGATCGGCTCGCGCGACGCTGGCCAGGCGCAGGTGGCGGAGGCCGTGCGCGCCAGCGGCCGTCGCCGCGATCAAACCATCATCGCAGCCACGGTGCTCGCGCTCGGCGTGCTGTGGCTGGCAGTCGCGGAGCCGTGGTGGCCGGGTGGGCTCGCGGCCGCGGCCGCGGTGGGCTTCCTGCTGGCGCGACGCTAGCCCCGCTAGGGAACGGTCCAGTCGGTGACGGCCGTCACCGACGGCTCGTCGCCTACCCCCAGCCGCACGAGATAGCCGCCCTTCGAGGCAAAGCGCTGCCCGGGCGCGAGCCCGAGGCGCGCGTAATACCCCTCTGGCAGACGCCGCCCGAGCATCATCTCCAGCCGCTCCAGCAAGAACTCCGGCACGTAGGCATCACCGACGTGGTCGAGTATGCCCGCCAAAATACGACACGCTGTCCAGGTATCTGTCTGCAGCCTTGGAAAGGTCGGCGGCAATCCGTGTGTCTGCAGCCAACTGCGCGCCAGGCGCTGGCGCACCTCGCGGCGTTCAGGCAAGTCCACCGCATAGGAAAACTCAGCATGGTCGCGCCAGGCCGCAGGTAGCGGCGCGTCTTCCAGCCCCCCCATCAGCCCGGAGGCCAGCACCCGCCCCGAAGGCGGCGCGCCAAGCAAGCGCAGGTCAGCCGGCCGCAGCCACAGTAGTAACGTGTCGCCAGCATCAAGGCCGGCCAACGCAGACTCGAGCGTAGCCGCAGGCGTCAGGTCCGCATCGACCGGCGGCAGCGACCGGTCGATGAACTCGGCGCCTAGACCTGCTAAACGCAGGCGTGCGGCGCCCGCGGCGCCGGCGTCGCCGCGGCGGTATACCTGCACGATCCTGCCGCCTGCGTAGTGGCGCAGCCGCGCGGCGAAGAGGTCCGCCTCTAGCAGCACGCCGCGCGAGAAGTAGACCGGGTAGAAGTCCTGCTCGGCGACTACCGGCACGTCGATATTCGGGAACAGGCAGGGAACTCGGCGGCTCTGGCAGAACGCGTGCACCGGCGCCCACTCCCCGCGGCCAATGCCGGAGATCACCGCAAAAACGGGCTGCCGGGCCTGAAACTCAGCCAACTGCCGCTCCCAGTCGTCCGGCGCGCCGGTCAACGTCCAGACGTGCAACTGCCAGACGCGCGCTATGTGGCGGCCGGGCCGGCCCTCGGTGCGCGCATCCTGCACCTGCACTGCCGCCAATTCGCGTTGGATTGCGAAGTAGCGCTGCAATACCTGCAGCATCGCGTCCCGCGCCCCCGGGTCGGCATCAGGCGCGACGACGGTCGCGAACTGCAGCTCGGTTGCGGTAACGCCAGCAACAACCGCCGCGCCCAACTCACTGAGGTAGGCCGCCAGCGTGGCGCTCGCGCCCGCATCGAGCCGGTAGCGCGGCATCAACGGGCTCAGCGTGCGGCCGTCCGGTCGTATGCCGGTAGCGAGTGTCTGCGCCAACGATGCGGCCGTGTACGCGTAGACATTCGGTAGCACGCCGGGCGGATGCGGCAGCTCAGAGTCGCGCTCGTTGACCGGCCCGGAACGAAACAGGTAGCGACCGATGATCGGCGGCACGACCACGTCACCCTCGCGAGTGCCGAGGCCACTGGGTCTATGGCACTGGACGCACGCAGCGTCCACGCCACGGCTCACGACGCCACCGGGTCGTTGCGCCTCCAGCTCGCCGCCGTCCGGCAGGCGACCTGTGAGGTAGAGGGCGGCGCCGTTGGTATCCTGGCTCGGCGCGGCAATCGCTGCCAGCGACCACGTCACGAGCAGCAGGGACAGGATCGCGCTGTAGGGCGCTCCGGCCTGCGGCGCGCGCTTGTCGCGCGCCGAACGTCGGCTAGTGCCTGGCGATGAGATCTTGATACTCAGCCAGCAGCTCGTCGGCGCTTGCGAAGCCGTCGAAGCGAACCCACTGCTTGCTATGCGCGGCGCGCATCAGCGTCAGCGGGCCATGGTTCATCTTGTCGCCACGATAGGCGTCGAAGCTACGCTGCACCGCGACGCTCGCCTCGACCGTGCCGGTGTAATGCTCCCAGTTCGGGCCAGCGTGGAACTTCTGTGCGTACTCGACCAGCCGCGCCGGCGTGTCCTGCTCTGGATCAATCGAGAAGGACACGAGGTGCACCTTGGCCTTCGCGGCGCCGAGCTTCGACTGAAATTGCGCGAACACCTGACTCGACAGCGGGCAGATGGTCGTGCACGTCGTGTAGATGAAGTTCACCAGCACCGGACGGTCATCGCCAATCGCATCCTTCAGCGAAACGGCCTTGCCGTCCTGCCGGACCAGCCGCACGTCGGGTAGCGTGTACTCAATCTCGGAGCGCCGGATCGACTGCTGCGACTGCTGCTGCATCATCTGCCGATGGTGGGCGTGTGGATCTGCAGCGTCGGGGGCATCGGCGCGCGCGAGACCAGCCGCTCCGACGAGCGCGAAGACGGCGACCGCCGCGAATGCCCTGACGACAGAAAGACTGGTGGCACTCGAATGGCGGCGTTCACGTACGGTCACGGCGTTCTCCCTCGGCGCAGCTACAGCCCGGGCGCCGGCGGGAATCGCCACGCGCCTGTGGGCGGTTTCAGGTACCCATTATAACCCGGCCGACGTAGTCCGCCGCGAACGGACGTCTACGCAGCCGCCCCCCCGGCGCGGGAAGCGGGTATATCGCAGTATGATGGGGCTGGCCTTGCCTCATGCTCAGGACCAGAAGGAACTACCGATGCGGTTAATGAAGATTCCCGTCAGGCAACGCGTGATCGCGCTGCTGGTTGCCAGCCTGCTCAGCCAGGCGGCACTCGCCGCAGCGACCGAAAGCGCGCCCCCCGCCGCGGCAATCGATCCAAGAGCCGCGCCGGTGCCCCCGGAACTCGGCAGCTATCATGTCGGCCTCATGCTCGGCAGCCAGCTGGAGCACAACGGTCTGGCGCCACTGCTGTCGTCCGAACAACTAATTAAAGGCCTCCGCGACGGTCTGGGTGGCAGGCAGCTCACTGCGGAGGAGCGTGAGCTTGCGTTGCGTTTCATGCGTGACGCCCGCGGCAATCTGGCGCGCAAGAATCAGGCAGCGGCGCTGGAATTCCTGGAGAAGAACGGCAAGCAGCCCGGCATCCTGACGATGCCCTCCGGCCTGCAGTACCGGATCCTCGCCGCCGGCGAGCCGACGGGAAAGTCACCGTCGCCGACCGACCAGGTCACTGTGCGTTACAAGGCGAGCCTCGCCGATGGCACCGAATTTGATCGCTCGGAAAGCCACGAACGGCCAGCAACGTTTCGCGTCAACACCGTCTTTAAGGGCTGGCAGGAAGCGTTCCAGTCCATGAAGCCGGGCGCAAAGTGGCAGCTATTCGTGCCGCCGGAACTCGGCTATGGCGCCAACTCACCGCCGCAGGTGCCCCCGGGCGCGCTGCTGGTCTATGAGCTGGAACTGCTGAGCGTGGATTCGACGCCGCCGGTCGACGCGAACGGAGTCAAGATCGGGACTGCGCCGAAGGCGCCATCCAAGGCTGCGCCAGCCGTCACGCCGCACTGACCGCTCAGGGCGTCAGCCACTCCCCGTCGGGCACCAGCCGTTTGGCGCCCGACGGATCGAAACGCATGACGTAGCCACCCTTCGAGGCGAACCGCTGGTGAGGCCCTAGGGTCAACCGCGGGTAGTAGCCAGTTAGGATGCGGTGCTCAACCGTTTCCTGCAGGCTCTCGATGAGGTAGTCCGGGATAAACGCATCAACCATGTGCTTGAGCGTCTCCGACAGTAGTCCGCAAGCAAGGTACGTATCGGCCTGCACTTGCTCCGCGACCACTTCGATCTTGCGGATCCGAAACCAACCGAGCGCGAAGTCAACGCGCACACGCCGGCGATCCGAGACATCGAATGGATAGGCAATACGGGAGCGTTCGCGCCACTGATCTGGAACCGTGATCGCGTCGAGCCCACCCATCAGACCGGACAGATACACCGCCCCGGACGGTGGTGGGGATCCCGCCAGCGCCGCAAGATCTGCTGGCCGCAGCCACAACACCGTTGTCAGGCCAGCTGCATCGTCACGTAGCGCAGCGACGACCGCGCTGATGGCCGCGCGGGCGGGAATCGCCCGACCGACAACAGTGACGCCACGCGCCTCAAGCTGCTTCGCGAACGCCCGGGCGGCGCCTTCACCGACATCGCCCACACGATAGATCTGCCGCACGCGCGTGGCCGTGGCTGGCAGGGTCGCGGCGATCATGTCCGCCTCGAGCAGTACGCCGCGCGAGAAGTAGAGCGAGTGAAACTTGCGGTCGCCGTCTGCTGGCGGCTGCTCGAGGTTCGGAAACAGACAGGGGACGGCCTGCTGTTCGCAGAACGCGTCGACCGGCGCCCAATTACTTCCGCCAATGCCGGAGATCACTGCGAACACCGGCTCTGCCGCGAACTTCGTCTGCAGTTGCTCCGTCCAGGTCGAGGCTGGGCCCGTCAGCTCCCAGGTATGCAACACCCAGCGACGGTTCACCCTGAACATGCGCTTGGCGTAAGCGGTAGTGCCGGAGGTCTCCATCGTCTGCGCTGCAGCGCCGCGCGGCGCGATGTTGCGGTCCTCAAAGAAATGTTGCAGCACCTCAAGCACCGCGCGGCGCTTGAGCGGATCGGCATCGGGCGTGACGATGGTCGCAAAGTGCAGCTCAGTGGAGGTTACGCCTGGCACTCGCGACCGCTCTAGACTGCGCAGATGCGTAATCAGTGCCGCCATGTCCGTATCGCCAAGCGTGAAGCGCGGCATCAGGTAGCTGAGCGCGTGCCCTTCTGCATCGACGCCCTCGCGAATCGCGCGCGCAAGCGTGGCGTCCGTGTAGGCGGCCCGCTCGAGCCGGGCGCCGGGAATGTACGGCAGTTGCAAATCAGCGGCGGTGGTACGCCCTGGCTCATGGAACAGGAATGCACCGCTAACCGGAGGGATAAGGGTCCGCGCTTCCTTGGCACCAAGTCCACTTCGCTGGTGGCAATTGACGCACGCCGACACCTCGCCGCTGACAGGCTCAGCACCGGCCCGGTTGGCCACGAGCGGCATCCCCGAGCCAAGCACACCATGCAGGTAGATCGCCTCGCCTACCGCCGACCTGGGCGGCCCGGAGGACTCCGGCCGCGCCCGTGCCGCGTACCCGGGCGGCGCTGCCAGCAGGCCAAGCGCCAGCGCGCCGGCCAGGATTCGGCGCAAGAACTTCATGCGCTCACGGGCTCTACGCCCCGGGCACGGAAGACGGCACACGAATGGGGCCCCCCCGCCGCACCGGCGACGACGGCGGCATGAACGCACCATCCTCGAGCTTGGGGTTCACCATCACTCGGTCAATCACCAGACTATCTGCGGCCTCAGCGACCGGCTTGTCGCTTGCGCCGCTCACTTCGATGCGACGAGCTAACTGCAGCCCGTCGAAGGCCGCGTAGTCCCGGTAGTACACCGACACCGGCCGGCCTGCGACCAGCGGATTAGTTGCCGGACGGTCGTAGCGCAGTTCGAGGTTCGTCGCGACGTCGATCCAGACTTTGCGCTCTGCACCAGACGGCAGAGTCAGCGACAGCCGGTAAGCCTTGTGTCCCTCAACGCTATCGATGCCGTCGAGGCCAGCGGTGACGCCCTTGGCCTGATAGTCGATCAGTGGGCCATCAATGACGAACTCGGTCTTGGCGAATTTTACTTCCTCGGGCGAGAACGGCTTCGTCTCCGGGCGGCCGTCACCGGCCGGGCGGACCTTCCAGCCCTTATTGCCGTCAAAAATTCGCGTGAACTGGCTGAACTGTTCCTTGAGCTCGAAGCGCGTCAGGTTCGGGCGCTTGAGCTGCATCACGAACGGCACGCGTTGACCTTCCTTTTGGCCCGCGCGCTCCAGGTGACCTAGCCAGACCATCGTGTCGACCCGCCGCCAAGCCTCGACACCACCGCGGGCAGCTACATTGCGCTCGATGACCTCAGCAGCGGTCTTAGCTGCCACCGGAACCGGCGGCGCAGGCTTCGCGGCCCATGCCGAGCCGCCGACGCCGGCGAGTACGGCCGCCACTAGCAGGCGACGCATATCAGGGCTTCTTCGTGCCGTCGCCGACGACCGCGCCGGCCTTCGGCTTGGTGAACAGCGCGTCGTCGAGCGACTCGTTGACAGTGACCTTGGTCACGGTCATGCGGTAAGGCTCTGCGTTCTTCACGCCCTCCACGACCGTTTCCTGCAGGTGCGGAACAACCAGACCGTGCTCGTTCTTGTAGTCGCGGAAATAGATAACGACATCGTGCATCTTGCCGTCGATCTTGCGCGGCTCGCCGTCCATCTTCACCTGCAGGAACGTATTCGTGTCGATCCAGACGTGATGCTTTTCGCCATCTCGACGCTTGAGCACGAGCTTGTACGCCGCATGCCCCTCGACGGGTTCGGTGCCGGCAATCGTAATCTGGGTGCCCTTGGCTACGTAATCGACGAGCGCGCCGTCAAGCTCCTCGCTCGCAGCAGCCGCCTTCGCTTCAGCGGGCGTGTAATCCTCCGTCTCGTTGCGATTGAGGAACGGTCGCAGCTTCCAGCCCTGCGTTCCGTCATAAACCTGCACGGAGGTCTGCCCCTTGAAGGTGATCTCCAAACGGCTCTTGTGGCCCCGCTTTTGCTTGAGCACGTACGGCAGCTGATGATTGGGTTTGCCGCCAGCGTCGAGCTGACCCTCAGTCGTGAGTGTCTTGACGCCACGCCAGGCGGAGAGTCCACCCTGTGCTGCGATGCTCTTTTCGATGATCTGCTCGGCGCCGAGGTTGGCCGCGGCCGCGTGCGCGCCAGTGGCGGCAACCAGCGACAGCAAGCCGCCGGCAATCAGAGAGGTACGGGTCATGGCTTCAGTCCTTTGAATCGCGTTTTGTTCACTCGACGACGAGACCGTCGGCGTGGAATTTCCCGATGATGACGTTGACTCTGTCTCCCCTTCGGACGAGGTTGCCCTTGTTCGAGAAGACCATCCAATATTCTTCATTAACCTTGTCGGTATGCAGCTGACGCAACTGGCCGACCTGCTCCATGGTCGGCACCGACAGAACGGCACCACTGTGCGGGGAGAACAAGGTCGGGGTGAACTCGTGGTCCCCCAGCGCCTTGGCAAGCTTCGGCTCGACCACGCGGAAGTTGAAACGGATCAGCTGACCTGAAAGCGTGTAACTGACCTTCAGTTTGTCGATACCCCAGGTCGCTCGATAGTAGTCGCGCGCACGCGGGTTCGATTTCATGCCGTGATACGGTGAACTGTGGGCGGCCAGCGGCATCGGTGGCGCCTTTACCGGCGCAGTCGGAATGCCCAGCCCACGGCGCGCCGGCGGTGCCGGTGCTTCAGCCTCGGGCGCTGAGGCCGCAGCATCGGTCGGTGCCATGACTTCAGTTTCGGTCGCGTTGACGGGCGCCGCAACGCCAGACATTAGCGCGACGCAGATGGCTGCAATCACGGCGGCACGATGCGAGCACATAGCGAAGGCGTTGTCGCGGCGCATTAGTGGCGCTTAGCCGGCCCGCGCGCAGCGCGGGTCTTTCCTGTCGAGTGACCAGGCGTTGGCGTCGAGCCGCCAGTGGCCTGAGGTCCTCTGGCGTGCTCCGCCGCCGCGCGTGCGTAAGGGGAGTGGCCCGGGTCGCGTTGTGTCGGGGCCAGCTTGGACCCGTTCGAGGTGTGTGCGGCAGCCGATGCCGGCGGGGAGGTCGCAGTGGCGGCGGCAAGCGCAGGGGCGGCCACCAGCGCGAACGCCAACACAGCCGCGGCAGTCACAAGCGCGTGGGGCAGGACGGGAGTTGGCGTCATTCGCGACATACAGCAATTCCTCGAATAAATCGGCTCAGATAGCACTTTTGACCGCGCCATCGCAGCGGTGTTCCACCGAAATGCCCCGTGGCAGTAGTTATTTCTTCTGTGTCGCGCGCATCCACCGCTCGACGTCGGGCGGCCCTGAGTCGGGGGCCGGCGGTGCGGGGGGCTTCGGCGGGTTGTACTTCGCCTGCTGCTCCGCGGTGAGAATCGCACGGATCTGGTCGCCGGTCCGCTCGGTCAGCGCACGGGTCGCCGGTGCGCGCTCCGCTGGCAGCAGCTTTGGGTCGTGCCAGACCTTCTGTACTGCGTCGCGCTGGTCCACGAGAATCTTGTGCAGCTTTTCCCGCTGTGCAGCATCGAGCTCGAGTGCCTTGGCCAGCACCGCAAGCCGGTGCTCGAGTCCATCACCGGCATGGGCGTGCAGCTCACGGGGGGCGGCAGGCGGGGCGTCCGTCGAGGGCGCTACCAGCGCCACCACCGGCTCTGCCCCGGCGCCGGGCTGGCCGGCGTGGGACGGGGCGGCGGCAATGGCCGCAACGGCAACCAAGGCCGCCGCCAGACCCGTTGGCCTGCGCAGTGACACAGCGATGGCTGCCGTCAGCCTCGTGATTGCTCTATGCACCATCGTCACCGTCTCCGTGCGCATTCGATTTGCACATCAGCCCTGACGTACAGGCCGAAGGATTGACCCGCTGCCCTCCACGGGCACATACCCTGCCGTGGCATCAGCTTACAAAGAAACGACGGGACATCCAACGCGTACATGCCCGGCCTGAGACTTTCGTCTCAGTCTGCCCCGGCTGCAGACCACAGCGCATGGGCTCGGCCCCGCCGCCCGCCTCGCATCGGTCAGGTGGCGCCGAACTGCGCCTGTGCGTGTCGGCCAGCCGCCATCGATGCCAGGCGAGAATGCGCAGGCTACTGCAGCTTCGCCCCCCATCTTGGACGTAGGATACGGCTCGATCCTCGACGCCGCTTCACGTCCTCTGTCTTAGCAGGCCCCGCTGGTCGTAATCGGCAACGCCAGCCGACGCGAAACAACGACGAACTGCCATGCCTTGTAACAAGTGGCGTCTTCGAACGCCCGGTCGGCGCTCTTGAATCCCTTCAACTTCAGCGGCGACAAGGTCGAGGACGACGCGACACCGTAAATACCGCCACCAGGAAGGGTCAACAGCTGCCAGTCGACAGCGCCAGTCATTGGGTCCGGATAAAGTTTTCGCAGAAAGTGTCGCGGCACTTCGGCATGTTCATCCAGAACGAGCTCATGGAGAGCCTGTGGCAGCTGACCACCATTCTGCTGCGAGAACTGGGTCAGCGCGGCACGATACTGGCCGCCTACCCACAAAAGCTGCGCTTCGCGCTCCCGCCTCGACTCGGTCCGTGCGACGGTACCGACTAGCGCGAGGGTCATGCCAATCAGCGCAACGGAGATAATCACACCGAAGTAGGTGAACCCGCCCTGCCGCCCGATGTGCTGCCTACCACGAGGCATAAGCCGAGCCATCAGGCGCGCTACCCTCGGCGCCGCTATGAACGTCCTTGACGCCCGGCGAATCGACGTCGTCGGACTGCACTACAACCCAGGTATCGGCCTTTTTCGTATAAGGATCCACTGGAATCGAGCGCAGATACTTATCGGTGACGAGCCCTTCTAACGTCTCCGGGAAGTGCCCCTTGTCAGCGTCGTACTTATCGAGCGCATCACGCATCACCGACAGATCCTGACGCAGGATCGTCTCGCGCGACTTTTCCAACGAGCTGAAATAGCGCGGGACCGCGATCGCGAGCAGCGTGCCGATAATCGTAAGCACGACTATCAGCTCGATCAGCGTGAACCCGCCACACCGCGGTGCGTTACCAGCTTCGATACGGCGTGCCATCAAGACCTACTCGGGGAGACTGAGAATAGACGTCGTAAACGTCATCGCCGGGCTGGGGACTGTCGGGCGGGCTGGCGTAGCTGCGCAGTGCCCACGTCCTTTCCGGCGGCAACGTACCATCTGGGTTCAACGGATCCCGCGGAATGCGCCGCAGGAAGTAGATCATCTTGGCGTGATCGGGACTCTTGATGTCCTCGACTCCGGCCGCTAGCACTTCAAGGCTCGGTGGATAGCCGGACTTGTCCACTTCTTTCTTAATGCGACCCGTGTCGCCCGCTTCCTTGTAGGCGTCGATCGCCGAGCGGATCTCACGCAACGCAGAACGCAACTGCGTCTCCTTCGCTCGCTGGAGGCCAACCTTGGCCAACGGCGCGGCACCAAGCGCCAGCAGCCCGATGATGGCCACCGTAATCATCAACTCGATCAGCGTAAATCCGCGTTGACGCATCGGGCTACATTCAGGGCTTGATGGAGATATTAAGCGGCGGCGCCGTCGGAATCCCTGCGCCACCCTGCACGCCAGTCGCCGCCACCCGCGCAGACACGGCAGTGGATGCGCGTGCGGCAAGCGCCCGGAAATGCATGGACAGCAGCGCGCCGCTACCGGAGATGGGAGCATCCGCGGTGGCCGAAGCATCGATCAGCGCTACGCCGCGTGGCGTCTCTATATGGCCCTCGATCGCACCGAGCACGCTGCCGCTGCCCGCGCTGACAAGTTCGAGCGCGTTTGCGTCGTAGCGAATTTGACCGCGGATCTGCGTCAGTGCGCCGCCCGTATCCAGCTGCAGGGTGACATCAAACTCGTCACCCACCTTTGACTCGGTCGGGCCGTCCCAAGTCAGAATCGGCGCCGCAGCAGCCGACACCGCATGCTTCGCGGCCGGCGCAGCAGAGTCCCCCGACGCCGCGGCTGCCGGTGCAGCGGCGCCCGCGACCGGCGGTGCCACGACGGGCGCAGCGGCGATCGGAACCGGCGGCTGCATGGCCGCCTGCACAATCGGATTGGGCGCGGCGGGCACACTATAGTTCGCCGCTCGCGACGCTGCGCCACCAAGACCTTCGACGGTGAAGCCACCGAGTGGCGCACTACGTGCACCACTTTCCGGGCCGTACCAGAATTCGGTCGTTTCGCTCGAAGGGCGCCGCTGAGCACGGATGATGCGCGGCGTGACCGCCAGGACGATTTCTGACTTCTCGCGATCGGTCTTGTGGCTACCGAACAGCCGACCGAGCAGCGGCATGTCACCCAGCCCTGGGATCTTGTTCGCCGTGTGCTGATCGGAGTCCTGGATCAGGCCCGCCAGAATCTGCGTTTCGCCATCCTTGAGCTGCAGCAGGGTGTTCGCGTTACGTGTACCGATCTGGTACGCGACCGTGCCGGACGGGGTCGTAACCTGGTTCAGAATCGAGCTGACTTCCAGCTGCAGCTTGATCGCGACGTCGCCGTCGCGGTGCACGGTCGGCTCGACCTCGAGCGTGAGACCCACTTCGAGGTACTGCACGGAACCAGTAACGACAGCAGACGAGGTCGTCGGTGTCACGCTGTTGGTGATTACCGGAACGCGCTGCCCGATGAGGATCTTCGCCTTCTCATGGTTACGCGAGCGAATGCGTGGGCTGGCGAGAGTGTTAGTGAGCCCTGCCGTCTTCAGTGCGTTAAGAGTCGCGCCGATCGAGGAGACGTTGATCGTCGACTTTCCCTGCTTGGTGAAGTCGGCCAGCGTGAGTCCCTTTCCTCCACCCTGCGGCGTCATATCAAAGCTCGCGCCCGCGGGATACTGAATGCCGAGGTTCAGAACATTGGAGTGCGTGATTTCCAGAACTTCGACCTCGAGCATGACTTCCGCGTCAGGAAGGTCGATTGAGTTGATCAGCTTTTCCGTCATCCGGATCACTTCCGGCGTGTCGCGCACGACCAAGGTGCCGGTGCGGTCATCGACGAACATCGCCTTCGGATTGACGATCGTCTTGATCAGCGTCTGGACCTGCTTCGGATCGGCATCGCTCAAATAGAAGGTCTTGACGATCTCGTCCTGATAATCCTTTTGCTTGGCAGGCGTATTCGGGTAGATCATGACCATGTTCGACGAGAGCACCTCGCGAGCCAACTGGTTCTGTCCAAGCACGAGGTCGATGGCAGTCTCGATTGGCACGTCCTGCACGAAGATCGTCGTCTTGCCGTCAGCCTTCACGTCCTTGTCGAAGATGAAGTTCACGCCGGTCTGGCGCGAAAGCACCTCGAACACCATCTTGGTGCTGGCATCACGGAACTGCAGCGTGACCGGTCGGTTGTCCTTAGTGCGCAACTTCGGCGTGGCCTGCACTGGCCCGCGGATCTGATCGATTCGCTGTTGCAGCGAAACGGCCGGGCCGAAGCCCGGATCCTCCGCAAGCACTGCCCGCAGCATGGTTTCGGCGTGATCAAGGTCCTTGGCTGCAACGTCCTTCTGCGCCGCGGCAACCGCATCAGTATGACGACGGTCCGCATCGACGCCTTCGACGCCACGCAGCGCGCGATCATTGGCCGGATTGATGGCCAGCACACGCCGGTAGGCAGCGGCCGCCTCCTCCCGCTTGCCGGCGGCGCGAGCCGCATCAGCCTCCGCGATTAGCTTCTGCACGGCCTCTTCGCTACGCGCACGCAGATCAAGCCTGAAGGTCAGGTTGTCCGGCTCCTTCTCGACGGCCTTCTGCAGGCGCGCGACGCCGTCCTCGTAGTTGCCGTGCTCGACAGACTTCATGCCTTCGTGATGCAAGCGGTCAGCCGCACACCCCGTCAGGATGACCGTGCTGGCGCAGAGCGCGGCGGTTAGGAATTTGATTGGTCGACCGATCATGGTGTCGCTCCGATTGCCAGCGCCTGACGCTGGTTGAGGGGCTTATAGTTGAATGTCAGTTGGCCGCCGGTCGCGGACTCAACCTGATAGATCCCGTCGAGCGTATCGCCGACCTTAACGTCGTAGACACGATCTCCGCGGGTAAGAAAGAACACGGTTGCGTCCCCGCCAGGGGTGTAACTACCCAGGAAAACGAAAGGCAGCGGCGGCGCCATCGGCGGCGGTGGGGGCGGTGGGGGCGGTGGCGGCACGTAAGCCGGCGGCGGGGGCGCCACGTACCAGCTGTGCGCGCCAAAAAGGGCACCGGCCCGAGACGCGTCCGCGACCCGGGCGGATTTCGGCACCGCGGCAGCAGCGACAGTCGCCTCAGCTGCCGTCGTAGCGACAGCCTTGGCCGTCACCGAAAGGCCGCGCGCGCGCGCGGCTGCGACCACTCTTGCACGAGCGGCCGCAATTTCGGCAGTGCGGGCCATCTGGGCTGCATGCGCCTGCTGGACGCGGTAATACCAAACACCAGCGCCAGTCAGTGCCGCGACCAGAACGACCACAGCACCAAGCAGCAGGTAGCGGCGCTTCGTTGCCGCAGGGTCAGGCGGCAACGGGAGCAACGGCAGATCGGTCATGGAGCGCTCCGCGTATAGAAGGTCAGCCGCAAGCGGGCCTCTACCTGACCATCGACGATCGTCTTGCGCTCAATATTGAGTTCGGTAATCGACACTGCCGGCAGTGCGACCAGCACAGCGTCAATGAACTGACGAACCTGCGGATACGGACCAATGACCGGGAAAGTCACGTTATAGCGGGTAATGTCACCGGCCTTGGACAGCGCCATGTCGTATTTGCCGGTATCCAGCGCTAACTTGGCATTATCAGCCTGGGCGAGCAGCACCCCAAGCAGCGCTGGCATATCGCCACGTGCGGGCAGATGGCGCAATGCCTGCGCCGCTTCGCTCGCGACCGGTGCAAGCTTCGGTACGTTCGCACGCGCCTGGCTGAGTTGCGTGCGAAGGGCCGCCGACTCGTCGACTACCTGCAAATGTGTCGAGAACAGAAATACGGCGCTCGCGGCCGTCAGGCCGATGCCGATCAGGCCGACGCGACCACTCCGACTCACCTGCCAGGCGAGCAGGGGCGCCCACTCATTGGTGATCCGGGCGGCGAAACGACGCGCCGGGGCCAGCAGCTCAGAGCGACGCGCGGCCGGAACCGGGGGCCTGCTGCTGGTCGGCGCCGGAGCCAGCGCAATGCCGGGCGTATTGGGCTTGGTGAGGCTCACGTACGCCACTCGGCCGCGAGCTTGACACGCACCGGGTGCTCCGGATCGTCCTTCTTTAGCTCATGGCTTTCCAGCATGGGATAGCGCAGAACTTTGCTCTTCTGCAGCCGCTGCAGGTAGGCAAGCGCGGCCGGCAGCGACCGCGCCTCCGCAGTGATGCGCACCGTGTGCTTGGCCGGGTCCGGCTCAACCTGCAGCAGCGACACGGTGGACTCTGAATCCTGTCCGGCGACTTCGAGCTCGCTCAGCAACTGCGACCAGGGAACCGACAGCTCCGCCTCAATCTTCGCGGCATCCTGCTCGGAATGCACGGCGGTCGGCAGCTTCGGCGTACGGCTCGACATCACCCCATTGAGTTCGGCGTCCAGATGATTGCGCACGTTGACCTGAGCATCAAACATCAAGCCCACTGCAATTGCAGCGGCGAGACCGATCGCACAGAGGGTTCCGCCCAGCAGGGGCGACTGGTGCGGCCCCGCCACGAAGTCAAGATGCAGGGCGGTCGGCGCTCTCATGCATACACTCGCTGCAGCAGGGCCAGCTCATGTGTCTGATTGCCCGAGTTGCCATCGTCCTCCAACCACTCCAGATCAGTGCCGGTCAGCGTTGCGCCACGACGCATCCAAATCGGGGCGTCGACGAACATGCGGCCTACGCCATGGTTGCCACGGGTCAGTCGACCGAACGCCTGCAGCCGCTCCAACTCCACAGTCCAGTCGGCTGACAGACGCGCCATGTGCACGCGATCCCAGGCGCCACGAGTCAGGTGAACGGCAGACAGAGAGCCGTCGTCAAGGCTGACAAACCAGGCGTCATCGGCGGGCAACCGATGGCGCCAGGCGTTGAACGCCACCACCAGCTGCGGCTGTAACGAGACCATCTTCAGACGAGCAGGCAGCAACGCCTCCTCGAGTGCGGAGCGAAGGTTGCTGGGCATCGCACAGGCTACATAGGAGTGGCCGGGCGGTGTGTCGGCGAGCGTGACGTTCCAATCCGCGACGCCATCCCCGAATGTGTCGGAGAGTACATAGCGGGCATGGGTCAAGCGCCCCTCGCTGTCGAGCCGTGTACTGGGCCACGGCACGATTCCGTAGCGAGCCCACGGATCGGCGAGCACGACGCGCACCGAGGCGTCTTGCCACGTCGGCTCGGACAGCACCTCTGCCAGTTTGGCGAAAGTCGGGCGAATGTCACCGAAGTGGCCATTCGGCACGGCGACCTCCGTGGCGGCGCCAACCTGCGGGCGCAGGCCCTTCTCGCGCCTGGCCAATGCGATCTTCCGCGGAGCGATGTAGATCGCTATCTCATCACGCCAGAGCGGTGACACGGTTTGCCTCCAACAGGGTGGTCGCGCCTTGCTTGACGAGGTCCAGCGCTACGGTACGAATGAGTCGCGATCCATTTGCCAAGGCGAGCTCCTTGAGACGCCGTGCCGGCGCGTGCGCGACAATCGCCTCGCGCAACTCGTCGTTCAATACCAGCAACTCGCCGATCGCCTTGCGGCCCTTGTAGCCGGTGCCGCGACAATGTGCGCAGCCGCGACCGGAGCGGAACGTCCAGTCGGCGACAGCCGGAAGCAACAGGCCCGATTGGGCAATCAGCTCCTGTGACGGCTGCACAGGCTCTGCACACTGTTCACAGACAATTCGAACCAGGCGCTGCGCAAGAATGCAGTTCAGCGCGGAAACAAAAGCGTAGGCGTCGACCTGCATGTGCGAGAAGCGGCCAAGCACGTCGAATACGTTATTTGCGTGGACGGTCGTAAACACGAGATGGCCGGTTAGCGCGGACTGAATCGCAATCTGGGCAGTCTCAGGATCACGAATTTCGCCAACCATGATCTTGTCGGGATCGTGACGCAGTATCGAACGCAGGCCGCGCGCGAAGGTCAGGCCCTTCTTCTCGTTGACAGGGATCTGCAGGACGCCCTGCAGCTGGTACTCGACCGGGTCTTCGATCGTGACGATCTTGTCGTTACCGGTATTGGTTTCCGACAGCGCCGCGTACAGCGTCGTGGTCTTGCCGCTACCAGTCGGGCCGGTGACGAGCATCATGCCGTAAGGCAACTGCGCCAGACGCCGCAGGCGCCGGACAATGTCCTCGTCGAAGCCAAGCCCGCTCAGGCTGAGGCCCTTGAGCTCGTCGGTCAGCGCCTGCTTGTCGAGAATACGCAGCACGGCGTCCTCGCCATGCACGCTCGGGATGATCGAGACGCGGAAGTCGATCGGCCTTCCCTTCAGCGCGAGCTTGAAGCGGCCGTCCTGGGGGACTCGACGCTCAGCGATGTCCAGCTCACTCATGACCTTGATGCGCGAGATGACCTGTTCGCACAGATCCGGACCACCGAGGGTCGCGACGTGCACAAGTACGCCATCAACACGATACCGAACGGCGAGACCGCCGGGGCGGGTCTCGAGGTGAATATCGCTGGCGCCGGCTTTCAACGCATCATAGACGGTCGAGTGCACTAGCTTCACGACCGGGCTGGAATCCGCGCTGATCGTCGCCAGCGACAGGTTTTCGATGTCACTGTCGACGAGAATCTCGCCCGCGGTGTCCCTGGTCGCGGCGTCCATCGCACGCATGTCCTGCTCGTGCTTGGCAAGGTAAGCGACAATCTCGCCCGGCGCGGCCAAGTACCAGGTCAGCGAGACCTGAACCTGCAACTCGAGCCAGCCACGCAGGGTCGCATCAAATGGGTCGCCGATGACCGCAAGAAATTCGTCGTCACGGTGCACGATGACGCAGCCGCGCCTGCCGCCTTCGGCGGGGCCCAGCACATCGAAGGCGGGTGCCAGCGTCATGAGAGTAGCGCCGTCCAGCACCGGATAGCGCAGCGAGGCGCCAAGCGCCGCAGCCAGCGCGTCGCCATCGAGCCCGGTCGACTCGGCCAGCAAGTCCAGCGGAGACCGCCGCGTGGCTGCGGACGAGTCGAGCGCAGCGCGCAGCAGGTGATCGGCGATTGCCGCCGGCACAGGCGCGGCGACGTTCAGTTGCAGTGATTCCGGAGCGGCGCTCATCGGATGCTCCCGGCAAGTTCAAAGATCGGAAAGTACATCAGAACCACCACCAGACCGATTACCAAACCAATGACGGTCATCATGGCCGGCTCGATCAGGCGGGTGGCGATTTCGACCCAGCGCGACAATTCCTCGTCGTAGAACGCCGCGATGCGTTCCATCATTTCGCCCATGTTGCCGCTACGCTCGCCGACGCGCAGCATGCGCTCCGCGACTGGTGTCGTGAGGCCCTGGGCTGCGAGGGAGTCTGTCATCGACTTGCCTTCGCGAACTGCGCGTGTGGCAGCGGCCAGCCGAGGCTGGGACGCCACCGACAGCAACCCACGGGTCATTTCAAAAGCGGTAACCACCGGCAGGCCGCCGCGAAGCAGCATGCCGACGGTGCGATAAAGACGCGCCAGCTGGTACAGCTCGATCTGTTGGCCAACAGTGGGGATGCGCGCAACGGCGCGGCCGACAGCGGCACGGAAGCCCGGCTGCATTACGCCGCGGACAAGGAGCACGACCGTTACAATGAATCCGATCAGCATCCCGGTGCCGTGGGCAGCGAGCAGCTGGCCCCATTTCATTAGCATGCGGGACGCGAACGGCAATTCGCCGCCGATGTCTTCGTAGATGCCGCTGAAGCGCGGCACAACGTAGCCGACCAGAAACAGCACGACCAGCGTGCCGGCGCCGAGCAGCACAGCTGGGTAAATTGAGGCGTTGATCAGACGCTTCTTGAGCACATCGATCTGTTGTTGGTACGCGACGAAGCGACGCAGCGCCTCGGGAATCGCACCACTGCGCTCACTGGCGCGAACAGTTGCGACATACAGTGGCGAGAAGGTGCTCGGAAATTCTCCAACCGCGACGGATAGGCTCTGACCCTCGTACAGTCGCCGGCGAATGCCCTCCAGTACGTTGCGGATCGAGTCGTCGCGCTCCTTCTCGGTCAGCGCATCAATCGCTTCGACCAGCGACAGTCCCGCTTCGAGCAGAGCGATCAGTTCATTGCTGAACTGAACGAGACTGAGCTTGGTACGACCCAGCGGAGCCAGACGCGAGGAAGTCTCAAGCGCGAGGACACGCAGCCCGCGCGCAAGCGCCTGGCGGCGTGCGTCAGCCTCGTCGACCGCGTCCAGCTCGTGGGTCGCGACCGCTCGGGCGGCATCGAGAACTGTGAGACGAAAGCGCA
>CAIYLH010000071.1 GCA_903927005.1 uncultured Pseudomonadota bacterium
CGACGCTCCGCCCACTCGCTTCGATCACGAGGCCGAACGCCGAGATACGACGCGATGATCCGGGTGGCGATCCCCGCCATGCGGCCGGTCGGTGCCCCTTCGCCTGGCCTGCGCCGTTGGAGCTCCGGCCCGGGTTTGGCCGATGCCCCTCTTTGCTTTAATACCGCTCGACTAGATTAACGATAGTTACGTCGTTAATATGGGCCTCACGGGACGCCCGCGAGGCTGCACGGCATGAACAGGGGACTGCGATGGGGGCTTGGGGCGGTCCTCGCCGCATGCGTGGCAATCTTGATTCGCGCGCCGGCGCGCACCACCGGCAGAGACCTTGTTGCCGACGAACTCATCGTCGCGACTTCCGGTGGGCTGATTCAGGATGTAGGGCGTCAGACGCTATGGGGGCCCGCCGCACGCCATCTCGGCGTTGCCGTCCGCGAGGAGTCTTTCGACAACGGTTACCAATTGTTGCGTCTCCAGTCGGCCTCTGGGCGCGTCTCACTAGATGTGGTCGAACTTCCTTCATTCCTCGCCATGAAGGGATATCACGAAGGCATGATCGCGCCGCTGGACTACGGTGTCATCGGAACCGGCGGTTTTTCCCCACGGACATCGCCGCCTTACTGTATCGGGATGCTCTCGGCGTCCTGGGTGATGGGCTGGAACACCGATCACTTCGGTGCCAACCCGCCACTGTCGTGGGCCGACTTTTGGGACGTTCGCCGGTTTCCAGGCCGACGTGGCGCTCAGGTGGGAGCGGAGGCGCAATTAGAAATTGCGCTGCTCGCGGACGGCGTCGCCCCTAATGACGTCTACCCGACGCTCAGTCGGCCCGGCGGTATCGCCCGGGCCATACACAAGTGGGAGCAGCTGCGCCCGCATATCGACGTCTGGTGGTCATCCGGCTCACAGTTGGCACAATTAATGAAGAACGGTGAATTGGACCTGGCCATCGGATGGAACGGCCGATTCGAGCAGGTGATCGCCACGGGCTCGCCGGTGCGTTACACCTATTCGGGTGGGATCCTCACGACCGATTGCTGGGCTGTACCTACAGCAGCACCACATCGGCTGCTAGCCATGAGGATGATTGGCGAAATGGTGAAGGCTGAGGCTCAAGCGCGATTTGCCTCGGCAATCAAGTATGGGCCCGCGAATGCCGGAGCTTACGCCACGGGCCTCTTACCCGGAGACCTAGCGCGCAAGCTGCCTACCCATCCTGCGAACTTGGCCCTCCAGTTGCCAGAAGACGACGAGTGGTGGGCGCAGCACTCCACCGAAGCGGAACGCGCCTTTGACGAAATGCGGTCCAAGTAGGCCCAGATATGGTGACTGAGCACGCTGCGCCGTACCTCGCGATCCAGAAGCTGTCCTCAAGCTACGGTGGCTTCGTCGCGTTGCAGGATGTCAATCTCACGATGCAGCGAGGGGAATTCCTAACACTTCTGGGCCCTTCTGGATCTGGAAAATCGACGCTCTTGATGGTGATCAGCGGCTTTGCATCTGCCTCTGCTGGAAGGATTGAGGTTGACGGCAGGGACCTACTGGCATGCGAGCCCCATCGCCGCGACATTGGTGTCGTATTTCAAAACTATGCGCTCTTCCCTCACATGAGCGTCCTGGAAAATGTGATGTTTCCACTGAACGTTCGCCGGCATTCGCCAGCCGAATCTCGGCGGCGGGCACTGGAAATCCTTGAGAGAGTCGAGCTCGTAGGCTTCGCTGCTCGCAGCATCAGCTCACTGTCTGGCGGACAACGTCAGCGCGTTGCGCTCGCCCGGGCCGTCGTTGCGGAGCCCTGCATCGTGCTGATGGATGAGCCATTGTCAGCGCTCGACAAATCACTGCGAGAGCAGATGCAAATCGAGATACGCGGGCTGCATGACAGACTCGGCTGCACCACGATCTACGTTACACATGACCAGTCTGAGGCGATGGCGATGTCAGATCGTGTCGCAGTAATGAATCTCGGGCGCATCGAGCAGGTCGACACACCGACTGCCATTTATCTGCGACCCCGTTCAACCTTCGTCGCCCGATTCATGGGGAACGCCAATTTGATTCCAATTGACGCTCTGGCCCGTCTAGGGATGCCCGCGACCGCCCTCGAAACGGCTCGTTCCGACATGCGGCTAACCGCTGTGCTACGTGCCGAGGACATCCGCCTCGGCATAGGAAAAGACCTTGCATCAGATCTGCGCTTCCAAGCGACCGTTGAACAGGCCACTTACCTCGGAAGTTCCTGGATGTGCCAAGCGAGGCTCTCTGGCGACATCTCCGTGCGAGTTGCGATTCCAAACGAAGATTACGACCGATCAGGTGCAGTACGGGTTGGCGCCATCCTGCCGTTTTGCATTCCACACGATCGGGTCAGCTTTGTCACTGATAGCGCGTCGTCGTAGAGCA
Source organism: uncultured Pseudomonadota bacterium (assembly GCA_903927005.1). Taxonomy (GTDB): domain Bacteria; phylum Pseudomonadota; class Gammaproteobacteria; order Steroidobacterales; family Steroidobacteraceae; genus CAIKZZ01. The sequence goes on from CAIYLH010000071.1 coordinate 2,404, forward strand.
ACCGGTTGCAAAATTTAGTGCCTACCTCCCGCGGCATCCATCTTCCCTTTGATGTCGGGCTGGTTGCGCCTGCGCTGACAATCATTGTCGTAGCGCTCGTTGCACCGATAGCGTGGGTGTTATACCTCTCGTTCTTTGCAGACCAAGGTCACTTTAGCGTACAGAGCTATATGACTGTGTTGGGATCGACGCTGGAACTTAAGGCGTTTCTCACTACATTGCGTCTCAGCGCAAGCACCTTGGCGCTCTGCATCTTGCTCGGCGTGCCCTATGCGCTCGCGATGACCCTCGTAGGTCGTCGTGTCGCCACTGCGCTGATGTTCGCGGTGACGCTGCCTTTCTGGACCGCTTTGCTAGTGCGGACGTTTACGTGGCTGATCATTCTTCAAAGGCATGGATTGGCAAGTTCGGCATTCGAGAGCCTCCACCCCAGTGCGGAGTCGATTTCATTCGTGAACAATCTAGCCGGAACGCTAATTGGAATGACCCACATCATGCTCCCAATATTCATCCTCCCGACCTATGCAGCGATGCGAAGCGTCGATCCGGCGCTGATTCGTGCAGCGATCAGTCTTGGCGCGACGCGCCTGGTGGCCATCCGCGGCATCCTGCTGCCTCTAAGCATGCGCGGCATTCTGTCCGGTGCGACGCTTGTGTTTGTAACGAGCCTCGGTTTTTATGTCACTCCTGCCCTGCTGGGTGGTGGAAAGGTGAATGTGCTGTCTGGGCGCATCGAACGGAATATCACGGCCTATGATGACTGGGGCGCCGCGAGTGCTCTGGGCGTGCTTCTGTTTCTTCTGGTTGGGGCTGTCCTGATTGCGGCGAGGTTTGTGCTCGTCAGATCAGGCCGCCCTGGTGGGCCCGACAATGAATAGTAATTTTCGCATCACGCGGGCTCAGGAAATGCTTATCGGCCTCGTGGCGCTTTCGTTGGGAGGCGTTCTGGTGCTCCCGACTTTACTTGTGATCCCGATGTCGTTTTCGAGCGCGGATCTACTGGAATTTCCGCCCGCACATTGGTCTGTCCGGTGGTGGCGGGAATTATCGCAGTCGGTAGTGTGGGTGGACGCAATTCGACTCAGCATTTCACTCGCGATTGGAACGACGCTCATTGCTGTACCGTCTGCATTTGCAGCTGCGTTCGCGACCGTATCAGCAACGAAGCGCCGGGCAAATGTTATTCATGCGGCACTTGTTTCGCCACTACTCGTGCCACCGATACTAATCGCTTCCGGCCTATTCTTCATTTACTCGAGGTTCTCTCTCAACGGCACGTTCTCCGGCTTGCTAATCGGCCATGTGCTCATGGCGCTGCCGGTTGCTTATCTCATTCTGCGCCCAGCAATACTTGGCTTTGACTTTGAACAAGAACGTGCAGCAAGGTCTCTGGGAGCAAGCCGCTGGGAGGCGACCTGGGAAATCATGATTCCCCAGATCGCGCCGTCTGTGGTCATAGCGATCCTGCTCGCGTTCCTGACGTCGCTGGATGAGGTGATTATCTCGATCTTCGTGGGGAGTGGACGAGCGACAACTATCACGAAGGTAATGTTCGAATCGCTACGCGACAGAATCGATCCGATAGCTGCTGTGGTGTCGACCGGTTGGACAACAGTAGTGTTCGTCGTGGTAGCGGTGGTCGTGCTGCGGTCAGGCTCTACGGAAGGGCAAGTGCGCGTTGCATCGGATAGTTGATGTCGCAGCTCAGGCAAGATCCCAACAATAGTGGCTTATTCGCCAAGGAAACCCAGTGCAGATCAAGCTGATCAATTCAGCGGAAGCTGTTAGTGAACTGTGGACTCCGGGAATACGCACCGTGATGCAGCGGCAAATCATTGCGCGGGCACGGGTGCAATAGTTCTCTAATGGAGATCAGGATGACCAGCCGACGCCAGATTCTAAAAGCCGCGCTGCTGCTGCCGATAAGCTCAAGAAGCTTCTCCGTGGAGCAGCCTCGCTTGGAGATCGGTGCCCGTGGCAACGAGCCCGTAATCGTTGTTACTCCGTGGGGTCAGCACGTCGTGCCAACGATTGACACCTACATTGATATAGAGACCTACCGAACACTGCGTCCCGGACAGGCGTGGAGTGAGGGAATTCCGATTGATCATAGACTGCGGGAGGATTATCGCGCAGGGCGGCTGCGTCTGCGCCGGTATCCGTGGCGCGTCATGGACGGCATTTATGTGCTCGGAGCACAGGGCCAGGAGCAGCAGACATATCTCGTCGATACCGGGGATGGCCTGATATTGATCGATCCGAGTCTGGAGACGTGGCAAGACGAGATTGTCGCCCAGATATACGAGCTCAGATATCAACCCTCTGACGTTAGGTGGGTGTTACTGACCCATTGTCACATCGACCACAGTCAGGCCTGCCACCAGTGGCGGCAGCGTGGTGCTCAGATTATGGCGGGCGAGGGTGACGCTCATCCCTTGGAAACTTGTAACAGTCTCGTTGAGAGCTGGATTGTTGATTCCATGCTCGCGGAGATCGGCCGGCCAGCACCGGCAATTTCTGAGCGGTGCACGCCAAGTCCGATTGACCGGCGAATCAGTGATGGCGACGTACTCCGCCTGGGTTCGGTGACGTTGCACTCAATTTCAACGCCGGGGCATACACCCGGATCAACCTGCTACTACTTGGCACGCGACAAAAAGCACGTTTTAATTTCCGGCGATATCGCGCTACACAATGGTCGTCATGCCTGGATGGCAAATCCGTACGCGAACTGGGAGCAATACCTCGCTGCGCTCGAAAAGCTGTCCCATTTCACTCTGGAAGGGCGGCGGATCCATTTCGACGTTCTTCTTCCCGGGCACGGAACCGTGGATCTTGAGCAGGCGCAACGGTCTGTCGATGAGACGCTCCGTGTCGTTCGAACGCTGGTTGCCCGCCGCGCGGCGGGCGAGCAGATCGACTGGATCGACGTATACCACTGGAACTGGACGCAAGGTGTCGTTTACGCACCGGAAGGAGGGGGTCGATAAGATGCGATCGTGCCGCCGTCCATCCAGTCGTACGGTACCGCCACAGGCGGCGGCATTTAATGGCGGCTAGTATCACACGCACCGTGTCATCGCTTCGCGCGTGCGTCTCGCGCTGTGTGACTTACGCTAGTGACGCTTTTGGGTGTTTGGATAGAAAACAATTAGATAGCCAAATCCGAGTTGTAGTACCTCGCGGAAACGGCCGCATCCGCTGCTCATTCATCTCGGCATTTCTGATTTGCCTTACTTGGCCACTCGGTGTATCGACCGCGATCGCGTCCGGGGTAGTGCCGCGGCCTTCGGAGGAATGGCCCAGTTCGGGTAGGTTTTTGCTTACGGACCGTACCGCGGTTGTCGTTCTGAATGAGCCCGACGGTGCACGTGCGGCAGCGAAGTTTCTCATGTTCATACTCAGCGACAAAATGCGCGACCGCCGCATCGAAAATGTCCGGCGCGCACCTAATGGTGCCGCAATCATTTTCGCCCGTGCGCCCGATCTAGGTCCGGAAGCCTATGAACTGGAGATTAATACTCAGCGAATTATAATTCGCTCCAATAGCCCGGCAGGCTATCTTTACGGCGCCGTTACGCTCGCCCAACTTCTGCCAGCAGGGACGCGCGACACCAGTATTGCGAACATCGTAATCCGGGACTATCCCGCGAGACCTTGGCGCGGGTTGCTGCTGGACTCGGCCCGCCATTACCAAAGCCCAGCCTTCATAATGCAACTGCTCGATGCAATGGCGCTCATGAAGCTAAATGTCTTGCATTGGCATTTGACAGACGATCAGGGCTGGCGTCTCCAGATTCGTCGCTATCCACGGCTCACCACAGTGGGCGCGTTCCGCACTCCACCAGGGCGATTGGCAGGATTTGATATCGACCCTATTACCAAGAAGCCACGGCTTGAGGGTGGTTTCTACTCACAATCAGTTGTCCGTAAATTGGTGCGTTACGCACGAGAACGTCAGGTCACGATCATTCCGGAAATAGAACTTCCTGGCCACGCGTCCGCCGCCATCGCCGCGTATCCGGAACTTGGTAGCGTTGCCGTTAACAGTGTTCCTGCGGATTGGGGTGTCTATCCGCATGTGTTCAATCTTAGTGAATCGACGTGCCGATTTCTAGAGAATGTTCTTGAAGAAGTCATTGAACTCTTTCCGGCTCCTTATGTTCATGTCGGCGGCGACGAAGTCGCTCCCGATGAGTGGCAAACTTCGTCGGCGGCGCTTGCTCGCGTCCGCGAACTTGGGCTCAAGGATGTAAACCAGCTTCCACACGATGTGGTCGCGCGCCTTGGTGGATTTCTTAAAGCGCGTGGCCGCCGTCTCGTCGGGTGGGATGAGATTGTGTCTCCCGGACTTGCCCGCGATGCCATCGTGCTTTCGTGGCATGGCGGGGACGCCGTGACGGATACGATTCGAACCGGTCACGATGTTGTCGTGGCGACGCAGCCGACGCTGTACCTCGATTACCGACAAAGCAGGGCTGCGGATGAGCCACCAGGACGTCTCACGACCGAGACGCTGGCGGACATTTACCGCGTAACCCTAGTACCAAGTGGTGCTTCAGGCGCAGATGACGCGCATGTGCTCGGCATTCAGGGAAACCTTTGGACGGAGCACATTGGTACTGAAGAAAGAGCGTTTCACGCTCTCTTGCCACGCGCTGCGGCGATCGCGGAAATTGGATGGTCGCCTCCCGCGCTGCAGGATTACGCCGGATTTGTTACCAGATTGCCGCCGCTTCTTGGGCGCTTTCGCGCGCTAGGGTTGCCATACGCGGACAGCGAATTTGCAGTGCGATTTATTAATCAAGATAACACCAGCTTGACGCTCGCGACAATGGCTGGCGTCGGCGAAATCCATTACACGCTCGATGGCAGTGAGCCAGTAGTTACGTCACCGCGGTACGCAGGGCCGCTCAGGCTGCCGATTGGGTCGAACGTAAGGGCGGCAACGTTCATGGATGCCTTGCAAATGTCCCTCTCTCGCAGCACTCGTTTTGTAGCGAATCAGCCTCGTAAAATGACTGGTGCGGAGCTCACTCTCTGCAGCCAGGGGATCGGTCTTGCATTGGAGATGGATACCGTGAACACGCCGCGTCCGATCGTGGCAGTGGACCTTTATGAGCCCTGCTGGAAGTGGAATGAAATTGACTTTGCGCGAGGCGTTCGTGCCACTATCAAGGTCGGGACAGTTCCATTTAATTATCAACTTGGCGCGGATGCTGCCGAAGTCAGTCTCGGTTTATCAAAGCCAAGTACCGCAGAGCTTGAAGTTCGTGTCGATCGCTGTGATGGATTGCCGGAGGTGGTTCTGTCGCTTGTTGGAGCAGAACCTACGGAGTTGTCAGCGCTCGAATTTGCACTGCCACCACTTTTGGGCCGCCACGATCTCTGTCTGCGCTTTTCACGGCCGACGGCAGATCCTCTCTGGGTCATTTCGGAAGTAACCCTCCGGGATTGAATTAAATTCACCTTCAGTACCGTGCGGCGGTAGGGTCTTCTCGCCCTGACCCCTCAGAGCGTCATTTCGGTACGATCAGGATGATTATCGACGCGTGAGCCACTCCCGCATCGCGCCACGGCGAGCGTCTAGCTTTCGCGCGTAGCGTGCCGGCATGCCTGGGCTCCGCCAGCCGCCTGCGGCCATGATTTCCGGGAGCGCTGCCCCGGCCGTTGTGAGGTCCTGGGCGGCTCCGATCCGCGTCGAGTGGCCGCTAATGTTCCCGGCGGCCTCCGCATTGAGCCCGATGCACTTGGCGATCCTCTTGAACGTCCTCGCGACTTCGGCGCTGGTGATCGGCTTCGAACCTATGGAACCGTCCCGTTTAATGGCGAGGAAGACCGGCCCCCTTTTGATCTTCATCGCCCGCCGCCATTCTTCGAGCGCAACTCGAGCCTCGCGGGCTAGGTAACGCTCCTGGATGGCGCCACCCTTGGTCCGAAGGGTGACGGTTCCGTCGCCATCCAGCCCCGGTGAGAGGTCTTCTACCCGGATCCCGACGAGTTCGGCCCTCCTTGCCATCGTGGAATAGGCGACCGATATCATTGCCTTCGCGCGCAGGTCGCGCGGGGAGTTGCCGAGAGCGCCGAGTGCGGCCTGAACGTCCTTCCAATGCAGCGGCGCTCTCTGGCTCGCGTTGCCGCGGCCGCGGCTGATCAAGCGCCGCGCGGCCTTCACGTCTTCTGACTTGGTCGGATCTGGAGCGTTAGCGACCCGATGCAGCGTCGCCAGAGAGGCGAGCCAGCGCTGAACAGTGGTTGCACGACGTATCAGGGGTCCTGTGGCCTCGGGGTCCATGGTTACGGCGCCGGTCTGGTCAGTATAGAGAGGAGGGGAGTGGGCGAGAGCAAACTCGCTGATGTCCTTCGGAGAAGCCGGGAATTCGATTCTGGCGTTCTCGAGGCACCAGTTCCGCCAGACTTTCCAATCCGATGCCAAGGCTCGCTGCGTGTTCGGCGCGAAGCTCGCGAGGCGTCTTCGAAGCTGCTCGAATAGATCCGGCTGGTCTTCCCAAATCTTCGCGGCAAACGGAATTGGCTGGCTCTGCGCCAGCTGAGTTTTCAGATTCTCGGGCGTGTCCATAACGTCCTTCCCCGATTTCCTAAAACCAGCTTATCACGATAACGGACATTATCGTACGTTCAAGATGCTTGAGAATAGTAATCCCGCGCGTATTATGAGAAGTATGAACGACGAACCCACCTCGATCGATGAAACCCCTCCCGGGCCCTTCAAGACCCGCATCGAGGCCCTACAGATCCGGGTCAACAAAGCCGCCCTGGCGCTCCACGAACGGAACGTCAGACCGACCGTTCAACGGATCCGCACGGCGTTGGGAGGAGGGTCGCCGAACGACCTCACGCCAGCGCTCAAGCGGTGGCGGGAGGACGTGCTTCCGACACTGAAGACCGCCGACGAGACGCCGGTCGGCGTGCCGCCGTTGATCGCGGACGTCGTCAGGGAACTTTGGACGCGGGCGTTGGCAGCAGCGGCGGTCGAAGCCGTCGGTGGCGCTAAGGCGCGGAGGGCGATTGCGCAGACCGAGGAGGTCACGGCATTAAGGGGGGAGATTGACCGCCTGCGCGATCAGCTTGAGCGTGAGCAGCAATTGATAGGCGAGCAGCGGGCGGCGCGATCTCGGGCGGAAGCAATAATGAAAGACGCATTGGTACGCCTGGACGACGCCGAGAAGCGCGAGCGCCGCGCGCAACTCCGGATCGGCGACTTCCTCGCACGGATGTCAAATGCCAAGCCGAAAGCTCCAAGGACGTCTCGGCCCAAGAACAGGCCTCCCGCGTCGCGGCCGGGCAAGGCGGCGAGCCCAGTAGTACCGTCCCGCCGGATCGTGGACGCCGGAAAGGCAAACGCAAAAAATCGGCGGCCAGCCTCGCGGGGGACTGCGACGCCGGCCAGTGCGCGCAAGAAGGCGAAGGACCGAAGAACACGCGGATAGAATCCCTTGGTCGAGCAGGCCGGTGCCGCCGTATCCCCAGCAGTGAAGCGCGCGCCAGCGAACGTCAGCAAGCACCAAATACGTCCTTGCTGCGTTGCGGCGCCGAGAGCGCCAGATTTCGCAGCTCCGGGACATCTACCCCCGAACGCGCCGCGTTGAGCGCCGCCCGGCTCATGCTCGCCGAAATCGAGCGGCTGACCGCCGCGAGGTAAGACTTCGCGTTCGAAAGTACCCTCAGCGGCCGCACCTACGTCAGTCGCCTCGAACACCTGAAGGCCGGCGGCTACCATCTCGAAATCGTCTACCTGCGCGTCGCGTCCCCCCGCCTCGTGCTCAAGCGCATCGCCGCTCGCGTCCGCCAAGGTGGCCACGACGTCCCCAAAGCCGACGTCCTGCGTAGGTTCAAGCGCAGCCAGCGGAACTTCGAAACCGTCTATCGCCCACTGGCGGATGACTGGGCGGTGTACGAGAATTCAGGTCCGAAGCCGATACTCATTGAACAGGGGCCCTGAGCCATGCCAAAGACCTCCAAAGCCCCGCGAAATACCCAATTTGCCAAAGATGTAGGCAAGGCGCTGGTGCGCGCCGCCGCCACTGCCCGGCTTACCGCGCGCCGCTATGGCACGCCGATCTACGTCTGGGAAAATGGCAAGGTTGTCGCGAAGCGGCCGTGACTGCCGCCTCCACGTTTGAGCGGCTGCGGATATGTCGGGGACAGCAGCGCCTCTAACGTCCGACCGGGAAAGTCCCACAAATCGCCAAATCTCGCCTTGGGGTAGAACGCACCCCGTGAATACACTCGAAACTCAGGCCGACTTCATCGAGGCCACCGCTCGCCTCGCGCGCCGGCCCCCGGAAATACTCGCCGCGTTCATCGTGTCGCTTGCGCACCGAACCGGACCCGTTCACGAGCGCGTTCTGAGCTTTCTTGCGGCAGATGACCCGGCAATGCTCAGCGCGTGCCTGCGCACGCAGATCCTGCGCCTGCGCAACGGTCGTGACCGGCGGCCACGTGACGAGGGAAGCGGCGCCAACGCCGTGCGCCTCGAGTATGTCCTCGATGCGATCGAGCAGGCCGTGCTTCCCTCGGATCCGAAGGAAGCGCTTGCCCTGCTGACCTTGGCTCTTGAGTGCGACGCCACGTTGCTGGATCAGTCTACTGACTTCGACCATGAGATCAGTTGCGCCATCCACCGGGCGTGCTCCCTGATCGAACTCGTCGCGGCCTTGCTACCGATCGAGTCCACGCGCGCAACGCTCGAACAGTTATATGCCTCTGATACTCACGGCTGCCGCGGGCCGCTGGCCGCCATCATTGCCGGACTCGAGGGGAGCCGGTCACCGTGACGACAGCCAGGCCTTCCGGAAAGGCCACCACCGCCAGTAGTCGCCACCCTTGGCGCTTCCCGAGTCATTTCCGCCGCGGATCCTTCGGCTGGAAGGGCTCGCGTCTCGCCATCGAGCGAATCCACGAGGCACTCACCGAAATCAGGGGCGTTGCCAAGACCGACCCGATCCTCGCTGCAGAGGGCGCCGTACGCCTGCTCGAGCGCCTCTCTCCGGCGCTCGAGCACATCGACAGCTCCTCCGGTGCAATTGGATCCGCGGTCAACGGCGCGATTGCCGAGCTCGTACCGCTGATCGCTGCGGCGCCGGTGCAACTGAAAGTGCGGCAAAAGTGGCTCGAGCGTCTGTTCGTCGCCCACGCCGAGGACCAGGTTCCCTACATCGAGTGGTTGACCGACTTTTGGGGAGAGCTTTGCTGGAGCACCGAGCTCGCAAGCCATTGGGCCGACGAGTTGCTCGACATCACGCGGCTCGCGCTCAGTCCCGACCGCACTCTGCGCGGTCATTACCACGGCACGTCCGCCTGCCTGAGCTCGCTCTACCGCGCCGGTCGATTCGATGAGCTCCTGGATATCCTGGCGACCGAAGAGTTCTGGCCCGACAAGCGCTGGGCCGTCAAGGCTCTGGCCGCGCAGGGCAAGATCGACGAGGCGATTGCCCTCGCCGAGGCGAATCGGAGCCGCTATACGAGCGATGCGAGCATCGATCGGGACTGCGAGGAAATCCTGCTGACAGCCGGGCAAGTCGATCGCGCGTACCGCGCGTACGGGTTCAGCGGGCAGTCGTCGGGAACCTACCTCGCTAAATTCCGTGCGATCGCCAAGCGATACCCGAGCGTTGCCCCGGCGCGAATCCTCGGCGACCTCATCTCGCGCTCTCCTGGCGAAGAGGGCAAGTGGTTTGCGACCGCCAAGGAGCTGAAGCTCTACGACCTGGCGCTGGAACTCGCCCGCGCGGGCCCCTGCGACCCGCGAACGCTGACCCGCGCAGCCCGGGACCTCGCCGTCCGCGAGCCCAAGTTCGCGTATGCAGTCGGATTTGCCGCCCTGGACTGGCTATCCCGCGGCTACGGTCACGAGATCACATCGTTGGACGTCTGGAGCGCCTACACCCATACGATCCGAGCAGCCGACCAACTCGGGGCTTCCGATGCCGCAAAGGCGTCGATCCGCGAGCTCATTGCGGCCGCTCCCATGGGGGCATTCGCCAGGCAAGTACTTCGCACTGAACTGGCCCTGTCGTGACGGTAATAGCCGCTGCAGACCGTTGGACCTCGAAAGTCCTAAAAATCGACGAATGTTACCGTGGGGCCATAAAGCGTCTTAGTCCTTTTGTATCTTGTTATAGATGTTTTTGATCTATTAGTATATTTTACGGGACATGCCCGCCAAGCAGCCGCCCATGTTCCCGCCCCAGCGCAAGCTCCTCGAGTCCCTCGGGGAACGTCTGCGCCTCGCACGCCTGCGCCGCGAACTCGCCATCGACGTCACCTGCGAACGCGCCGGCATCTCACGGATGACTCTCTACCGGCTCGAAGCAGGGCAGGCGGCGATCTCGCTCGGGACGCTGGTGCGCGTCATGAGCGTCCTCGGCCTCGAATCCGATCTCGAACTCCTTGCCCGTGACGATCGTCTCGGTCGGCTGCTGCAGGACCAGGCGCTCCCGTCCCGCCGTAGACGCCGCAAGGCGGCGGGCAGCCGCTCCCCGGAGGAGCAGTCATGAGCAACGAACTGGAGGTCTGGCTGGACGTCGACTTCTTGGATGCCCCGGTCCGGGTGGGGACGCTTGCGCACGATCGCGGGACCGTTCGCTTCGCCTACGAGACGCCCTGGCTACACCACCCGCTGCGGTTCGCGCTCGACCCGGATCTGTCACTGGGGGAGGGGGCCTACTTCCCGAAGCCAGAGCAGGGGAATTTCCGGATCTTCGACGACTCGGCGCCCGATCGCTGGGGACAGATGCTGATGAGACGGCGCGAGGCGCTGGCCGCGATCGATGAGGGCCGCCCGCCACGGACGCTGTATGCGTGGGATTTCCTGCTCGGGGTCCAGGACCTGACGCGGCAAGGCGCGCTGCGCTTTCGCACGCCGGGCGACTGTGCGTTCCTGGCCGACGAGCCGCTCGCGGCGCCCCCGGTCACGAGCCTGCGTGAGCTCGAGGCGGTGGCCGGGGAGATCACAGCACGGCGGCTCGATGATCTCGATGCGCTCCGGAGGTGGCTCGCGGTCCTCGTCGCGCCCGGTGCCTCCCTGGGCGGCGCGCGTCCCAAGGCCAACTACACCGATCTGGATGGCTCGCTCTGGATCGCGAAGTTCCCGGCGCGCGAGGACGATCGTGACGTCGGGGCCTGGGAGACACTCGTCCATGACCTGGCGCGGGACGCCGGAATCGACGTGCCCCCTTCGGAGCTCCGATCATTCGGCGGCGGCTTCCGCACGTTCTGCGTCCGGCGCTTCGACCGTGTCGGTGGACGACGTCGTTTCTATGCGTCCGCGATGGCGATGCTGCGAAAGGACGAGAGCGACGGAACCAGCTATCTGGAACTCGCCGAGTTCCTGCATCATCGCGGCGCCAAGAAGCATGTCGCAAGCGATCTGGAACAGCTTTTCAGGCGTGTCGCGTTCAATGTCGCGGTCGGAAATCGCGACGACCACCTGCGGAACCACGGGTTCATCCTGACAGAGACGGGCTGGCGCCTCGCGCCGGCCTTCGATGTGAACCCGAACATCGACAGGGGCGACCATGTCCTCAACCTCAACGAGGCCGACAACCGGTCGAGCCTTGAGACCGTCATCGAGACTGGTGAGTGGTACGTCGATTCGAAGGATCGCGCGGCCGGGATCGTGAGCGAAGTCGTCAGGATCACTCGTTCATGGCGTGAACGGGCCGCGAAACTCCAAATCGCGCGCATCGACGTCGAAACGACTGCGGCCGCGTTTGAAGCGACAGAAACATGGGCACGGCGCGCTTGATACTTCCTATGCGACGTTCGAATCGGCACTGAGCGCGCTCGTAGTCGTCATCGTCATTCTACCCGGCGGTGCTCAGTAGCCGCGGCTCGCGGCCTACTCAACGGTTGGCAAGGTCCTGCATGGGAACGACGACCGCCACCAAATCCCAGTGAAACACGCCGTGCCGCGCAAGCACGAATCGGGCAGGTCCAGCATCGTGGCTCCGGGGCTGAACAGCAATCTCGAAGCGACTGAGGCCGTGGTACCCGAGGACGACATCCGAAGATGCGTCGTGTGGATCAATTTCACTGCTGTCGGGGGTCGCGGTCGGGGTGCCGCTGGCCCTCTTCCGCTTCGACTTTAGAGAAGACCGAGACTCCACGTTAGGCGCAGAAAGACTGCCGTTCCTCAGTAGTGCCGCAACGGATTCAGGCCGGATGAACGTGTCTATGATTCGGTCGATGAACATCCCCGCCAAGGCCGTGCCGACTAGCGCCGACGCGCTGTTGCCTTCCCCGCTCCGACGGCTTTCTTCCGCAATTTGGGTCGCGAACTGATCTTTGAGGCTTTCGCGGACCGCAGGGTAGTCAACGTGCTCATTGAGCGCGATGAAATCACCATCGCGTGCAGCGCTTTTGATCACCTGTGCCGCGTAATAGGGCGAAGCTACATAGGTGCCAGCAAACAGCAGAGCCGCCAACACTAACATTGCGGTGATGGATGAGCGCTTCACTGCTAGGTCCCCGATCTGCTATCGAATGGATAGGCTCGCGCGCAGGCACGAATGGCGTCTACAGCCGGAAGCGCAATATTTCACTGCATCTCCCGCGGCAGCGCAAACACTTCGTCTAGGCGAGGCGCGCTCGGGAACTGACTCCAGCCATCAAAAACGCCCGTGTGGATGGGCCATGAGTCCCCAGATAACAATACTCCGAGGGGCCAGCAACTTATTCACGGCCAGAAGGTCGCAGCTCGCCGATGTACTTCCAGATCGCAGGCTCGAATGTTCGCATTGGCGGAACGATGCATTGCGTCCCGAAGGGAAAACCCTTGGCGCACTGGGTTCACGATGCGATTAACTGGGCGCGCGTCATCTACCTCGAGCATGACAAGTACGAATCCGATCGGGGCCTTTTCGCTCCGCCCGGATCGCCGCCCCTGGCTCAGCGGTTGCCGCTCTCATGGCCTCGTATCAAACATAAGTATCCGTTCGATCGCTTTCGTTTGGATTATCTTTCGAAGCGAAGGCCATTCGCTCTCACGGCGGATGTGCTGGATCTGATCCCGTTAGACGAAGGCGTTGAACAACTTGCCATGGCGAGATCGAGGGCAATACCCCCCGGCGTCAAGCTATCTGTCGTCTCAAGTTTTCCATCTTGGATGATGGAGACCGAGGACAATGTTAGTCATGAAGAAACAACG
>CAIYLH010000072.1 GCA_903927005.1 uncultured Pseudomonadota bacterium
CACGCGCGGGCAAGCCGGACACCTCGTCCGCGCAAGGCTAAGGATAGCGCGTGTTGGGGCGGCGGCATGAGCACCAGGGAATCAGATCGGCACGCACCAGTTCATGCTGTTCCAGTACATAGGTCAGCAGCTCTGCAACGGAGACGGCGGCGCGCGGCCAGCGCGATTGCTCGTAGGCTTCGACGAGGCGGGCCTGCGCCACCATCCGCGCACGATCGGCTTCGTCGGACGAGCTGATCAGCCGCATGACGAGCTGTTTCGCTTCGGCGTGATCGACATCATTTTGGATCACGATAAGTGTCGTCTTCATCTAAAAAGTCTCCGCGTCAGCCCGATCGTATTCCTGATGTGATCCGAAGAAGCGGATCAAAAGCACACCATCAGCGTATTGGATGAGGGCAATCAAGCGAAAGTCATTGGCCTTGATATTGAAGACCACACGCCCGCGTTTTAGCACGCTGACCTTGGGGTGCGCGCGCTTGACGTCCTCGGGGGTCAACCAGCGAGCTGACTGCGCCAGTATCAGCCAGGCGGCGTACTGCGCGCGCGCGGCCTTGATGCCCTTGTGGCCCGCTTGCGCAGGCGTGCCGTGTCGGCGATGCGCCGACCTAGGCGGAGCTCCACGGAAGGTCGGCGCAGCGAGCGTTAATGGCCCGGCGCCACGACCAGTGGCGCCCGGTGGCTCGCCACAAGCTGGCGGCTGTACGCCGGCAGCTCGTCTGTCAGGATCTTTGCGTAGTCGGCAGAGGCTGCGGCGGCATCCGCCTCGTAGCGCTGCAGCAGCTCGAGCTGGTTTGCGGTTGGCGCAAAGTCCGCACTGCCGGCTACGTCACCGCCGCCGGTGCCGACCTCGGCGTTGAGCCAGATCAGGTTCAGGTAAGCGCCGTAGGGTTCGGCGAAGTACTTGTCGTCACTGTTCTGCAGCGACTTTGACACCAGCTTCGATTCCACTGCCTGTAGCCTGGCGTCGAGTGCGATGCTCGCCGCCAGCAGCGCGGCCTGCTCGCTCGCCGCCGCACCCGACAGCATCGCTGCCGGCGCCGGCGTCGGCTCCGACTCGTCCTCGTCACCTTCCTCGGCCGGCGGCGCGGCCGGGCGGGTCAGCTTGCGGGCGGGCTTGAGCATCGTTTGCACGAGCTCGAGTTGGCGGCGCAGCCACTCGATCTGGTTGACGGTGTCCGAGACGCGGCTGATGTCGGCGCAGATCTGCTTAAGCGTTGCGACGGATTGGATCAGGTCCGCGTCCGAGCCCGGCGAGCGTGGGTCGCGCACGACGCTCAGCGGCTGGCTCAACGTGCGGCCCTCGACGCTGAGCTTCACCGTATAGATCCCTGGCGCCACGATCGGGCCGACCTCGGCCGGCTTTGAGCCCCAGTGGGTGATCGGACGAAAGTCCGCGTCGCGGAACCGCGGCTCGTTCCAAATGTAGGCGTTGTCAGGCGCTACGGTGCGCAGGGCGATCACCCGCGGCGCATCGTAGCGCAGGTCCCACTCGAGACGATTCAGGCCTGCCTTGCCCTTGGCCTCGAGCGTGCGCACGTGCGCGCCGCTGGCGTCGGTGATCTCGACCGACAGCGGCTGCTTCGACTCGCCGGCCAGGTGGTAGTGGATGAACGCCTGCGGCGCCTTGCTGAACCGGTACGCCGGTCGCGGCGCGTACAGCTGTGGCCCGCTCACCGCCGGGTGGCGGGCGCGCTCTTCCAGCGCGCTCAGGTCGTCGAGGATGTAGATGCCGCGGCCGTAGGTCGACACGACCAGGTCGTGCGCATCCGGCTGCACCACGACCCAGCTCACCGGCGCGTGCGGCAGGCCTTCCTGCAAGGGGTTCCAGTGCGCGCCGTCGTCGGGCGAGGTGTACAGGCCGTTGCCGGTGCCGGCGAACAGTAGCCCTGCGACCGCCGGATCCTCGGTGACGCTGCGTACGTACGACAGCGCGTGGCGCGGCAGTTTTGCATCGATGCGCTGCCAGCTCTTGCCGTAGTCGGCGGTCTTGTAGATGAACGGGTCGCGGTTATCGACCAGATGGAAGTCGATGCTGACGTAGGCGGTGGCGGCGTCGTGCGTCGAGGGCGTGATCGAGGTGATCGTGCCGTCCGGCGGCAGCCCGGGCAGGTTCTTGCTGAGGTTGCTCCAGTGCGCGGTCGCATCGCGCGTCAGCCACAGCTGGCCGTCGTTGGTGCCGGCCCAGACGAGCCCCTGCTCGCGCGGCGAGGGCGCGATCGCAAACACCACCTCGCCGTAGAACTGACCGAGGTTGTCGCCGACCAGTCCGCCGGAGGGGACGATGTGCGCCGGGTTCTGCGTCGACAGGTCGGGGCTTGCAACGGACCAGTGCTGGCCGGCGTCGGTCGTGCGCCAGATCACCTGACAGCCGTAGTAGACGGTCTGGTGGTCGAACGGATCGATCGCCAGCGGAGCGGTCCAGTGGCAGCGGTACTTCAGTGCATCGGGTGGTGAGTCGAGCGTGTGCATGTACGGACTCAGGCTATGGGCCTGGCGCGAGTGCGCGTCCCAGCGAGTCAGCTTGTTGCCGTAGCAGGTCGCCCAGACGATGCTGGGGTCGGTGAGGTCTGGCAGCGTGAAGCCCGACTCGCAGCCCCCCATGTGGTGGTCCCAGCCGCTCTCGCCACCTTCGGTGTTGACGCTCGGACCGCGGAAGTTGCCGTCGTCCTGCATGTTGGAATAGAAGTAGTATGGCACCTGCCGGTCAACCGCGACGTGATAGGTCTGGCCGATCGGCAATTGCACGCGGTGGAAGCCGCGACCGTGCACGGTGGTGATGATCAGGCCCGCGTCGTCGCTGATCACGAAGCGGTCGGCGTTGGTTGGGTCGATCCAGATGTCGTGGGTATCACCGCCCCAGCGCACCTCGTGGAAGTTTTCCGCGCCATCCAGCGACTGATGGAACGAGGAGTTCGCGACATAGACCTCGTTGTCGCTGGTGGGGGAGACCGCCAGGCGGATGTAGTAGCCGGCCCGTCCGATCAGCGAGCGCTGGTGGTTGACGACGCGCCACTCGGCGCCGCCGTCGTCGGATCGCCATACCGATCCCTGGTCCTTGGTCTGGATCAGCGCGTACATGCGCAGGCCGTTGCTCGGCGCGATCGCGACGTCGACCTTGCCCAGCGGCGCGGCCGGCAGGCCGTGCTGTTCGACCCGCTTCCAGCTGCTGCCGCCGTCGTGTGAGATCCACACGCCACTGCCGGCACCACCACTGAACTCACCCCAGGTGTGCAGCTCGACCTGCCACATGCCGGCGATCAGCGTGCGCGGGTTCTTTGGATCAATCGCAAGGCCGGAGCAGCCGACCTCGGGGCCGGCGAACAGCACGCGCTCCCAGTGCTTGCCGCCGTCGCTGCTGCGGTACACGCCGCGTTCCTGCTGCGGGCCGGTCGTGCGGCCGAGCACGCAGACGTAGACCAGCTCCGGGTTCTGCGGATGGACGAGGATGCGGCCGATGCGACCGGACTCCGGCAGGCCCATCAGCGCCCAGCTCTTGCCGGCGTCAGTGGACTTGTAGATGCCGTTGCCCATCACGTCGTTGTCGCGGATCACCCAGGCCTCGCCAGTGCCGGCCCAGACGGTGCTGGGCTCACTCGGCGCGACGGCGAGCGCGCCGATCGCCGCGACCGGCTGCTCGTCGAAGATCGGTGCCCAGCGGTTGCCGCCGTCGGAGGATTTCCAGACGCCGCCGGAGGCGGCGCCGGCGTAGTAGGTCGACGGATCGCCGGGCACGCCTGCGACGGCGGCGATGCGGTTACCGATATGCGGGCCGGCGAAGCGAAAGCGCAGCGCGCTCTCCGCGCTGGGCGCAGGTTCTGCGGCGATGGCGCTGCCGGCGAGGGTGGCGGTCGCAAGGACGGACAGGACGAGCAGGCGGATCGACATGGGGGGCAATCTCCGGGGGTGCTGTGAGCGATCCTACCGGATGCGCGGCCCCACGGATTTTTGTGAATTGTGCGGTGCAGCGCGGCGGGACGCATCGCCTGTCGGGAGCGGGCCTTCAAAACCGGAACGAGCCCGGCCCGCGCGACGAACCGGTTGGCGGTGTCGACCCGCCAGCGCTCCAGCAGTCGTCGCGAGGCGTGGAAGAGACGCAGTACTTCCACGGAAGCGCAGGGAC
>CAIYLH010000073.1 GCA_903927005.1 uncultured Pseudomonadota bacterium
ACGGCGGGCTTTGCGTGTCTTGGCCATCCGCCAATCATGCCAAACTTCTGCGTCCCTGCTACAGGCATCTTATGCCGTATAAACAAGGCTTTTAGCACCGCACAGCCTCAGTTTTTACCCACACGAAATCACGAAGAGCCCAAATTAAAGGATGTAAGTCTCACCTACTAAGGACAACGACACACACCATACCGACGCCGTAAACTACGGCGCGGACTTACCGGTTACGTCGCGAACGCCGGATCAATCAAAGGTCTACTGGTCGAAGGGAAGCAGAATGAAGATCAGCCGCCGTGGTGTCCTTGCGCAGATCGGCCTGCTCATCGCGACCAGCGAGGTCGTCTCGAGCGCGGCACGGGCCAGTGCGTCCGACGGTTCGCCGCGGCCGTCGCCCAAGGCCGTCGAGCCGCTGCACGACGCGCTCGTCTGGGACGATCACTCCGGGTTCGACCCCACGCCGGACTTCAATCTCGAGCGCCTGGAGGACTGGCGCCAGGCCGGGGTCGACTATCTGTCGATCGACGTCGGCTACGACGTGATCGACTGGCAACTGGCGATCAGGAATCTCGGCGCCTACGTGACCTGGCTGGAAAAGCGCGCTGACAGGTTCGTGCTGGTGCGCCGCGCCGATGACGTGCTCGAGGCCAAGAGGACCGGTCGAATGGCGATCACCTTCGACCTGGAGGGCATGAGCGCGCTCAATGGCGATTCTTCCCTCGTGTCGCTGTACTACCGGCTCGGCGTGCGCCAGATGCTCACGGCCTACAACAAGAACAATCTCGCCGGCGGCGGCTGTCACGACAAGGATACCGGGCTGACGGCGTTCGGCCGCCAGGTCATTGCCGAGATGAATCGTGTCGGCATGATGGTGGACTGCTCGCACACGGGGTACCGGACCACCATGGACATCATGGAGGCGGCGACCCAGCCGGTGATCTTTTCGCATTCCAATCCGAAAGCGCTGCGCTCTCACGGCCGCAACATCACCGACGATCAGATCCGCGCCTGCGCCAGGACCGGCGGCGTGATCGGTGTCACGGGGCTTGGGTACTATCTACCCGAGCGCGCATCGTCCGCGATTGCACTAGCCGACTGTGTCACGTACGTGCGCGATCTGGTCGGCGTCGATCACGTAGGGCTGGGTCTCGACTACACACCCCCGGACCCGAAGGACGTGGGGGATGCCGATCTCGCCGCCCATCCGGACTTCTGGCCGCCCGCCGAATACGCACCGCCGTGGCCGATGAAGGACACGCCTCCAGGGGTGTTCGCTCAATTAGCGACCTTGCTGCTCGAGCGCGGCTGGGCGGGCGGGGAGGTGCGCAAGGTCCTTGGAGAAAACTTCCTGCGCGTCGCTCGTGCGGTGTGGAAGTAACGGTCGCACGACTGCCATGGCACACTCGCCTCCGTGGCACTTAGCAGGCTCGAAAGCCAATGGTCACGAACCCGAAGTCGTTGCCACAACACCGCCAGTCGGGAAATCCAGCGCAGGGTCAACGACCTTGGCCGGGGGGCGGTCGGGCGACGGCGTGCATGCCCGCGTTCAGTCGGTCTGGTAGACGACTTTCCCGCCGACGGTCGTCTCGAGGACCCTGACGTCCGCTATGTCCGCCGCGGGGATCGTCAACGGGTTCCGGTCGAGGACGATCAGGTCGGCGTACTTGCCGACCTCGAGCGAGCCGGTGACGTCGTCGTCGTGCAGCTGGTATGCCGCGTTGATCGTCGCTGCACGCAACACCTGGCGGACCGACAGGCCGGGGTCGCTGCCGAACCGGCCACGGTACTCGGGCGCCGCGTCGGGTCGCCCGCGGCGCGTGACGCCGACCTTGAACGCGAACCACTCATCGAGCGGATCGACGGGCCAATCGCTGCCGAGCGACAACCGGGCCCCTTTGGCGGCGAGTAGCCCGGACGGCTCCGCGATCCGCATGCGCGCCGGGCCGAAGTAGTCGGTGAGCCCGAGCGTGTAGTCGGCACGCTGGGCCCACTGAAAGCCCAGTGCCGCCGTGACGTTGAGCTGCCTGAAGCGCGGGAAGTCCGCGGGCCACACGATCTCGTCGTGTGCGATCGTCGGCCGAATATCGGCAGTCGGCAACTCGCGGCGCAGCACGGCGACCGCATCGAGCGCGGCATGGACTGCGCCGTCCCCATCGGCATGCATGTGCGGGTCGATCCCGGCACGGGCGAGCGAGAGCATCAGGCCGGCGAGCACCTGCGGCGGGAAATACACCGCCGGCCCGCGGCTGGTTCCACCGACCCAGCGCGGCTTCTCCGGGGTGCCAGCATTCTGCCGGTACGTGTCGACCATCGCACCGGTGAACGCCGGCGCATAGATGACGCCGTCGAGGAACAACTTGGCGTTGCGGACGGTGATCGATGGCGCCAGCTGTTCCGGGCCTTGGTCATAGCGCGAGCGGAAGTCGACGATCCGTTTCACCGCCGCGTCGAGATTCGGCGCCTCATCCGGGTTGATCACGGGCGCGAAGTGGGCGCGGATCGTGAGCTTGCCCGCCTTGCCGAGCGCCGCGAAGGCCGCCATCGATTCCTCCGGCGCCCACGCGTCCAGAAAGCCGGTGACCCCCTGCCGGTTCAGCGCCTTCTGCGCGGCTTCCGCCGATGCGAAATCCTCTGCCGGCGTCGGCTTCGGAAGCAGCGCGGTCACCATCCCGTAGGCGGCGGACTCCTCGAATAACCCCGTCGGCTCGCCGCGGGCATCGCGGTCGATGTGGCCGCCCACAGGGTCCGCGGTCGCGGCCGTGATGTGCGCCAGGCCGAGCGCGCGCGAGTTCGCGGCGCCGGCGTGGCCCTGAGAGGAGAGCACGATGATCGGCCGTCGGGTGCGCAGCGCATCGAGCGTGACGCGGGTCACCTTGGTGCCTACCGGAACCATCGACTCGCGGTTCCAGTAGACGACTTCGAGCCAGCCGTCCGGTTCGTTCGCCGCGGTGCTGTCGAGGCATACCTGCAGGTCGTGCTGGAACTGCGCGATCGTCTGCACCGCATAGTTGAGGTTGCATTTCGTCAGCGCCGCCCCGGCCATGAACGGGTGCGTGTGGCCGTCGATGATCCCGGGCATCACGAACCGACCCCGCAGGTCACGGGTCTCGGTGCCGGGGCCGACATGGGCAGCGACGCCCTTGTTGCTGCCGACATAGACAATCCGACCGGCACGCACCGCGATCGCCTCGGCAAGAGAACCAGCGGCGTCGGCGGTAAAGACGACGCCGTTGAGGTACACGCGGCTCGCGGCGACCGTAGCGCCCGCCAATGGCGCGGGTTGCTGCGAGTTCGCATGGAACGCGGCTGCACACAGGACGATCAAGGCGGCGTATCGCGATCGCGTCATGGTGGTGTCTCTACTGGTCAAAACGGCAAGCGGCCGACCCGCCAGCATCGGTGAGCAGAGGCCCTGCCAATCCCCCGTGCCAGCGCTCACTTCGGTGTGGACGATCGAAGGAGCCAGTATACGGGGGATGCGGCGGCCGTTGGATTCGAACCTCGCCCGTGATCCCGCGACTTGCGTCGCGTGCCACCAGTGTCGGGGCGTGTTACAGATCTGGGGGTACACGGCCGAAGGTCGGAACCCGTTGGAACGTCTTGTAGGCACCAAGAGGCACTTGCCCGAACCCGCGAATCCCTATGGTCCACGGTGTGCGCCGGAATCGCGGATACCACTCGGCCTTCCCGTGGAATCAAAGAAAAATTGGTGATGCCGTTTGGGTTGCTGCATCGTGACCGGCCGCACGATAACCTTATTATGCGTACCGCTGATCGCAGACCGCTGACTGCCCAAAGCGAGCGCGGCATGGCGACTAAGCTCTGGAGCGCCTCCACCATGATCATGGGATCCGGCCGCAGCGCCGGATCAGCACACGCACGCGAAAACCCACGGCGGGTTTCCCTTCAGACGGCCGGTCCAGATATCTAGTTCCGGTCCCGGACGGAGAAATTCGTGACTCGAATTAAGCTGCGGCGTTCTCAGCTCACGTCGGGACTCGGCAAAGATGCCGGAGCGCCGCCACTCGTAAGCAACGCACCCTACCGCAGCTCCGCAAGGCAGCCCTCAACCGCTCGGACCGTTTGCTCAACGTCATTTTCTGAATGAGAAACTGATGTGACCCAATGCAATGCATTGCTTGGATTCACATATATGCCACGGGTCCGAAGCAAGTTCGCAAAGCGCGTAAACTTCTCAGAATCGACAACGCGGCAGTAGTCACGAAAGTCAGAAATTCGCGGCGCCTCGGTAAAGAACACCTGCAACAGTCCTCCAACGTTCTGACAGATCACAGGATGACGCCGTTGACTGGCGAACACTTCGCGCAGGCCATTACTCAAATGATTGCCTGTCGTGGTGAGGCGCTTGAATCCTGAATTCGCGTCGCGCCGCTGCTCGCGAAGCCCAGCAAGAGCCGCCGCTGCGAGAGAACGACATGCATTGAACGTGCCGTAATGCATGACCTTGCCCCACTCAAGGCCTTCCATGACCGAGGAGCGCCCGCAGAGCGCCGCCAGCGGAAAACCTTGTCCAAGAGCTTTGCCGAAACTTATGAGATCTGGATCGAGCCCGTACAATTCCGCACAGCCACCCGGTGCGACTCGAAATCCCGTGCAAGTCTCATCCAAGTAGAACAAGACATCGTAGCTCTTACATAGAGATTGTACCGACTGCAGATATCCATCAAGCGGTGCAATCACCCCCGTATTGGCCATTACACCTTCAGTAATGACGCAGGCGATTTCCCGGCCTCGGTCCAACATAACGCGCCGAAGCGCGTCAACGTCATTCCAAGGCACGATGATCGTATCCTCAACAGCGCCAGGCGGTATTCCCGAACTGTCTATGATCGGCACAGGATTGTTGGGATGGCCGAGCGTTGCAATCCGTTGAGCATTTGTGGTCACGAGCATGGAATCAGTCCAGCCGTGATAATGCCCTTCGAATTTAAGAATCTTCCGCCGCCCGGTGACCCCACGCGCAAGTCGTATTCCCGCCATGACGGCCTCAGTCCCGCTATTGCAGAACCGGACCTTCTCTGCGGCCGGGACTATGGCGTGGATCTCCTCGGCAAGCTCAATTTCGACTAGCGACGCGGCACCGAAGTGAATACCACGTGCAGCGGCTTGCGTCACAGCGGCAACGATCTGAGGATGTGCATGGCCCAATGGCAGCGCACCAAATGCCATCATCCAGTCGATATACGAATTCCCATCTGCATCGACGATACGTGCTCCGAGTCCAGACTCAATCGACGGCGGGTAAGGATGAAAAACAAGGCTGCTACGTGAAGCGGAACTGCCACCTTGGACGAGAATGGATTTGGCTCGCTCGTATAGCTCCAACGAGTTCATGAGAGAGCGTCGTTCCGTGCCGCTCGCGCCTCGGCCAGAACGCAGAGGAGCTCAAAGAGAATCGTCGCACCGATGAGGCCAGTGTTTCCGGTCGGATCATAGGACGGCGCAATCTCGACTAGATCAGCACCAATTAGATTGACGCCTCGAAGACCGCGAACCAGATGCTGCGCCTGGAAGCTCGTAATGCCGCCTATCTCAGGGGTACCCGTACCTGGCGCAAACGCCGGGTCAACGACGTCGATGTCGAAAGTCGCGTATGTCTTTTCATTACCGACAAGCTCGCGAGCCTCAGCCATGACAGAGTCCACGCCTCGCTCCATCAGCTCATCTATTGAAATTACGCGCATCCCGCTTTCATAACTGAATTTCCACAGGTCTGGCACGATAGTCCCACCGCGGATGCCGATCTGAATAGTTCGCTTTGGATCGATCAGCCCTTCCTCAACTGCCGCGCTAAAGGGCGAACCATGGTGAAATTTTGATCCCTGGTAATTGCCCCCGGTATCACAATGCGCATCGAAGTGAATTAGACCGACCGGGCCAGAGTGCGCGACAGCCCTAAGAATGGGCAACGACACGGAGTGGTCCCCACCAACCGCGAGCGTGTTCGCCCCTGTTTTTACGATGGCTTGGAAGAACGAAGTGATCTCCGCATGAGCGGCAACCAACTCAAAAGGGTTGACCGGCCACGCATCCCCTAGATCCGCTACGCGAGCGATAGTAAAAGGCGCAGCCCGCGTCGCCTGATTGTAACTACGCATCATCGTTGATTGGATCCGCACCTCGCGCGGCCCAAATCGCGCACCCGTTCGATTCGTCACTCCGCCATCGTATGGCACCCCCACAACGGCAATGTCGACATCATCGGCACGCTCGGCAACCGGCGCCCGAAAGAACGACGGTATCCCCGTAAATCGGGGATGGTTCATTGGATCGACCAGCTCAGGGTATTTCGCAAGGAGTTCGGCCCGATCAATGACGCGATTGCTCATCTGTAAGTCTCCAAACTTGCACTGAATTCTCGGCCTAATCGTATTTTTTCATATACCATAAGTCAATAG
>CAIYLH010000074.1 GCA_903927005.1 uncultured Pseudomonadota bacterium
CCAGTAGACATCGCGGCCCCAGCCCGGGCTCGGAAAGACCACGCCCTGGTTCAGACCTCCGCAGCGCACGCGGCCGAGCTCGGCGCCCGATTCGATCGCCAGCATCACCACTTCCTCGCGCGCGCGGTGGTAATCGTTGATGACCAGTTCGCCGGTCTGCGGGTACAGCAGCATGTGGCTGGCGCAGCCGAAGGCGCTCTTGTGCCACAGCGGCTTCAGCTCCTTGGCCGCGTCGTCAAAACGCCAGGCCTGCAGATGGCGATTGGCCGAGTCGTAGCCGATCACAATCCTGCGCTGCAGGTCGATCAGCGGCGGGTTGGTGATGCTGCCGCCGGGTAGCCCGCAGACCTCGAGCAGCTGGTGATCGCTGGCGTCCGACAGCGAGACCCGGATCAGGCGGTTCGGTGTCGCGCTGACACCGTGGCCGATCATCCGGATGAAGTAGCGGTGCCGGCCGTTGTCCATGAACCAGGCGTTGGCGCCGTCGAGCACGACGTCCCAGCCGTAGGATTGGGCGCTGTCGCCGATGTAGTCGAAACGCCAGTCGGCGTCGAGCACCAGGGCGCGCGTGTCGTCGCGCCAGTGGTAGCGAAAGATCGCGCGCACGCCGACCACGTAGACCATGTTGCCGATCGCGCTCAGGCGCGCGATCGAGGGCTCGGGGCACAGCGTGTCGGCGCAGGCGGCGCTCATCGTCTGCGCGTCGATCACGCTCAAGCAAGCTGGCGTCTTGTCCGACAGGTTCTTGGTCACGATCAGGCCGTTGTCGAGGATGACGAAGGAGTTGTAGGGCTCGTTCATCGGCAGACGCAAGGCGGCGAGCGGCTGGCAGGCGCGGTCCAGTCGGTGCAGGTAGCGGCCGTAGACCACGTAGAGGCCGCCGTTGCGATGCAGCGCCATGCCGCCCGGCCACATCGGACCACCGGCCAGGCGCGGCGAACGCTCGATCGTCTGCAGGCTTTGCGCGTCGATGCGCTCGACGCAGGCGGTCGTGGGCAGGCCGAGTTTGGCGCGCAGCACCGAGTGCGTTAGCAGGTAGACCTCACCCGGCTCACCGAGCAGCGTCATGGTCGACATCCAGGTCCGCCGGCTGATCGCGTGCAACTTTTCGCCTGCGCGCAGGCCCGGCGCCGTCGCACCATGCGGCACCTGCAGGCGCTGCGGTCCGCCGTCTTCACCCGGCCACGGCGTGGCCAAGTAGCCCGGCGCGCTCATCGCCGCCGGTTCCGCCGGCGCCGCTGCAGCAAGCCGAGGCCTGCGATCAAGACCGCCAGCCCGATCAGCACCGGCTTGCGGTACGCGGGAATCCAGTAGTTCACGACGCTGTTGATCAGCACCTGGCGCGTCGGGTTGTAGCCCTCGGGCATGGGCAGCACGCCGTGCAATTGCGCATAGGCCGCGTAGTCGCGCTGCATCGACGCGAACTGCATCGGCAGGCGTTGCTGCAAATCCTGCGTTTCGCCGGGGTCGGTGCGCAGGTCGTACAAATGCCACTGGCCGTCGCCCACCGGCACCATGTTCTGCACCAGCTTCAGGTCGCCCTTGAACAGCGCGAGGTTGCCCGCCAGTTCATAGCCGATGGCCTCGTCCGCCGGGTGCGCCTGCTGCGTTTCGCCCTTGAGCAGCGGCAGCAGGCTGCGCCCGGCCATGGATTCGATCGGCGCGCCCTTGTAGCGGTTGCCGGGCGGCGTGATGCCGGCGAGATCGAGCAGCGTCGGCGCGATGTCGGTGACATGGGTCAGGCTGGCTTGCACCTGGTTCGGTGTGCTGCCGGGCACGCCCGCGATGATGAGTGGCGTGCGAATGCCGCCTTCGCCGGCATAGAACTTGTAGCCGCTCAGGGGCGACGCGGCGGCGCTGGCCCAGCTCGGCCCCATGATGGTGTAGGCGCCTTTGTCGCCAAGCTTGTCCAGCGCCTGCGTGTACTGCGTCCAGAGCCAGGGCTGGGCGTCGGCGTAGTCCGATGCCTCGGGGCCGTTGTCGGAGAGGAAGACGAACACCGTGTTGTCGTACTCGTCGCTCTGCTTGAGATGCGCGATCAGCCGTCCGACGTGGAAGTCCATGGCCTCGGCCATGGCGGCGTAGACCTCCATGCGGCGTTCCTGGTACTGCTTGTCGCCGGCGCTCAGCGCGTCCCAGCTCTGCGTGCTGGTCATGGTCGCCAGCGGCGTGGCCTTGGGCATCAAGCCGAGTTCCGCCGCCTTGTCGCGCCGCGCCTGGCGCAGGGCGGTCCAGCCGTCCTTGTAGCGCCCCTTGTACTTGTCGATGAAGGCGCGCGGCGCCTGCAGCGGCACATGGTTGGCCTGGAAACCGACATAGGCGAAGAACGGCTTGCCGCTGCCGGCGCCATCGCGCAGGTAGCCGATGGCCTTGTCGACAAAGAACTCGGACGAGTAGTAGGTCTGCGGCATGACGGCCGGCTGCCCATCCTCAAACCAGTGCACGCGGTCGGTATGCGGCAGGTAGCGCTGGTTCGGCTCCCAGTTGTCGGAACCGGTGTCGCCCTGGATCAGCGAGCGGTCAAAGCCGCGCCGGTTCGGCAGGTTGTAGGGCTCGGTGCCCACGTTCCACTTGCCCGCGATGGCGGTGCGGTAGCCGTTGTCCTGCAGCAGGGTGGCGACCGTGACCACGCGCGTGTTGAGCGAGCCGAGGTAGCCCGGCTTACCCAGGTGCGCCTGCGGCATGGTCTCGGTCAGGTTGCCGACACCGTTGCGATGGTTGTCGACGCCGGTCAGCAGCATCGAGCGCGTCGGCGCGCAGGAGGCGGCGACGTGAAAGTTCGAGAAGCGCACGCCCTGTCGCGCCAGGGCGTCGATGTTGGGCGTGGCGATCTCGCCGCCGAAGGCGCCAACGTCGGTGAAGCCCCAGTCGTCGGCCACCAGCACCATGATGTTGGGACGTGCCGGTGTCGCGGCCAGCGCCGTGATGCCGGCCGTCAAGCCGATTGCAAGAACCAGCGCGCGGTAATTCATGGCTAGCATCCCGCCCTAATTGCGCCGCTGCGCCAGCGGCTTCCAGTGCAGCAGGCCGAACAGCAGCGTCAGCAGCACGCTCACCGCCAGCGGGCCGCGGTACTTGCGCACGTGCTTGAACATGAAGACGAGCTCGAGCACGTGCAGCGTCAGCAGCACGGCCGAGACGCTGAGCA
>CAIYLH010000075.1 GCA_903927005.1 uncultured Pseudomonadota bacterium
CGCTCACGACCGCGACGGCAACGCCGCGAAAGACATCCTTAGCCGCGAGGGGGTGTCCCTCGTCCGTGCACCGGAACGAGTCATCGCCACGGCACGCGCGGGCAAGCCGGACACCTCGTCCGCGCAAGGCTAAGGAAAGCGCGTGTCGGGGCGGCGGCATGAGCACCAGTAACTGCGTGAGCCGCCGGCACTTACATCGTATGAGTAGGCTTGTCGCCGCCCAGCGCGCCAGCCAGATAGGTCTCAATCTTCTTCTGGGTATTGCCGCGGTCCTGCTCGGAAAACTGCACGCCGATGCCCGCCACGCGACGCCCGGCAACGCCCTTGGGCGTTACCCAGATGACCCGACCTGCCACCGGCAGCTTCTCCTCCTCACCCATCAGGTTCAGCAACATGAATACTTCGTCGCCAAGGCGATAGTTGCTGTTGGTCGGGATGAACAGGCCACCGTTCTTCACGAAAGGCATGTACGCAAGGTACAGCGCACTCTTGTCCTTGATGGTCAGAGTCAGAAGCCCGGGCTTGTTGGTCGGCTGTCGCATAGCGTCCTTAGGATCAGTGGCCTTGGCGCGCGGTCCGCAGGACCGCCAGCTCCCGCGCCAGGATTACGAACAGGCGTTCGAAGAGCATCACGACGTTCGCATTCCCCTTAAGGGCATTCTGCGCCGCCCGCGTCTCATCCAGAACCCTGAACAGACCTTGAATATGTCGCGTTCGCAGCCCCTGTGGCAAGCCCGGACTTCCCGGACTGTGATCCGGGGCCGGCCCGAGCAGGCCCTTGCGGATGCGTTCGGTGACCCAGTTCTCGATCCAGCGCAGCCGCTCGGCCGGCAGCCGCTGCTGGCAGCGCTCTGCCAGACCGACAATATCGGCGTCCGGGCGGTCCAGCAGGCGCGGCACCTCGGTCATTTCCTTGTCCAGCGCAGGCGCTGCATACAACGCCAGGGCGGCAAATGGAGCCCCGGCGGTCAAGGCGAGCGCCGCGGCCCATTCGACCCCGGGCTCGACACCCTGCAGCCAGGCCAGCGCCGCGGCCCGTGAGGGCGACACGAGCTTGATCCGCTGGCAGCGACTGCCGATCGTCGCCGGCAACCGCTCGGGCCGCGATACGGTCAGCACGAGCACCGCGTCGCCAGGCGGCTCCTCGAGCGTCTTGAGCAGGGCATTGAAACCGTTGGTATTCATGGCCTCGGCCGGATCAATGATCGCGACCTTGCGCCGACCGCGGTAGCTCTTCATCTGCAGCGCCGCAATCATTTCGCGGATGGCCTCGACCGGGATCTGCTTCTTGTCCTCGGGAATGACCACCCGCTGCAGGTCGGGATGCGAGCCGGCCGAGTGCTGCACGCACGACGGGCACTGCCCACAGGGCCCCTCCTGCGGCGAGTCACACAACGCCAGCCGGGCGATCCATTCGGCCAGCGCCTGCTTGCCGATGCCGGGCGGCCCCTGCAACAGCAGCGCATGCGACAGCCGGTCCGCGGCAACCATCCGCAGCACGCGATCACGCGCTTCGGCAAGCCACGGCGCACCGGCAGCCACCGACAACGGCAGGGCCTCACCCAGCGCCATGCTAGCGCGACTCCAGCGTCTGCACGGCCGCCAGCACACGCGCGGCGACGGCAGCGACATCGCCGCTGGCGTCGATCACCCGCACGCGCGATGGCTCCAGCGCGGCGCGCTGCAGATAGCGCGCGCGTACGCGCTCGAAAAACAGCTGGGTCTCGCCCTCAATGCGGTCGGCCGCCGCCGTGCGCGCCCGGGCACGCGGCAAGGCCGCCGCCACTGGCACATCGAGCAACAGCGTCAAATCCGGCATCAGGCCCCGCTGCGCGAGCCGCGCCAACGGTTCGATGGCCTCGTCCGCGACGCCGCGTCCGCCGCCCTGATAGGCGTAGGTCGCATCCGTATAGCGATCACAAAGCACCCAGGCACCGCGCGCGAGCGCCGGCCTGATCAGGTTTTCCGTATGCACGGCACGCGCCGCGAACATCAGCATCAGTTCAGCAGCGTCGGGCATAGGCTCGGAGCGATCGTGCAGCACCAGCGCGCGGATCCGTTCAGCGAGCGGCGTCCCACCCGGTTCGCGCGTGGCGACGACCTCGCGGCCGGCCGCCAGCAGCGCCCCCTGCAGCTGCGCCAGCTGGGTCGACTTGCCGACGCCCTCGACGCCCTCGAATGTAATGAACCGCCCGACCGTCATCGCCGTCCGCCTCCACCGCGACGCTTTTCCAAATAGCGCGCCACGGCTGCATTGTGCGCCTCCAGCGTGCCGGAGAACTGATGCCTTCCGTCACCGCGCCCGGTCGCCACGAAATACAGATCCCCGCTATCGGCCGGTTGCGCCGCCGCCAGCAGTGCCGGCGCGCCCACCAAGGCGATCGGCGTCGGCGGCAGCCCATCGCGGGTGTAGGTATTGTAGGGAGTGTCAGTGGTGAGGTCGCGACGATGGATATGGCCATCGTAGGCATCGCCCAGACCATAGATGACCGTCGGATCGGTCTGCAGGCGCATGCCACGACGCAACCGGTTAACGAACACCGCCGCAATGTGCGCACGCTCGTCGGCTGCCGCCGTCTCCTTCTCGACCAGCGACGCAAGAATCAGCAGCTCGTAGGGCGTCGCAAGGGGCAGGTCCGCCCTGCGCGCCTGCCACGCGGCGCTGAGTTGCTCGGTGAGGCGGTTGTGTGCCAGACGCAGCAACTCAAGATCGCTCGTACCGCGCGGCACGAGATAGGTGTCCGGGTAAAACTGCCCTTCGGGCGCGACCCCCGCCGCGCCGAGGCGCTCCATCAGCGTGGCATCGGCCGGCCCGGCTACCGTCCGGGTCAAGGCAGCGCTGTGGTGCAGCGCTGCAAGCGCTGTCGCCCACGTCCAGCCGTCGACCAGGGTGACCGGGTGCAGCAGGACCCGACCCTCGACAAACTGCGTGAGCAGCGCCGCGGGACTCGTCCCTGGCCGGACCTCATATTCGCCGGCGCGGATCCTAGTTGCGAGGCCCTCGCGCCTGGCGATCCACGTGTAAAGGCGCGGCCAGCCGAGCAGCCCCTGCCCCGCCAGGCGCTGCGCGACGCGGCCCAAAGGCTCGCCCGGTGCGATGTAGACGACCACCGGTGCAGCAAGCGCGATCGGCGCCCGATACCAGCGCTCGGCAGCCGCGAGCGCGAGCGCCGCGACGAGGACCGCGACTAGCAGTGCCGCCAGTAGCTGCCAGCGCAATGAACCTCGCCCGCTCACCAGGACTCCACCCAGGTCGCCGCGGTGCGGGTGACCGGCCCCGGCGCATACGGGCGGCCGTCAAGCGAGGCCACCGGCCAGACGCCGATCAGCGCGTTGCTCAGCAGCAGTTCGCTCGCACCCGCCAGCTCCGTCGGCCACAGGTCGCGCACCACCACCTCGGTGCCTGCCGCGCGCCAGGCGTCGAGGAGCGCCGCGCGCATCACCCCTTCGACACCCGCCCGCGCGAGCGACGGGGTCACGACGCGACCCTCGATCAGCGCGTAGACGTTGCTCATCGTGCCGCAGATCACCCGGCCGCTGATATCCAGCATCAACCCCTCAGCGAACGAGACCGCATCGAGCTCGCGTCGGGCGAGTACCTGCTCGAGCCGATTCAGGTGCTTCATGCCCGCGAGCAGCGGCTGTTCGGCAAGGCGCGTCGTGAGCGTGCACACCGCGACGCCATCCACCGCGTAGCGGGCCGGCCGCGGACGGGGCGTCAGTAGCGCCAGCCAGCGTCGCGAGGGCGCCAGCGGATCGGCCGCATAGCCACGCCCGCCCGCGCCGCGACTGACGATGAGCTTGAGCACGCCGACGCCGGGAATGCGTGCGGCACGAGCGATTTCCGCCTTCAGCACCGACGGATCCTGCGGCGCGATGCCGAGCCGTTCGCAACCGAGCGCGAGTCGCGCCAGATGCCGCGCCAGCAGCCGCGGGCGGTTGTCACGCACCGCGATGGTTTCGAACAAGCCGTCACCAAACTCGAGCGCCCGGTCGAGACTGGCGCCCTCGGCGAGCGGCTCACCGTCGAGCCACAACATCAGGCGGGCTCCGCGCCGAGCGCGCGCACCAGTCCGCGCGCCTTGGCCCGGGTCTCGTCCAGTTCCCGGCCATGCTCCGAGTCGGCGACGATTCCCGCGCCCGCGAGCAGGCTAAGCTCGCGGCCGCCCTCGGGCAACGCCCGCACGGTCGCCGTGCGAATCAGGATATTCAGATCGAGGCTGCCATCACAGTTGAGGTAGCCGAGTGAGCCGGTATACGCGCCGCGCGGCCGCGCTTCGAGTTCGGCGATGATCTCCATGCAGCGCACCTTCGGGCAGCCGGTGATTGTGCCGCCAGGAAAGAGCGCGCGAATCACCTGACCCGGCAGCACCTCAGCACGCTTGGTGCCGCTGACGTTGGAGACGATGTGATGAACATGGGCGTAGCTCTCGATGGTCATGTACTCATCGACCACGACACTACCGCCCACGCAGATGCGACCAAGGTCATTGCGCTCCAGATCCAGCAGCATCACGTGCTCCGCCTGCTCCTTGACGTTACCGAGCAACTCCGCCATCACAGCGGCATCGTCGCCTCGACGCGGCCGAGTGCCCGCAATCGGCCGGGTCTCGACATGGTCGTCGCGGACCGACACCAATCGCTCCGGCGAAGTCGACAATACGGTCATTCCCGGCAGGGCCGCCAGCGCCGCGAACGGGCCGGGATTGGCGCGCCGCAGGTGGGCATACAGAGCGGCGGCAGTGATGCCATCCGGCAGCGCCGCCCGCCACTCGCGAGCAAGGTTAGCCTGGTAGATGTCGCCGGCCGCCACATACTCAAGCGCACGGGTCACCGCGGCGCGGTAGCGGCTCGGGTCATCCTCCACGAGCGTCAGCGCGGGAATCGACGGCAGCGGCGCGGACAACAAAGACTGTGGTTTGAGCACCGACTCGAGCAGCGCAAGCTCACCTTCGGCACCGGCCTCAGCCACCAGCCAGGTCTCGCCTTGCTCGTGGTCGTAGATGGCCGCCGAGCGCACGCGCGCGGCATAGGCCATCGGGCCTGCGCCGCGCGGCAGGCGTAGCCTGGGCTCGATCTCGCCCGCCAGCTCGTAGCCGAGGTAGACAAACCAGCCGCCGGTAAATGGCAGCACGGAGCCAGCCGCCGGCCGCCGTGCGGCGGCAAACGCGCGATCCAACGCCGGCAAAAACGCGCCACCCAGCGGATCACCGACCAGCATGCCCGCCGCGTCCAGCAGCAGCGTCTCGCCACCCGCCTGCATCAGGATGTCGTAGCGTCCCAGTCGCGTGCCGGTACTGGCGCTCTCAAGCAGGAACGGCAGCCGCGTCGGCTGCTCGAGGTGGGCCTGCAGGAAGTCGGGGCGCCAGCGCCCCAGACAGCGGGCGACCGGCGCGCCGGTCAGGGAGCCGTCAGGCACGGACGGCTCATCTCAGCCGACGGAACACCAAACTGCCATTGGTGCCACCGAACCCGAACGAGTTCGACAGGGCCACCTCGATTTTCATCTGCCGCGCGACGTTCGGCACGTAGTCGAGGTCGCACTGTGGATCGGCGTTCTCGAGGTTGATCGTCGGCGGCGCGATCTGGTCACGGATCGCGAGGATCGTGAAGATGGCCTCGACCGCGCCAGCCGCCCCCAGCAGATGCCCGGTCACCGACTTGGTCGAGCTGACCGCGACCTTGTAGGCGCTGTCACCCAGTGCACGCTTCATCGCGACCGTCTCGCCGATGTCACCGAGCGGCGTGGAGGTCGCGTGCGCGTTGATGTAATGCAGTTCAGAAGGCGCAACGCCTGCGTCCTTGAGCGCGCTCTCCATCGCCCGACGCGCGCCGTCGCCGTCGGCCGGCGGCGCGGTGATGTGATGCGCATCGCCGCTCATCCCCAGGCCAACGAACTCAGCATAGATGCGTGCGCCACGCGCCTTCGCATGTTCGTACTCCTCCAGCACGATCGCCCCCGCACCGTCCGCCATCACGAAGCCATCGCGGTCGCGATCCCACGGACGGCTGGCGCGCGTCGGCTCGTCGTTGCGCTCGGAGAGTGCCTTCGCCTGGCAGAAACCGGCCACGCCCAGCGGGTTGATCGCCATCTCGGCGCCACCGGCGATCATCACGTCCGCGTCGCCATACTGGATGCAGCGTGCGGCGATGCCGATGCTGTGGGTGGAAGTCGTGCAGGCCGTGACGAGCGCCAGGTTCGGGCCCTTGAGCCCGTAGGCGATCGACACGTGCCCGGAAATCATGTTGATGATGCTGGCAGGCACGAAGAACGGCGACACCTTGCGCGGGCCCTTCGCCTCGAGCAGCTTGTCGTGACTGGCCTGGATCGTGTCCAGACCGCCGATGCCGGCACCCATCGCGACGCCAATGCGCGGCGCGTTTTCGTCGGTGACCGTCAGTCCCGAGTCGCGCAGCGCCTGCGTGGAGGCGGCGAAGCCGTACTGAATAAAGCAGTCCATCCGGCGCGCATCCTTCGGCGCCAGATAGTCATCGACAACGAAGCCACGCACATCACCGGCGAACCGGGTGGGGTAGGCACTGATATCAAAACGGGTGATGGGCCCGATGAAGCTGCGGCCATTGACGACGTTATCCCACGCTTCGGCCACCTGGCTGCCGACCGGGGACACAATCCCAAGACCCGTGACGACGACACGACGCTTGGACACGGCGCCTCCGCAAAGTGATGACCTGGAAGGGAATGGCGGGAGTGCCGGGCGCGGCTACGCGCCCGGCACTCCCACAGCGAACTCAGGCCTTGCCCTGATGCTCGTTGATGTAGTCGATCGCCTGCTGGACGTTGGTGATCTTCTCCGCGTCCTCGTCAGGAATCTCAGTCTCGAACTCTTCCTCGAGCGCCATCACGAGTTCGACGGTATCGAGCGAGTCGGCACCCAGGTCGTCTACGAAGGAGGCATCGTTGGTGACTTCCTCTCCCTTAACGCCCAGCTGCTCGGCGACGATCTTCTTGACCCTCTCTTCAACGCTGCTCATCGTTTTAAATCCTCTGTGACGCAAGGCAAAATCAGACCGATTGGCGACCCGCGGGGCGACCCCCCGGCTTGATCACGCGAAGGGCGCATTTTAGGGGAAACTCAGCGGCCCCGCCATGCGGCATTTAATGAACGTTTTCAATAACTTACCAGAATTGCCCGTCAGGGCATGTACATTCCACCGTTCACCGACAGGGTTTCGCCGGTCACATAGGCCCCTGCCGGGGAGGCCAGATACAGCACCGCAGCGGCAATGTCCTCGGGGCTGCCGAGCCGCGCCAGCGGGATGGAACCGGCCAGCGCCGTGCGCTGCTCCTCGCTCAGCGCGCGGGTCATGTCCGTGTCTATGAACCCCGGCGCGACCACGTTACTGGTGATATTGCGTGAGGCGACCTCACGGGCCAGCGACTTGCTAAAGCCGATGATGCCGGCCTTGGCGGCGGCGTAGTTCGCCTGCCCGGCGTTGCCGGTCAGGCCGACGACCGAGGCGATGCTGATGATCCGCCCGCTGCGCGCCTTCATCATGCCGCGCAGCACCGCCTTCGACAGCCGGAACACCGAACTGAGGTTGGTGTTAAGGATCGCGTCCCAGTCCTCGATCTTCATGCGCAGCAGCAGCCCGTCGCGGGTGATGCCGGCGTTGTTGACCAGAATCCCGACCGCGCCCTCGCGGCCGTCGATGTCCTTGAGGACCGTTTCGACGCTGCTGTCGCTGGCGACGTCCAGTACCACGCCCCGCCCGGTGAAGCCGGCAGCAGCGAGCCCCACGCCTATCGCAGCGGCGCCCTGCTCGGTCGTCGCGGTGCCGACCACCGTGGCGCCAGCAGCCGCCAGCGCATGCAGAATCGCCCGGCCGATGCCACGCGACGCGCCCGTCACCAGTGCGACCTGGCCATCAACCCTAAATCCCGGCATCGGCGTCGTCATGCGGACTCTCCCGTGGACAGTGCGGCGGCGAGGCTCGCCGGATCCTCGATCGCCTGCATCGCGATCTCCCTGTTGCGTTCAATACGGCGGTTCAGCGAGGTGAGCACCTTGCCCGGACCACACTCGACCAGTCGGGTCGCGCCGTGCGCGATCATGTCGCGGACGGTGTCGGTCCAGCGAACCGGGCTGGAAAGCTGCGCGACTACCTGGCGGCGAATCGCCTCGGCCGAATCATGCCGGCCCAGGCCGAGCGCATAGACCGGCCAGCGTGGCGGGCTCAGCGGCACCGCGGCGAGGTGCTCGCGCAGTCGCTCACCGGCCGGCAGCAGCAGCGAGCTGTGCGCCGGCACGCTCACCGGCAGCAGCAGCGCGCGCTTGGCGCCGCGCGCCTTGGCATTGTCGAGCGCGCGGCCCACGGCCGCCGCGTGCCCGGCGATCACCAGCTGGCCGGGGGAGTTGTAGTTGACCGCCTCGACGACCTGGCCGGCGGCGACCTCGGCACAAGCGGCCTCGACGTCGGCATCCTCCAGGCCGAGGATCGCCGCCATCGCGCCCTCGCCCGCCGGCACCGCCTCCTGCATGACCCGACCGCGGAACTGCACGGCCGCGACGGCATCGCGAAACGACAGCGCCTCGGCGCAGACCAGCGCGGTGAACTCGCCCAGGCTGTGGCCGGCGAGCATCGCCGGCTCCGGTGCCCCGGCAGCACGCCAGACCCGCCAGACGGCAACGCCAGCGGCCAGCATCGCAGGCTGGGTACGCTCGGTGGAGTTCAGCTCCGCCTCAGGGCCCGACTGCACCAGCGCCCAAAGGTCGTAGCCAAGCACCGCGGAGGCCTCGTCAAACGTCGCCCGGACGAGCGGCTGCTCGGCCGCCAGCGCCGCCAACATCCCCACCGACTGGGACCCCTGCCCCGGAAACACCACTGCCAATGACATCGTCGCTCTCCCGTCACATGCGGCGATTATAACGGGCGCCACGTCCAGCGATGGAACCACCGCTGCGCGCGGCCGTCAAAGCCGGCGTAACCCTTCTGTTATCATCCAAAGACTCGATTTACCGCTGGAGTGGCTCCCATGATGCATCGCGCGCGCGGCTTCACGCTGATCGAAATCATGGTCGTGGTCGTGATTCTGGCGATCCTCGGGACGCTGGTCGCGCCGCAGATCCTCGGCCGCATCGACGAGGCGCGCGTCACCAAGACGCGCAACGACCTGCGGCTGTACGAAAGCGCGCTCGACCTCTACCGGATGGACAATTTCCGCTATCCGACCACCGACCAGGGCCTCGAGGCGCTGGTCACCAAGCCCAACGACCCCAGCCTCAAGAACTGGCGGCAGGACGGCTACGTCAAGCAGCTGGTCAAGGATCCCTGGGGCCACGACTACGTGTATCTGGCGCCGGGCTCGAACGCCACGCCGTACGATCTGCTCTCGCTGGGTGCCGATGGCCAGCCCGGCGGCCAGGGCATCGACGCCGATCTCAGCGCGCGGGACCCCAAGTAACGCACTTGGAGTTGCGCCCGCGTACCGTGCAACGCTTCCGCCCGGCCCGCCGTAGCGCGGGCTTCACCCTGGTCGAGATCCTGGTGGTGGTCGTGATCATGGCGGTGCTGACCACGGTGGCCATGCTGTCGATGGGGCTGCTTGGCGAGGACCGCGGACTCGAGACCGAAGGGGATCGCTACGCGGACGTCGTCGCCGCCGCGAGCGAACAGGCCGGGCTCGAGGGTCGCGACTACGGGCTGTGGATCGGACCCGACCGTTACGAGGTGCTCACCTATGTCGCGCGGCGCCAGCGCTGGGAGACACTGCCGGAGGATCGACTGTACGAAGCGCATGAGCTCCCCGCCGGCGTCGCGCCGCAACTGGAGATCGAAGGCCGGCTCGTGCTGCTCGGTCGCGACAAGCCGGACACGCCGCGCGTACCGCAGATCCTGCTCTACGCCAGCGGCGACAGCTCCGCCTACCGACTGGAGCTCATACGTGACGGCAGCAACGCCACGCTGGTCGTTGAAGGACATGCGGACGGCACGCTCAGCGTGACGCCGCCGGGCAAGACCCCATGAACAGGCGCCGTGGCTTCACCCTGATCGAGGTGCTGGTCGCGCTGGCGATCGCATCGATGGGCCTTGCCGCGGTCCTGTCGGTGGTCACCAACTCCGCGCGCAACGGCAGCTACTTCCGCGACCGCATCCTCGCCAGCTGGATCGCCCAGAACAAGATCACCGAAGTGAGACTGGGCAGCACGCTGCCGTCGGTCGACAAAACCACCGGCGAGCTCGACTACGCCGGCCAGAAGTGGAAGTGGGAACAGGCAGTCACGCAGACGGAGGTGCCCGGCATGCGGCGCGTCGACGTCAGCGTGCGCGCGGCGGACGCAGAGGCCGCCTCCTCGCTCGCCACCGTCAGCGGCTTCGTCGGCCGCACCGCGCTCGCTGCGCCGCCGTCCGCCACCAGCTGGGACGTCGGGCCTGGCACCGGCGGCGTGCCCGGGGCGCCGATCACGCTGCCCGGCGCACCACCGCTCACCGGACCGCGCCGTTGATGCGCCGCTCCCGCCACGCTGGCTTCACGCTGATCGAGGTACTCGTCTCGGTCTTCCTGCTCAGCGTACTGAGCGCGTTCGCGTACGAGACGCTCAACTACGTGCGCCGCTCCCGCGAGATCACCAGCGCGAGCTTCGACCGGCTGCGGGCGATCGAGATGACCGTGCACACCATGGTCGCGGATTTCGAGCAGATCCAGCCACGCCCAGTTCGCGATATGATCGGCACCGCGGTGCTGCCGGCGCTGCTCGCGGATCCGCGCACCACCAACCTCATCGCACTGACCCGCGGCGGTTGGCCGAACACCGCCGGACTCCCCCGCGGCACCCTGCAGCGGGTCACGTATCGACTCGACAACGGCACGCTCGTGCGCGAGTACCTCACCGTGCTCGACGCAACGCTCGCCAACGCGCCGGTGCGGCGCGAGCTGCTGCACAACGTCGGCAACGTGCACCTGCGCTATATGGATGCCACTCGCAGCTGGCAGGACCAGTGGCCCCCGGTAGGCATGGGGGCCGCGGGCGGCGCACCGGCACTCGGACTGCGACCGATGGCGATCGAGATCGTGATCGAGACGCCCGATCTGGGCCGCATCGTGCGCATCGCCGAGGTGGCCGGATGAAGCGCTCGCGCGGCGTCGCGCTGATCATCGCGCTGGTCGTGGTCGCCCTCGCCACCGTGATGGCGACGCGTATCGGCGCGCAGAGCGCGCTCGACCAGCGCCGCGCCGCAACCCTGCTCGCCCAGGAACAGGCCTTCCAGATCGCCCTTGGCGCCGAAACCTGGGCGATCGAGGTGCTACGCGCCGACTACGAACACAACAACCGCCAGGTGACACTGGACCAGAGCTGGGCGACCCCGCTGCCACCGATGCCGATCGACGGCGGCGAACTGACCGGCCAGCTTGAGGACCTCGCCGGCCGCTTCAACCTCAACAATCTGGTCAACGCCGACGGCACCAAGAACGTGTTTGCGTTCGCCTGGTTCCAGCGCCTGCTCACGCAACTGCAGCTCGAGCCGAAATGGGCCTCGCTGCTACTCGACTGGATCGACCCGGACACGATCGCCGATGGCGTGGACGGGGCCGAGGACGGCGTTTACACCGGCTTGGCGCCCCCCTATCGGCCGCCCAACCGGCCGATCACCAGCACCAGCGAACTGCTCGCGCTGCCGGGCTTTGGCCTGGAGCGCTACCGGCTGATCGCACCGTACGTCGCAGCACTGCCGGTCGCCACGCCGCTGAACGTCTGTACCGCCAGCGGCCTGCTGCTCGACACACTCGCGCCGGGCATGACCGCATTCGGACAAGACCCCAAGCAGCTGATGACCAATCGCCAGAAGGGCTGCTTCCCGTCGCTGGCCGACGTCACCGCGATGCTCACCCCGCTGCTGCAGCCGCCGCAGAAGGACGCCGCGCTGCGCCTGATCGGCGAGAGTTCGCGTTACTTCCGCGGCCAGACGATAGTCAGTATTGGCACTACCGAACTCACGCTGTACAGTCTGTTGGAGCGCAATCCCGGCGGATACTCTCGCGTCGTCCTGCGTACCTTCGGCACCGAGTGACTGATGGCTGAAACCTTCGTCCTGCGCTTTCCCGTCTCCACCACGATCACAGGTGACGGCGCGCCTGACTGCGAGTGGGTCGTAGTCGACGGCCACGGCACGCGCATGGGCGAGATCGCCCGCGGTCCGCTGGCCGCGGCGGCAGCGACCCTGGCCGGCCGACGCCTGGTCGTGCTGATCCCGGGCGCCGAGGTCCTGCTCGCCGCGCCCGACCTGCCCACCCGCAGCGCCGCCAAGCTCGCCAAGCTCGTGCCGTTCGCGCTGGAAGAACAACTCGCGACCGATGTCGAGGCGATGCACTTCGCGACCACGCGTACGCAGCCGGACGGAGCGCTGCAGGTCGCTGCGCTCGAGCGCGCCAGGCTCAGCGGCTGGCTGGCGGAACTTGCCGCCGCGGGTCTGTCACCCGCCGCGATGCATCCCGACTCGCTGCTCGTGCCGGACAACCCGGCGCACGTCGTGATCGTGCTCGAGGCCGGTCGCCTCACCGTGCGCCGTCCCGGCGAACTGCCGCTGGCCCTGCACGCCGAGCCACTGGCCGCGGCACTGTCGATCGCAGGTCTGCTGCCGCAGGCGGGTGTGCCGCTGATCAGCCCACCCCACGTGCTGCTGTACGCCTCGGCCGCTGACTGGGCAGCCGCCGAGCCGCTGGTCGAGTCGCTGCGCGACCGATTCGCGAGCCTCAACGTGCAACTGCTCGCCGACGGCACCTTGCCGTTGCTGGCGGCCGGCACGGTCAGTGGCAGTCCCCTGTCGCTGCTGCAGGGTGAGTTCCTGCCCCGCCACGGCCTGGCCTCCGAATGGCCCCGCTGGCGCCTGGCGGCAAGCCTGCTGGCGGTGTTGCTGGTGGCACACCTCGGCGCCAATGGCGTCGATTGGTGGCGACTGCACCAGGACGAGACTCGCGCCGACCAGCAGCTGAAGTCACTGGCGGCCGAAGCGCTGCCGGACGTACAGAACCTGTCGCGGCTGCCGAGTGTGCGGCTGGCGATCGAAAGCCGCGTGCGCAAGAGTCGCGCCGCCGTCAGCGAGGGGCTGCTCGGCACCTTGAACGCACTGGGCACAGCGGTCGCAGCGGCGCCTGGCACGCAGCTACAGTCACTCAGCTACCGGGATGGCACCAGCGAGCTGACCGTCGACGCGCCGGATGTCGGCAGCCTCGACCACCTGCAGGAGGCGGTCCGCGGCCGCGGCTTCGACGCCCAGCTGCAAGGCGCAACGCAACACGAGCAGCGCTTCCAGGGGCACCTGCAGCTCAAGGGGCCCGGCTCATGAGCACCCTCAGCGCGCGACTCGCCAGCTGGTACGGCGCACTGCAGCCCCGCGAGCAGCTCATCGTGCGCGTGGGCGCAATCCTCGTAGGCTTGCTGCTGATCGCCGGCAGTGTCGGCCGCATGCATACGCTGGTCAGCGGCGCCGAGAAGCGCCTCGCCGGCAAGCGCGCCGACATCGTCTACATCGGCAGCGTGATGGCCGAGCTGCGCTCCGCGCCGGTGCCATCCGGCGGTGGCCAGTCGCTGGTCAGCGTGATCGATCGCACCACGCGCGACGGCGGCCTGGGCATGAACCTGCGCGGCACCGAACCTTCCGGCATGAACGGGGTGCGCGTGCACCTCGAGGGCGCGTCCTTCGACGCACTCGCCACCTGGCTGCTGCGCGTGCAGCGCGAGTACGGACTGACCGTGCAGGCCGCGACGCTCGAGCGCACCGACGCGCCGGGCCGGGTCAACGCGAACCTCACCTTCGTGCGTTCCTGAGCCGATGCGCCAGAGCTGGCTGCTGACGCTAGTCGGCCTGATCGTCTTCGTCGGCGTGATCGTCGCGACCTTGCCCGCCTCGGTGCTGGTCGGCCGCCTGCCGCCGGATCTCGCCGTCGAGGGCGTCGTCGGCACCATTTGGAACGGCAGCGCCGACTCGATCCGCCTGCAGGGCGCGCCGCTAGGGACATTGAGCTGGACCGCAGAGCCGCTGGCACTGCTGTCCGGCAAGCTCGCCTACCACATAGAAGTCACACGCCCTGACGGCTTCCTGCGCGGGCGCGTCGCCGCCACCGTCGGCGGTGCGCTTGAGGCCGATGGCATCGAGCTGTCGCTGCCAGTCACCGCCCTGCACCCGGAGCATGGCCCGCAGGCGTGGGATGGGACGCTCAGCGGCCACCTTGCGCGGGCCCGACTCGAGCACGGCTGGCCGGTCGCGCTAGTGGGCGCGTTCACGGTCTCGAAGCTGCGACCACCCGGCTCGGCGCTCGCGATCGGCAGCTATGCGATCGAGTTTGACGGCCGCGCAAACACCCCCGCGCAACTGGTCGGGCGCGTGCGCGACGTGGATGCCCCGCTGCTGGTTCGCGGCCAGCTGCAGATCAGCCACGAGCGCGCCTACAAACTCGAAGGCGAAGTCACGCCACGACCCTCCGCCTCGGCCGACGTCAGCCGGGCGGTGGCGTTTCTTGGCACGCCGGATGCCTCCGGTCGCCGCGCATTCGAAGTCACCGGTACGTTCTAGGAGCCTGGTGAACACCACCGTCACAGACAACCTGGCCGCATCCCGTTTCGAGCTTGTGCTCGGCGAGGCCGTCGCCTTCATCGACTACCAGCGTGACGGCGCCGTGCTGGTGCTGACGCACGCGGAAGTGCCGCCGGCGCTGGGCGGCAGCGGCGTGGGCTCGCGCCTGACCGCCGCCGTACTCGAGCTGGTGCGCCGCCGCGGTGAACAGGTCGTGCCACGCTGCTCTTTTGTCGCCGCCTACATCGCGCGCCATCCCCAATACCAGAACCTACTGGCCCAGCCCGAGCGCTAGGCGCGAATTTTGGAGCGAAGCGCGCGTGCGGCCTACCCTGCTGGAGTAACGCGATGACACTGCCTGCCCTGACGCGTTCGTTGTGCGCCGCCCTCGCGCTCACCTGCAGCGGCATCAGCTGCGCGGCGAGCCCCACGGTGATTGCGCCGCGGGCCGCCTATCCGGAGAGTCCCCTCTGGCATGCCGGGCGACTGTTCTATGTCGAGTACGCCGCCAACGAGCT
The DNA here is from genome assembly GCA_903927005.1 of uncultured Pseudomonadota bacterium. Lineage (GTDB taxonomy): Bacteria > Pseudomonadota > Gammaproteobacteria > Steroidobacterales > Steroidobacteraceae > CAIKZZ01. The sequence goes on from CAIYLH010000075.1 coordinate 15,054, forward strand.
GCGCGTCTGGCACGACGGCGTCAGCGCTTCGTTCTGGAAGCCGGCACAGTGCGGACCGAGCGCAGTGGCCGAATTTGGCGCCGCCCATCTGCTGGTCGCCTGCTACGACACCAACCAGCTCGTTGAAATCGACGCCGACGGCGTCGAACTGCGGCGCATCGAACGCGATCGAGATGGCCGCTCTTTCCAGGGACCCAACGACTTCACGCCCGATGGCGCCGGCGGCGTCTACTTCACCACCTCGGGCGAATACGCCCTGCAGGCCCCGATCACCGGCACCGTCCAGCACCTGACGGCCGACGGCGTCGCCAGCGTGCTTGCCGAGACGATCCACTACGCCAATGGCCTCACGCGCTCCCACGACGGCAGGCAGCTGCTGGTCGCCGAAATGCTGGCCGGGCGCATTCTCGAGTTCCCACTACTGCAGGACGGCACGCTGGGGCCGCGGCGCGTCTGGGCGCGGCTGAATGACATCGCACCGCCAACGCCGCACAGCGATGCGTACAACGGCCCGGATGGCATGAAGGCCGGCGCCGACGGCAACTACTACATCGCGCAAAACGGCTCCGCGCGGGTATTGGTGGTCAATGAAGGCAAACGGCTGGTCAGGCAGATCCACGTCCCGACGCCCTATGTCACCAACGTCGGCCTGGGTCCTGATGGCGCGGTCTACATCACGGGGCTTTTTGACGAATGGCATGCGCCGTACAGCGGCGCGGTCTACCGTTGGATGCCCTAATACATAGGGCATTTGGCGTAGGCCGCTAAGTGTTTTCCGCAGAAACTTGCGGCCCTCAATCGATTTCGCTACACAGGTAAAACCCTGCAAGAACGCCGGCGCACCGGCGCGGGGGTCGCAACGCGTTGACGACGAGCGGTCTACAACCGCCGACGTCAGCGAGCGGGGAAAGCGAGCGAAAGCGCAATCGAGTCGAGTCAGCCCACTTCAAATTGTCGCGCCGAGCCAGTGGCGCGCGCGACCAAGAACGCAACAGCGTGACAGGGACAGCTACGTGACGATCAACAAGACTCTGGCCACCACCATCAGCGCGATCCTGTGCGGACCGCTGGCTTTGAGCGCGGCTGCCGCGCCAGCACCCGCCTCGTCGGCCAACGAGATCAGCGAAATCGTCGTCACCGCCACGCGACGCGCGGAGAATCTGCAGGACGTTCCCATCGCGATCAGCGCGATGACTGGCGAGATGCTCTCGCAACTGAAGGTGCAAACCTTCGATGACTACGTCCGTTATCTGCCGAGCGTCACCTCCGCCAGCAAGGGCCCGGGGCAGAACGAGCTGTACATGCGCGGCCTGTCGACCACGCAGAGCGGCAACCAGATCGCGGGCGGGGTCGGCAGTTTCCCGAACGTCGCCGTCTATCTCGATGACCAGTCGGTGCAGCTACCCGGTCGCAACCTGGACATTTACGCCGCCGACCTTGAGCGCATCGAGGTGCTGGAAGGCCCACAGGGGACGCTGTACGGCGCCGGCGCACAGGCCGGCGCGGTGCGCTACATCACCAACAAACCCAAGCTCAACCTGACCGAGGCGGGCTTCAGCGCCGGCTACGCGGTGACGGCGCACGGCGACCCGAGCAGCAACGCCCAGGCCTACCTCAACCTGCCGCTCATCGCCGACAAGTTCGCGGTACGGGCCGTGATCTACAACGATCAGCGCGGCGGCTACATCCACAACATTCCCGGCACGTTCAGCCGCAAGCCCACCGACGGCGGCATCGTCACCTACTTCGGCGGCGTGGTGCCCACCGACAGCGTCAGCATCAACAACAACGCGCTGGTGAACAACGCCTACAACCCCACTGTCTACCAGGGCATGCGCGTCTCGGCGCTGGCGCAGATCAATGACGACTGGTCGCTGCTGATTCAGCAGAGCTTCCAGCATCTGGACGCCGAGGGCGTCTATGCGTACGCGCCGGAACTCGGCGACCTGAACGTGCAGCAGTACAACCCGTCGAGCAACAAGGATCGCTTCGAGGACACCGCCTGGACGCTGACCGGGCGCATCGCGGCGCTCAAGGCCGTCTATACGGGCGGCTATCTGGTGCGACACTCGGAGCAGGTCACCGACTACACCGCCTACTCCCGCGGCGCCTACGCCGCTTACTACCAGTGCAACGGCCCGGCCTTCGGCACCTCCCCGACCGACGTGTGCTACTCCCCCAGCGCCGTCTGGCGCGACATCGTTCGCAATACCCACCAGAGCCATGAGTTCCGCCTCAGCACGCCGGACGATAACCGGCTGCGGGCGATCGGCGGCCTGTTCTGGGAGGACTTCAAGATCCAGGACTCGGCGAACTTCCAGTACGGCCAGCCTGAAGCGGGCTTCGGCACGCTCGCGCCGTTGCCGGGGACGACGATGTTCGACCCGTCGCCACGCGTTCCGGGCGATGTGTTCTTCAACGACATCACCCGTGGCTACAAGCAGAAGGCACTATTCGGCGAGCTCGCCTACGACTTGATCCCCAACCAGCTCACCGTCACGCTCGGCTCGCGCTTCTACCACATGGACAACTACGAGCATGGCTCGAAAAACTCGGCCTATGGATGCCGTGGGGTCGACCCGTGCACGGCGCCACCGGGCCTGAGCACGACGCTCGAGTACGTCACCCTCGCCGATGGCACACACGTCCCGCTCACCAACACCAACTCCGGCCACAAGAACAAGCTCAACGTCAGCTGGAAGCCGGCGCCTGGCGTGATGCTGTACGCGACGTATTCGGAAGGCTTCCGGCCCGGCGGCTTCAACCGCGGCCAGGGCCTGCTCAGCCCGAGCTCGCCGCTGTATGGCAAGTTCACCGTGCCCGTCTCCTATGAAACGGACAACCTGAAGAACTACGAACTCGGCTGGAAGACCAGCTGGTTCGACCGGCGCCTGCAGGTCAACGGCGCGCTCTACGAAGAGCAGTGGACGAACGTGCAGTTGACGCTGTTCGATCCGCCGCTCTATGGCAACCTCAACTTCACCGCCAACGGCCCCGACTATCGGGTTCGTGGACTGGAGAGTGAGATCATTCTCAAGGCCACCGAGCACCTGACGCTGACCTCGTCGTTCGCCTGGAACAAGAGCGAGCAGACCAGCGCCCCGTCGCTGATCGGCAGCGACGGTCAGCCGCTGTCGCTGTTCCCGACCGCGGGCCTTGGCAGCCCGCTCGGTCAGTCGCCGCTGTTCCAGGGCAACCTGCGCGGACGTTACGAGTTCACCATCGGCGACTACCACGGCTACTGGCAGGGCGCAGTCCAGCACTCCGGCAAGTCCTACGCCTCGATAGCAACCGCCGGTGCGTTCGAGCCACCGAATCAGCCACAGGCGGCCTACACGACCTATGACGCCTCGCTGGGCATTGCGAAAGACGCGTGGGAAGTGGAGCTATACGGCCAGAACCTGAGCGATACCCGTGCGCAGCTCTACGTCAATGGCTTCGAGTACGTTCACCTGGTGACCCCCAACCGCCCGCGCCTGATTGGCTTGCGGCTGTCGTACCACTACCGAAGCGCAGGGACGCGCTGACCCCGCTGCGACAGTTGCGCCAGCACAAGGAGCTGCGGCCAAGTGTTTAGGGCTCATGCCGCGCTCGTTGCCGGGCTGCAGTGGATCGCACGATATCTGTACGAACTGGGCAATTTCTCGCGTACGCCGCAGCAGGTGGCCCCAGTAAAATCGCGCCAATGCCCAAGACTCC
>CAIYLH010000076.1 GCA_903927005.1 uncultured Pseudomonadota bacterium
GCTTGCCCTTGGTGTCCTTGCCGAAGGACACGGTGCCGGTGATTTCCGCCAGCACGCCGGCGTCCTTGGGCGACCGCGCCTCGAACAGTTCCGCCACCCGCGGCAGACCGCCGGTGATGTCGCGAGTCTTCGAGGTTTCCTGCGGGATACGGGCGAGCACGTCGCCCACGTTCACGTCCTGACCATCCTTCACGGTGATCAGCGAGCCCACCTGGAAGGTGATGTTGACGCTGATGTCGGTGCCGGCCACCTTCACGTCCTGGCCGTCGCCGCCGAGCAGGCGCACCTGGGGCCGCACGCCCTTGGACTGGGCGGCGCCACGGCGCTTGCCGTCGATGACGATGAGGGTGGACAGGCCGGTCACTTCGTCGATCTGCTTGGCGACGGTGACGCCCTCTTCCGCGTTCTCGAATTTCACCCGGCCGGCATACTCGGTAATGATCGGGCGAGTATGCGGATCCCAGTTGGCCAGCGCGGTGCCGGCCTTGACCACCTGGCCGTCCACCACCGCAAGGGTGGCGCCGTAGGGCACCTTGTGGCGCTCGCGCTCGCGCTGGTTGTCGTCGACGATCAGGATTTCGCCGTTGCGGGAGATGGCCACCTGCTCGCCCTTGACGTTGGTGATGGTGCGCAGGCTGGGCAGGAAGCGGATGGCACCGGCCGACTTGCCTTCCAGTTGCGAGGCGGAAGCGGCCCGGGAAGCGGCGCCACCGATGTGGAAGGTCCGCATGGTCAGTTGGGTGCCGGGCTCGCCGATGGACTGGGCGGCGATGACGCCCACCGCCTCACCGGAGTTGACCAGGTTGCCGCGGCCCAGGTCGCGGCCGTAGCACTTGGCGCACAGGCCCCAGCGAGTGTCGCAGGTCAGCGGGGTACGCACCTTGACTTCGTCGATGCCCAGTTCGTCGATCAGGTCCACGCTGTCTTCGTCCAGCAGGGTGCCGGCGTCTATCACCGTCTCGCCGGTATCCGGGTGGATCACGTCGTTGGCGGCGACGCGGCCCAGGATGCGGTCGCGCAGGGGTTCCACCACGTCGCCGCCTTCCACCAGAGCCTTCATGAACATGCCGTTCTTGGTGCCGCAGTCGAGCTCGGTGATGACCAGATCCTGGGTCACGTCCACCAGACGGCGGGTCAGGTAACCGGAGTTGGCGGTCTTCAGCGCGGTGTCGGCGAGGCCCTTGCGGGCGCCGTGGGTCGAGATGAAGTACTGCAGCACCGAGAGACCTTCGCGGAAATTCGCGGTGATCGGCGTTTCGATGATCTCGCCCGAGGGCTTGGCCATCAAACCGCGCATACCGGCCAGCTGACGCATCTGCTGGGCCGAACCGCGCGCGCCGGAATCCGCCATCATGAACACCGGATTGAGCGACTTCGTGTCGTGGATCTCGCCGGTCGCCGGGTTGGTCACCTTGCGCGTCGAGATACCGACCATCATCACTTTGGCGATCTTTTCCGTGGTGTCCGACCACGTGTCGACCACCTTGTTGTAGCGCTCGCCGTCGGTGATGAGACCTTCCAGGTACTGCGTCGTGATGTCCGCGACCTGCTTTTGCGCGTTGTCGATCAGTTCGCCCTTGGCGGCCGGGATCGTCATGTCGCTCAAGCACACCGAGATGCCGGCCTTGGTCGAGTTCGTGTAACCCGCGGTCCGCAGCGCATCGGCCAACAGCACCGTGTTCTTCGAGCCCGCTGCGCGGTACACCTCGTCGATCAGGTTCTGCAGTTCCTTCTTGCCCAGCTCGCGGTTGTACATGCTGAACGGCACGCCGTGCGGCACGATTTCGCTCAGCAGCACGCGGCCCGTCGTGGTCTCGACGGTGTCGCGGTGCGTCGGCGCATCGCCTTCGCGCGAACCCGTCGCCCACACCGGAATGCGGCAGCGGATCTTGGCCTGCAAGTGCAGCTCTTTGGCGTCATACGCCGCGCGCACTTCCTCCGGCGAGGCAAACAGCTTGCCCGAACCGGCGACGTACGGCGACTCACGCGTCATGTAGTACAGACCGAGCACGATATCCTGCGACGGATTGATGATCGGCTTGCCGTACGCGGGCGAGAGGATGTTGTTGGTCGACATCATCAGCACGCGCGCTTCAATCTGCGCTTCGAGCGACAACGGCACGTGAACCGCCATCTGGTCACCGTCGAAGTCGGCGTTGAACGCCGTGCAAACGAGCGGGTGCAGCTGGATCGCCTTGCCTTCGATGAGGATCGGCTCGAACGCCTGCATGCCGAGACGGTGCAACGTGGGCGCGCGATTGAGCAGCACGGGGTGCTCACGGATCACGTCTTCCAGGATGTCCCACACGATCGCCGACTCTTTCTCCACGAGCTTCTTCGCGGACTTGATCGTCGTGACGTAGCCCAGTTCTTCCAGCTTGGCGTAGACGAACGGCTTGAACAGTTCGAGCGCCATCTTCTTGGGCAGACCGCACTGGTGCAGGCGCAGTTCCGGACCGACGACGATAACCGAACGGCCGGAGTAGTCGACGCGCTTACCGAGCAGGTTCTGGCGGAAGTAGCCTTGTTTACCCTTCAAGTAGTCGGCAAGAGACTTGAGCGGACGGCGTTGCGCCATGGTCATTGCGCCAGCTGAGGCGCCGCTCTTGCGGATAGAGTTATCAAGCAGTGCATCCACCGCTTCTTGCAGAATGCGCTTCTCGTTGCGGAGAATCA
>CAIYLH010000077.1 GCA_903927005.1 uncultured Pseudomonadota bacterium
GAGCCGAAGTCGCCCGGGTCGCCGCCGTCGCGTTCGGACCCACGACTCGTTGCGCCATCATTCCGTTGCTGGCCGGACGTCCGTCCCGCAGCTCCTGATGGCTGATCATTGGCCGATGCGGCCTGCATCCAGGATCGCCTGGAAACCTTTAGATTTCGCGATGTCGCGCCCACTCGGTCAGGCCCTCGGCTGTACGATAACTGACCTGATCGTGCGCACGCCCGCTGGCAGCGCTCGGCAGTGGCTTCCGGCTCGCCGCCGAACAGCGCCGGAGCGGCCTCCTGGCCTGATCAGCGGCGCCTAGCGTCCATACCCCGTGAGTTTGGTTGTTCCGTTGTTGCAGCGCAGCGCTGAGAACGGCACTTATTTCTTCGAATGGACCGGAAGGTCGAACCGTGACCCTTCGGACCAAGGGTGGCGTCATCCAGGAGCGCCATCTCGCCCGCGAGGCTCGAATTGCCCTTGAAGAGTGGCGGCGAGCGATAAAGATCAAAAAGGGGCCGGTCTTCCTCGCCATCAAACGGGACGGTTCCGTCGGCACGAAGCCGATCACAAGCGCCGAAGTCGCAAGGACGTTCAAGAGAATCGCCAAGTGCATCGGGCTCAATGCGGAAGCCGCTGGGAACATTAGCGGCCATTCCACACGGATCGGTGCTGCGCAAGACCTCACGACGGCGGGGGCCGCGCTACCCGAGATCATGGCTGCCGGTGGATGGCGAAGCCCCGGCATGCCGGCGCGCTACGCGCGGAAGCTAGATGCTCGACGTGGCGCGATGAGGGGGTGGCTGACGCGTCGATAATCATTCGTATCGTTCCGCGTTGCAATCGCGCGCGACGGTCGGCCTAACGACGCGATCCTTCACTGTTTGAATCGAGGTTTCCGACATGATGAAGAGGGAACCTGAAACGATTTTGGGAGATCCCCCCGTGAAGATCTGCACCCAAACAATCCCTCAAATTCCTGCGCTATCCAAGTACAACCAACAGAACGCCGACAGCATTGGTGCTAGCCATTGATGACAATTTCAGGACCGAAGTACCGTTCCGAACTCTGCGTCAGAACTACCGAGTGCCAGCAACTTCTCATTGTCGAATCGCGCTTCCTGAGCGCGCGTTGAATATGTCGTGGCTCAGAATAAGCACCGGGCGGTTATCGGCTTTTTGTGCCCGCGGACCGGATTGAGATCCGCTCAGCGGACTTTGCCTTTAGGAATTCTGGCCCTAAGGCCTTCGACAGCCGGTGTTTGACACGGTCAGCATTTTGTCGGTCCGGGCACCGTCTACTGCCGCGGCAGGAACCCGACGACTGCGTCGATCCATGGGGATCGCCATCGATCGGACTCGACGAAGAGTTCGTGCCACGCGCCGTCAGCACGCCATGCTCGACAAGAATGCAGCTGCGCGCAAACGGCGAGTGATGTGGCGGGATTGGCGATTGGATCAGCGAGCGGGACACCAAACAGTACCGGGGTGGTCACCTGCGCGAGACGCCTGGTATCCATCGCGACGTCTGCCGAGTCGTAGAGCGCCTCCATCCACCCAAACGTTACGCCGCCGACCCGCAGCGCGGGGTTGGCGGCGAACCAGCGTTTCTGCAGTCCGCCGCGCAGCCTGTCGTGCGATAGCCCATCGGCAGTGTCGGTGGCTTCGAGCCAGTCATGCTGATCCGTCAGATAGGCGCTCGCGAATCCCAGGTGGGCGCCAAGCCAGACATACGCATGCTCGAGCGCGCGTCGCCATCCGCGTTCCGCACCGACCGACAGCGCCGGCGCCGAAAAAATGGCCGCGGAAACGCCCCCGGGATGCTCTTCAAGGTAGCGCAACGCAATCACGCCACCCATCGAGTGCGACACGAGCACCGTCGGTATCCCGACGGCGGGTCTCACCACGTTACCAATAAAGCGCGTCAGGTCGTCGACATCGGCGTCAAAACCGGTCGAATAACCACGCTCGCGCTCGGCTCCAGCCAAGAGCCGGTCGGAACCACCCTGACCCCTCCAATCGAGGACCCACAGGTCCGTGCCGGGGCGATGCAGGTCGTGGAGCGTCTCGTAGTATTTCTCAATGGATTCGCTGAAGCCCGTCACCAGCACGACCACCGTGCGTACCGAGCCGTCGGCGGACCAGTGCGCATAGCGAAGGCGTCGAGCGTCACCGACGGTCATGTAGTCGAACTTCAGTCCCGCCGGCGCGAGGAAGCGCGCCTCCAAAGCGCCCGGCGCCTCCATCGCCGCCGGGGGTGCGACGCCCTGAGCGACGCTCGCGAGCGACAGGACGCCTACGATTCCAACCAGTCGGGCGCACAGGTCCAGCCCTACCTTCCACGCCCGGGCACTTTCAGACACCATACTCGGGTTCCTGCGCTGCGATTCCACTGGACCTAAGACACAATGCCCCAACGACTCCCGCCGCTCAAAGCCATTGAAGCGTTCGTCGCCGTAGCGCGTACGCTGAGCTTCGGCCAAGCCGGTCGCGAACTCAACATTACCAAGTCCGCGGTCTGCCGGCGTATTCAGTCCCTGGAACGCGATCTGGGCACGCCGCTGTTCCGCCGCGGTGGCAAGCTCCTCGCACTCACGGCCGATGGCACGGCCTACTTGCGGCTGACCGGCCCTGCGTTCGATGCCCTTCATCAGGCTGCATCAATGCTGTCCACCGCCCGGCGCAGCAAGCGGCTGCATGTTTCGCTGCCGCAGTCGTTCGCCTCCAGCTGGCTGATTCCACGCCTGTATCGCTTCTACGACGCGCATCCGAACGTGGAACTCGAACTCGATAGCCTCGGCTATTTCGAGGCGCTCGACTCCACCCAAGCAGACGTCATCATCCGCGTCACACGCTCGCCACCCCCATCGTTCCATTCAGACAAACTAATGAAACTCGTGTTGATGCCAGTGGCGAGTCCGACGCTGTTAAGTAAGGTGCCACTGCGGCGAATCGAAGACCTCGCCAACCATACGCGGCTCACGCTGACCTCGATGCCGGAAGCATGGCCCACATGGCTCGCGCTTCACCACCGCGAGACGCCGCAGCCTCGACGGGTGCAGACGTTTGACACGATGCCGCTGTTGATGCAGGCGACTCGCGATGGACTCGGCGTGGCCATGGGAATCGAGGCGCTGTGTGCGGCCGATCTCGCCGGATCACGACTGGTAGCGCCGTTTTCCGAACGCCTCGAGGGCATGCTTTCGCTGTACTTTTTGTGCCGCAAACCTGACATCTCCCGCCGGCCGGTGCGTGCATTCCGTGACTGGCTGCTGGCTGAAGCCACGCACTGATGGCCGTGCCGTTGCGTTTGTTGCAACACCCATGCCCTGAAAGTCAACACCTCCGATCCTCGTGACACCGTAGCATCGGCACAACTGGCGCGCTCTGCAATGAAGTCGTCACGCGTCGCCGAACACAATGGCGACTCCCGCGCCGGTGAAGATCGCCGTCCGGTTGGCTGGCCAGGAAACCAATTTGGGGGAGCCCACGTGATTCAACGTATCCCGTTTTTACTCGCAATCGCCGCCGCCACGCTGATCCAGGTCGAGGCTCGCGCGGCCGCCACGGCGCCGGCAAATTCCCTCGAAGAAGTGATCGTCACGGCGCAGAAGCGCGAGCAGACCCTGCAGGAGGTTCCCATCGCCATTACCGTCGTGCGTGGCGAGGCGATGGAGCAGGCGCAGGTGCGAGACCTGCGCGATCTGCAACGGCTGACCACGTCTTTGGTCGTGGCGCAAGCGGACTCGGCGTCCAACGAGGTGTTCTCCATTCGCGGCATGTCGACCTCCGGCTTCAACGCCGGGCTCGAGTCCGCGGTCGGTGTGGTCATCGACGGCGTGTACCGGGGCCGGCAAGTCGAGGCCGTCGATGACCTCGTCGACATCGATCAGGTTGAAGTGTTGCGCGGCCCTCAGAGCACGCTGTTCGGCAAGAACACGACGGCGGGCGTAATCAACATCCGCACCAAGGCGCCGAATTTCGAATCTGGAGGGTTTTATTCGGCGACGCTGGGCAACTTCAACGCGCTTTCAGTCAGTGGCGCCGCCAACATTCCGTTGACAGCGTCGACTGCGGCGCTGCGCATTTCAGGGAGCTTCAATCGGCGCGATGGCTTCATCGAAAACCTGCAGAACGGAAAGAAGATCAATGACCGCTTGCGCGGGTCCGTGCACGCACAACTTTTGCTGCTGCCCTCGGACACGGTAACCGTGCGGCTGATCGCAGACGTCTCCGCGCTGCACGAGCGTTGCTGCGCAGCACCGTTTTTGTACAACGATCCTGGCAACGTCGCAGTGCTCGAGTCAATCGGCGGCACCGTACTCCAGGTCGGGCCGTACGATCGCAAGGTCAAGTTCGATGCGGGGATGTACACGCGGGAGAGCAACTCCGGTCTGTCGGCGCAAGTCGACTGGGACCTCAGGACGATGTTGCTGACCAGCATTACGTCGTTTCGCTACTACGACCAGTATGACGAGACCGATTCCGACTTCACCGACCTGAGCCTCGTCGGTTACAACGCGAGTTCTAGCCTTACGCGCACGTTCAGTCAGGAGGTGCGTCTTGCGTCGAAGACCAAGGGCGCGATCGACTGGCTCGCTGGGCTCTACTATTTCCAGCAGGACATGACCAGCGGTGGGCCGAGCACCTATGGTAAGGACCTGCGCAACTTCGTCGACGTTCTTTCCGGCGGCTACGTCGCGATGGTCGAGGAAGGCCTGGGCTTGAACCCCGGCACGTTCTTCGCCCCGGGGCAGGGGCTGGTCAACGAACACTACGTTCAAAACGGCCACACAACCGCAGGTTTTGGCAACCTCGACTTCCACGTCAGTGACCGGTGGACCCTGTCTGCGGGCCTTCGCTACGAGACCGCCGTCAAGTCCGTGCGCAGCGACATCCACATCGACGATCCGTTCGCGGCGCTGGACTTCACGACGCTGTTCGACGGCCAGTTGGCGGGCCTCGGCGCACTGCAGTTCTTTCCGCCGGTCGCCAATTTTGCCAAATCACTGACGGAGTCGGACGTCTCCGGCAAGGCTACGATCGCCTACGCGCCGTCGGCTGCGCTGAACCTGTACGGCAGCTTCGCCCATGGCGTGAAGGCCGGTGGCTTCAACCTGTCGACCACTGCCTCGCAAAGTGGCTTCTCGTTCCGGCCGGAACGGGTCGATGCCTACGAGATCGGTGCCAAGACACGCTGGTTGAATAACCGGTTGACCGTAAACCTCGCGGCCTTCGACGAGCGGGTGAAGGATTATCAGGCGGACGAATTTAACGGCATCGCGTTCATCCTGGAGAATGCCGGTAGCATCCGCCTACGCGGCCTGGAGCTGGAGACCTCGAGCCAGCTCGGGCATGGCTTCTACGCGGATTTCGGGGCGACCTACCTGTTAGGGACGATCGAGTCGTTCCCGAACGGCCCGTGCCCGCTCGGCGCGACTACCGCATCGTGTGACCTCGGCGGAAAGCGCGTCCCCGACGCGCCGCGCTGGACGGTCGCGGCCGGCGGGCACTACGAGTGGCCCGTCAACGACCACCTCACGGGGTTCGCGCAGGCCGGCGCACGACTGCGCACGAGTCGCTACATCATGCTTTCCAACGAGCCAATGACGCTCACGCCAACCACCACCGAAGTGGACGCCAGCGCCGGCATACGCGGTGCGAGTGACCGCTGGGAGCTGACGCTTTGGGGCCGGAACATCACCGGCGCGCACTACCCCCAGTTGATGTTCAACTCCGTGGCGCAGTCGGGCAGCCTTAACTTGTTTCCGAGCGATCCGGCAACCTTCGGGATCTCCTGGCGGGCGAAGTACTGAACCGGCACGAAGGCGGATCCATGAAGCTCTACCAGACGTACGCGTCGCCATTCCCGAGCCGCGTCCGGCTCCTGCTGTATGCCAAGGGATTGGAATTCGAGGTGATCGAACCCCCCGGCTTCGGCGGTTCGACCGCGCCCAAGGGCAACTACCTCGCAATCAACCCAATCGGACGCGTCCCCACGCTAGTGATGGATGATGGCCGGGTATTGCCGGAATCTGAGGTCATCTGCGAGTTCCTCGAGGATGTCTATCCGCGCCCGGCGCTTCGGCCATCCGATCCCTGGGCGCGCGCGACAATGCGACTCCTGGCCCGGATCAGCGACATCTACCTGGTCATGGCGTTCGTGCCCCTGTTCGACCTGCTTGCGACGCCGCGGGCCGGTTGGGATCCAGTGGTCATCGATGCAGCGGTTGGTGAGATCGCCGCGGCACTCGGGTATCTTGAAGCGCACGTTGGAACGGAGGGTTACGCGGTGGGACAGGCTTTGACGGCGGCGGACGGCGCGCTCGCGCCAATGCTGGTGCTTACCGACGAATGGCTGCCGGAGACTTTCGGCGTCGCTTCGCCGTTGCCGCGCAATCCCAGACTTACCGCATACTGGCGCGCCGTGCAGACCGATCCGCTGGTCGCGCGCATTGTCGGCGAGACGCGCGACGCGATCGCCGCGCGACGCCGGGCACGGACCGCGGCGCAGACTACGTGATGCGCCGCCGTACGCAGGTCCACCGATGACCCGGGCGCCCGGCCGCGCCCTGACCATCGCTGCCTACGCGGCGCCTGGCGTCCCAGAAGCGATGCTGCTTTATTGCGCGTCGCTCGTCGTGCCAGGTTTTTACGCGAC
>CAIYLH010000078.1 GCA_903927005.1 uncultured Pseudomonadota bacterium
CTCGACGTGCAGCCGATCCGCCGCAAAGCAGACCAGAAGTTTGATCGTGTACGCATAGGTTTCGCACGTGTGTAGACTTGCTCCTCGATCACGAGGCAAATATTCACGCAGGAACACGCTCAGTTGCGTTGCGAGCGTGGTCATGGGGTGCCTCGCCGATGCAAGGATTCACTGACATCGGCGATCTGCTGCAACACAACCGGCGTTGCCTCAAGGTACCAGTAGGTGCCACTGACATGTGCGTGGCCGAGATAGGTGCTGAGGGCGACGATGTGGCGTGCCACAGCATCGCGGTCGTGCCCACACCGCTCCAGCGAGCGGACGGCGAAGGTGTGCCGGAGATCATGGATGCGGGGGCCGCGTTGACCAGTTTCGTTCCGTATCCCTGTAGACTGGATCAATCGCCGGAAGACTTTATTCACCGTGTCGTATAGCAGTGCCCGCCCTGATACGGAGACGAACAATGGCCCATCGCAAGCTCCCTGTCGCTTGCGGATCGACAGATACGCATCAAGGGCTCTTCTTGTCGTTTCATGAAGCGGCACGAGGCGATTTGTTCTACGCTTCGAATTCCGTATGACCAGACCGTCCTCGCTGATATCTCCGAGTTGGAGTGCTATAGCCTCAGATATGCGGAGGCCTGTCGCGGCAAGGAGTCCGAACAGCGCTACGTACGTCACCGGTGCAATTGATGGCACTATTGGCATTTCGGCGGCCCGCATCAGCCGAGTGAGTTCGTCCGTCGTGTAGATGTGCGGACTGCTCCGCTGGAATGTGACGCGGCCTAAGGCATTGGCCGCCGGCACCTCATGACGGGGGTCTTCCGCCTTCAATGTCAGGGCGAAGCGTCGTACGGTGCGGAGCAGAATGCGCCGCCGTCGGGCCGATGGCGTGAGGGCTGTCCATTCGAAGACACGGTCGCTGCGCACGACTTCGTCGCCTGCCGCTGCAGCAAACGCGACGAAGCTTTTCAGCACATTGTGCTGTTCGTCGAACTTGAAGCCGCCAGCCCGGTAGAGTTCAACGTATCGTTGCATGGCGCAGGTCAGCATGGCACATCTCCCGGCCACGGCTGGGCAATCAGGTGTAGCGCTAGGATGTCTACCTTGGCGTAGTGAGCTGTGGTGTCGATCGAGCGATGCCGCAGAACACTCCCGATTGTCTCCAGCGTTGCCCCGGCTCGCAGCATTGCCGTGGCGGCGGAGTGCCGGAGCAGATGGGCACCTCGCGATGGAGCGTCGGTAATCCCGGCTCGCGCCAACTCGATATCGACGATCTTCGAGACTACGGCGTGAGATGAAAATGGCCGGAAGGGCGGTAACGATCGGAGAAAGACACGCTCAGACGCCACGTTTGGCCGCGCGACATTCAGATATTTGAGTAAAGCATCTCCCACATCCTGTGGAAGTGGCAGACGGACCTCTCGCCGACCTTTCCCGCAGACCCGCAACGCTCCCTGATCCCACTCGATATCATCGAGCCGCATGTGCACAATATCCCCAGCCCGCAGGCCAAGGCGGCTGAGAAGAAGAATGATTGCCCGGTCGCGAATGCCCGCTGACGTCGGCCGATTGCAAGACGCGATGAGCGCCTCGAATTTCTTGGCGGGAAGATACCGCGGCAGTGATGACGAGCGCCATCCGGCCATGGTTGGGACCGCGAATTCGAGGCCTGGTCGGCACTCATTTCTGGAGATTAGAAACCGGAGATAGCAACGCAGGACCGAAGCGGCGGCCTGGACGTAGGCGGGAGTGTATATGCGGGATATGTCAAGTATTGTCTGGCGCACAAGATAAGCATCGTAGGCAGCCGATTCTTGCCCAAGAGCAGGGAGCAATTTCTGGAGAACCAGCTTGCGAGTACGAAGTGTGTTTTCTGACAGGCCTCGATGGACCCTTACCCATCCAAGATACCTCTCAATTCGTGGGTCTGTGGTTTCCGGGAGGCGCGGTGCGCTGACACCCGTCTGAATTAGGAATCGTGCAAACTGTCGCACTCTGCGCGTGACAAATCTCGAAATTGAAGGGTTTCTTCGCTTCTTCCCGGGGCAGTGGCATTGATGATGC
>CAIYLH010000079.1 GCA_903927005.1 uncultured Pseudomonadota bacterium
CATCCTTAGCCGCGAGGGGGTGTCCCTCGTCCGTGCACGGGAACGAGTCATCGCCACGGCACGCGCGGGCAAGCCGGACACCTCGTCCGCGCAAGGCTAAGGATAGCGCGTGTTGGGGCGGCGGCATGAGCACCAGCTGGGCGAGACACAGATCCTCAAACTTCGGGCACAGGCCGAGCAAGCACTGGGCGGAAAATTCAATCTGCGCGCGTTCCACGACGCAGTGCTGGAACTGGGTTCGGTACCGCTACCGGTGTTATCGGCACGCATTGACCGATTCATCACCGAGGGCGGCAAGGGCCCCTATCCTGATAGTGAGTGAGGCAGGACAGCGCGCTTGAGAGACACTCAAGCCGCGGCCCGCGCGGCCAGGCAGCGCCGCGGCGCCCAGGACGGGTAGCGTGCGATGGCCCTATGCAGCGGTTGGAAAAAAATTCAGCGCCGTGGGTGGGGGGAACGGCGGATCCTGCGACGGTGTGACTCCGGGCTCGTCGCCCGGAGTCGCACCCGCGGTGGCAGCTTAGACGGCCAGGACGCCCTTGGCCTTAGCCGTATGGGTCGCGATCGCGTCCATCAGCGGCGGTGACAGGCAATCGTACGGCTCAACATTCAGCTCCTTGAGCCGGGCGCGCACCTCGCCCATCTGCTCGGGACGCGCACCACCCGCTTCGATGATGGAGGAGACAAAGGCCGCAAACCCAGGCGCCGCCCAGCCGCGATCCTTCGACAGTTCAACGTGCACGAAGTCCAGACCGTAGAACGGATGGCCGCTGTTCTCGATGCGGCCGTACATGTGTACACCGCAGGCCGCGCACGCATGGCGCTGGATCGCAGCAGCGGCATCCACAACCTTGAGCTTCTGGCCATTGGCAGTGACGGTCAGGTTGTCCTTACCGATGACCGCAACAACCGAAACCTTCGCGCCCTTTGGCTTCCAGCACTTGGTGCAGCCGCAAGCATGGTTATGCGCCACGTTGCCCTTCAGAGCGACCGTGACCGCATCGGTCGCGCAGTGACAGCTAAGCGTGCCACCAGCGAAGTCTGGTGCCGTCGCTGCGATGCCGTTATCCAGCGCCGGGTGCAGGGAAATTGCGGTCATTTAAGTCTCGTTTTTTATGTGTATTGGGAGCAAACCGGGCCTATCCTACACATAAACGGGCCTGTACTGGACGGCCTTCAGAAGGCCCGCAACGGTAGGCCGATCGCGATCTGGCTGCCGCTGCCCGGCAACTGCAGCGCTATGCGTTGCGACGTTTCGCCCGAACCCGCTGCTCAGGGAACGAGGCGCTGCACACCGGCCGCCGCACACTCACCGCCCCTGAACACCCGCCAGGCATCGTCTGCCCAGGCATCGACGCGGGTCCGGAACGTCGCGCGGAACATGGTGCAGGCCGCCACCCCCGCAGGCTCACGCGCCTCCATCGACGCCACGACCGCCTCGCGTGACGAAGGCTCCTGCTCGGTACGGATACCGCCGTGGGCAGCGGTATCGAACACCAGGTACGCCGGCGTTGCCGCCGCGCTCCACGCCGGCCACTCAGCCAACGCGCCGTCGCGTCCGCGACCGGGTCGGCCGTGCCGCGCGAACTCAGCCCAATACGACATCATCGCGTTACTCAGCTCGATGCGGCCGGGGCGATTCGCCGCGGTAAACAACAACTCGTGACCTGGCGCACTGTCGAACGAACCGAACACGAACGGAATCTCCAGCCCATGTGCAGCGCCCAGCAGTCGGCTGGCGTCGACAACACCAAAGCGTCGCCCCTCCTCACGCCAGTCCCAGCGATATGCGTAGACCGGCGTGCCGGCCGACGCGAGGGCGCGTGCCGGCCGGTCAACGCCGTTCGCACGCCACAGGCGTGAGCGGTACTCGGCCTCGCGCTCATAGGCTGCCGGATCGCGAATCCATAACGGCGCCCCACCCACCTTGCCGACCAGGCGCGGATCAAACGCCATGAACAACTTAGGTTCATCGCGATTGGTTCCAAACAACACAGGCACCACGAGGTGACGGACCGGATCCGCGAGCAGTTGCTCAAGGTCGCCCGTGCGCACGACCGTGCCATCCTGGAACACCGTCGGGAACAGGTCCGTCTCTATGTTAGAGGGGTGATAGAGGGCATACAGCTCCCAGGGATCGACGCTGCGCAGGAACGACGCGATCTGATCGCGACCGAGGCTCGCGACCATCAGCTTCGCCGCGGCGCGATCCGGGGCGCGGCCGGCATGCACCAGCGCCTTGAGCAGGATCTCACCACTGCTGTAGACGGCACCTGCCTCCGGGTCGTCCACATAGTGGATAGCGCGCGCGGGAGCGGCGAACCCAAAACCCAGGCTCTGCACGATCACGCGGTGCAGCAGACCCGCACTGAGCGGCGACACCAGCAAGGCGAGCGCATCGGTGGCGCCGGCCGACTCGCCGAAGACCGTGACGTTAGCGGCATCGCCGCCGAACTCCACGATATGCGCCTGTATCCAGCGCAGTGCAGCGAGCTCGTCGAGGATGCCCCAGTTGCCTGACGACTCAAGCGCATCAGGGGCCGACCCGCCCGCACCACTGCCGGCCGGCAGGATGAACCAGCCGAATGGGCCGAGCCGGTAATTGATCGTGACCATCACGACCCGCTCACTCGCCGCAAGGTGGCTGCCATCGTAGGACGCGCCTTGCCCCACCGTGTTGGAGCCGCCGTGCACCCAGACCATGACGGGCAGATGCGCCGTAGCCGCTGCGGCGGCGTCCATGCGCGGCGCGTGGATATTCAACGTCAGGCAATCCTCACTGCCCTGTCGGGAGCCATCCGGGCCCATGCCACCAAGCGCCCAGCCGTACTGGACACACGGACTGCCCGCCACGACTGCCGCACGCGTGCCTTCCCAGCCGACCGCCTCCGCAGGCGGCGCCCAACGCCGCGCGCCGAGCGGCGGCGCCGCATAGGGAATGCCCAGCCAACTGTGCCCGCCAGCGCCATCGACGAAGCCCGCGACGGCGCCGGACCCGACGCTGCGCACCGCATCCTCCGCCGCGCTCGGAGTGACGACGACCGTCGGAGCCGCTGCCCGCTCGCAGCCGGTGAGCGTGATGCACAAACACAAGAACAACGGCAGCAGGTGAAGCAGGCGACGAGTCATCGGACCTCAGCCAAAGTGATCGCGCGAACGCGCAGAGACGGCACTATGGAGCATCCGCCGCGCAGCGCCAAGATGGACCTGTCTCCCCACCGACCTGCACGTTCGCCTAAGATCAACGCCCGGCGCTACGGAAGCGCAGGGACGCGCTGACCCCGCTGCGACAGTTGCGCCAGCACAAGGAGCTGCGGCTGAGTTTTTAGGGCTCATGCTGCGCTCGTTGCCGGGCTTCAGTGGATCGCTCGAGATCTGTACGAACGGGGCAATTTCTCGCGTGGTCTGACTCAAACTGCGACCGTAAAATTCCGCAGATGCTCGAGAGTCGCGCCGCGCCAACAGTGACTCGCACGCTGCGCTTCAAGTTGCGCCGCGAGTCTTATCCGTGGCTTGAGGCTTCGAAATTCGTGAATACGTATCAGACGATCGTCGTGGGCGATGTGAGCAGCGTGAAATTGGCCAGGACCAGAATGGCGAAAGCCGTTCTGGACTCTGGCTGGGGTCTGCTCCGGCCACAGCTGCAGGTCAAGGGCGAGCACGCCGGCAGCAGTGTCAGAGTCGTCAGCGAGCGCAACACCCGTCGCACCTGTTCAGCGTGCGGGGCCCGGACGGGCCCCGCCGGTGTCACAGGTGCTGGCGCACCTCGCCGCAGCGGGCGTTCAGGCCCTCTCGATCGGCGAGGGCGTGCTGCGCTTCGTATTCCACCTCGACATCGGCGACGCAGATGTCGAGGTGATTCTGGCAGCGCTGAGCGCCTATCGCTGATGCACGGGCCGACTTACGGGCGGCGCACGCACTCGGCGACGTAGTTCTTGCGGGCTTGGGTACCGAGGTGCTGCTGGTCGGCCTCGGCCATGCAGAGGTGCAACTTCACGTCATGCCCCTGATGCGCATTGCGGGGGGCACCGGCAGCCGGGGGCGGACTGGTCGGTGGGCTGGCCGCCGGCGTCTGGGCAACACTGACTGCACTTGCGAACAGGCAGACGAGCAGCAACGGGAGCGTTCGGACGGTCATCAGGGTCTCCTCAAAAAGTAGCTTCAGGATACGCAATTGAACCTCGGGCACCATCCGCAGCTACCCCGATGTGAGCGGGTACCGCAGCAAACGCTGGCCCGCAGGCCGGGCCACGCCGGCGCCGCATGCCACACGGCAACGTTGGCGAGGGGAACGGGCCACCGTTGGTAACCGCAGTCGCTCGGAGCGAGCTATTTCTTCATACCCATGGCGATGAACGAGGGCGGCCTTCACCGGCGAGCCCCGACGCTGCGCCAAGCTTGGACAGTCGCGCAACTTCGGCTCGTAGTTGCGGTGCTGACTTTCCTGCGGCGCCTCTGGCGGCGTAGGCGCCGCGGCAACGGCCGGGCCCGGCCGTTGCCGTCTCGAACGCGGCGGGGAGCAGCGAGACGACACCCAACGCCGCCGCCACGAGGCCTGATCTGACAACCTGGCCTGACCTTGGGCCTGATCCCCTCACCGCGCAAAAGGCCGAATGTGATAAAAGTGCTGCTCAAAATAGCGTGTGCAAGATACCGAGCGTCGGGATCCAAATATCTACCAAGAAACCCTACGTTTTGCGTATTTTTTGGCACCGTGCTGGACGCTCAGGGCGCTGCGGCAGCGAATTCATCTTTATATCGAGTGAAGCCGTTGAATTCAGGTCGTCGGGTGCCGAGGCCCGACAGGCCATGCGATAGTTCAACTCGGCCTATGGGGGGAATTGCATGCTAAAAATTCTGTCGGGGCTCGGCCTCGCGGCCGGCGCCACGTTCGCGCTCGCTGGTATCGCGATCAATCGTGGCGAGCCGATCAATACCCTGTGGATCCTGGCCGCGGCCGGCTGCATCTACACGCTCGGCTACCGTTTCTACGCGGCCTGGATCGCGGCCCATGTGCTCGCCTGCGACGCCTCGCGCGCAACGCCCGCCGAGCGACTCGACAACGGACGGGACTACGTCCCTACTCCCAAATGGGTGGTCTTTGGCCATCACTTCGCCGCAATCGCAGGCCCCGGCCCGCTCGTCGGCCCGACGCTAGCCGCCCAGTTCGGCTACCTGCCCGGCACGCTGTGGATTCTGGTCGGCTCGGTCCTCGGCGGCTGCGTGCAGGACATGGTGGTGCTGTTCGCCTCGGTGCGTCGCGATGGCCGCACCCTCGGACAGATGGCACGCGACGAGCTCGGTCCCGTCGGCGGCATCGCCGCCCTCATCGGCACGCTGGCGATCATGATCATCCTGATCGCCGTGCTATCGCTGGTCGTTGTCAACGCGATGAAGCACAGCCCGTGGGCCACCTCGACCGTCTTCGCGACGATCCCGATCGCGATGGTGGTTGGCCTTTACATGCGCGTGATACGCCCAGGCCGGGTCGCCGAGGGCTCACTGATCGGCGTCGCGTTGCTGCTGCTGGCGGTCGTCGGCGGTGGCTGGATCGACCACCAGCCGGCACTGCGCGGCTGGTTTGACCACGACGGCATTACCCTCGCCTGGTTCGTGATGGGCTATGGCTTCCTAGCTGCGATCATGCCGGTGTGGCTGCTGCTGGCACCGCGTGACTATCTGTCGACGTTCCTGAAGCTCGGCACCGTGATGCTGCTGGCGGTGGCGATTCTGTTGATGCACCCGGACCTGAAGATGCCGGCGCTGACGCGCTTCATCGACGGCACGGGGCCTGTGTTCGCAGGCCCGTTGTTCCCCTTCGTGTTCATCACCATCGCCTGTGGCGCGATTTCCGGCTTCCACTCGCTGATCGCCAGCGGCACCACACCAAAACTGCTGCGCAACGAGCGCGACATTCCGCTGATCGGCTATGGCTCGATGCTGCTGGAGTCGCTGGTCGCGATAATGGCCATGATAGCGGCGAGCCTGCTCGATCCGGGCGTCTACTTCGCAATCAACAGCCCGCTCGCCGCCCTCGGCGGCAGCCAGGAGGCCGCGGTCGCAACGCTCAGCGGCTGGGGCTTCCCGGTCAGCCTCGACCAGATGCAGGCACTCGCGCATCAGGTCGGCGAGGCGACGCTGTTCGCGCGCACCGGCGGGGCGCCGGCGCTCGCGGTCGGCATGGCCAGCATCCTCTCCGGCGTCTTCGGCGCCTCACTGCTGGCGATCTGGTACCACTTCGCGATCATGTTCGAAGCCGTCTTCATCCTGACCACGCTCGATGCCGGCACCCGTGTCGGCCGCTTCATGCTGCAGGACACGCTCGGGCACCTCTGGGCGCCACTGGGGCGAACCTCGTGGTACCCGTCCGTGCTGCTATCGAGCGCTCTGATCGTCGGCGCCTGGGGCTACTTCCTCTACGTTGGCGTCATCGATCCGAATGGCGGCATCAATATCCTCTGGCCCCTGTTTGGCATCTCCAACCAGATGCTCGCAGCGATCGCGCTATCGGTCATGACGGCGATCCTGCTGAAAGGCGCTCGCCCCCGCCGCGCATTGATCACCGGCCTGCCGCTAGCGTGGCTCGCCCTGGTCACGACCACCGCCGCATGGGCGAAACTGTTCAGCGCCAACCCCAAGATCGGCTTCCTCGCCGGCGCCCACGACCTCGCCGCCAAGCTCGCCGCTGGCGTACTGCCACCGGAAAAGGCCGCGGTCGCGGGACGGTTGATCTTCAACCAGCAGCTGGATGCAGTGCTGGTCGGCTTCTTCCTGCTCGTGCTGTGGGCGGTGATACTCGACATGCTGCGCTTCGCCGTGCGCCGAGGGCGCGGCCTACCGGTCGCCGCCTCGCCAGAGACTCCGTACAGCCGTTCGCAGCTGCCGGAAGCTGCCGGTGCGTGAACTGGCGCGCCGACTGATACTGACCACTCGCCAACTGTTGCAGGGTGCGTTCGGCACCGACGCGTACGAACGCTACCGGGCGCACCACGCCGCGCACCATGGCGGCGACGTACCGCTCGATCGTGCCGCGTACTTCCACGAGCGCCAACGTGAACGGTGGAATGGGATCAGCCGGTGCTGCTGAGCGTGCGCGCCTCGTGACCTCCCCCGTACGCCTGACCCGCGCGCAATGGCGAACCCTCGCGGCCGTGTGGCTAGGCTGGGGCTTTGACGTGTTCGACGCGATGCTGCTGAACTTCGTCGCCCCCAACTGCATCCCGACACTGCTCGGACTGCCGCTGGGATCGGCCGCGGCGCGCGCCGCCACCAGCCAGTGGATCGGCATACTGACCGCTCTGCTATTGGTGGGATGGGCGGTCGGCGGAATCATCTTCGGCTACCTCGCCGACCGCATCGGACGGCGGCGGGCGCTGATACTGACGATCACCGTATACGCGATCGGCACGGGCGCGTCGGCATTCGCACCCTCGCTGGGCGTCTTGATTGCCTGCCGCATCGTCGCCAGCCTCGGCATCGGCGGCGAGTTTGCCACTGGGGCGACGCTGATCGCAGAAACCGTTCCGGAGCGTCACCGACTGGTGGCCGGTGCGTTCCTGCAGACGGCCTCGCCACTGGGACTGTTCCTCGCCACGTTCGTCACCTGGGCCATTGCCGGCTGGTGGATGCCGGACGCGCCCGCAGAATCCTGGCGCTACGTGCTCGGCGCCGGACTCGCCCCGATCCTGATCGTACTGCTGCTGCGCTCTGGCGGCAGCATGACTGATGCGCCCGCGCCCTCTTCAACCCGGCGCGGACTCGGCGCCTCCCTCGCGCTGCTGTTCGGCGCGGAACTGCGGCCGGCGACACTCTCGGCGCTGGCAATGTCGGTGCTGGGCCTGTTCACCTGGTGGAGCTGCAACGCGTTCCTGCCGACGATCGGCTTTGGCCTGGGCACGCGACTGGCCGAGGCGCAGGGCCTCAGCGGCGCGACGGCAGTGTCATTTGCGGAGTCGTGGAAGGCCGCGGCGGGGTTCTGGTTCAACATCGGCGGCGTGGTGGGCTCGATGCTGACCGTGCCAGTGGCGCGCCGCTTCGGCCGTCGCGGCATGTTTGGGATCTATTACGTCGTCGGCGCAGCCTCCCTGCTGCTCGCCTTCGCGCCGGACTGGTCGCCAGCGGTCACGCTGCGCCTGACGTTCCTGATCGGGCTTGCGATCTACGGCCTGTTCGGCGCATTCGCGTTCTACCTGCCGGAACTCTATCCACCCGCCGTACGCGGCCTGGGCGCGGGATTCTCGTTCAACATTGGCCGCATGGGGGCCGCCCTCGGGCCATTCCTCGTGGGCGCCTATTCGGCGCGCCAGCTCGACACGACCGCCGGTGCCCTGACGGCGCTGACCTGGCTTGCCGTGCTGCCTGCCGCTGCGGCGCTGTTGACGCCGTTCATCGTCGAGACACGCGGCCGCATCCCGGTACGCGCCGTTGCCGCGCCGCCAGCCAGCCCGTAGGATGCCGCGGCCGGCGTCCAGCCCGGCGCCGACCGCGCAGACCTTCCGATGAGCGACACGCCGCTGACCGCACTCGCCCTGGGCCTCGTCGAGGGAGTCACCGAGTTCCTGCCGGTGTCCTCCACCGGGCACCTGATCGTGATCGGTGACCTGCTCGGCTTCTCCGGCAATTTCTCCAAGCTATTTGATGTGGTGATCCAGCTCGGTGCGATCCTCGCCGTCTGCTGGCTGTACCGCGCGAAGCTGTGGCACACGGCAGTGACCCTCGGCGGTGATCGAGCCTCGCAGCGCTTCACGCTGAACGTGCTGCTCGCCTTCCTGCCTGCGGTGGTCATCGGCTTTGCCGCTCACGACTTCATCAAGCGGGTCCTGTTCTCACCGCTGGTAGTCGCCTGGGCGTTCATCCTCGGTGGCGTCGCGATCCTGCTGGTCGAGCGCTATCGGCCGGCCGCGACGGCCGACAGCATTGAATCGATGCCGGCACCCACCGCACTGAAGATCGGCTTGTTTCAGTGCCTGGCGATGATCCCGGGCACCTCGCGCTCCGGCGCGACGATCGTAGGCGCGCTGCTGCTGGGCGTGACGCGCGAGGCGGCGACCGAGTTCTCGTTCTTCCTCGCGATCCCCACCATGGCCGGAGCGACGGCGCTGGACCTGTGGAAAGCCCGCCACGAGGCGTTCGGCGCCGAGTGGACGATGATCGCGATCGGATTTGTGGTCGCCTTCCTGTCGGCGTTGCTCGTGGTACGCGGCCTGGTGGGTTTCGTCAGCCGGCACGGCTTCGCGCCCTTCGCCTGGTACCGGATCGTGGCCGGCGTGGGCATCCTCGCGCTGCTGGCGCGCTGAGAGCCAGTCAGCGGCGCGAGATGGGCGGCCGGCTTACGCCACAAGCGTCGCAGCCCTGCTGACCGGCAATCCAGATGCGCACGCTATCGGGCACCCGCCCCGCCAGCCACCTTGCGATCGCAACCCGCCAGCCAAACGGCAGCAGCATCTTCAGTGCGTAGAGCACACTCACCGCGACCAGCAACGTGACGATGGCGCGCTCGAGCCAGATATTCATGGCGTCGCCAGCAGCCAGCGACTGAGGTGGAAGGTAACGCCGGCGGCCAGGTACGCGAGCGCAAACAGATAAGCGGCCATCAGCAGCGGATAGCGCCAGGAATTTGTCTCGCGGCGAACCACTGCAAGCGTGGACAGGCACTGTGGCGCGAACACGTACCAGGCCAACAGCGCAAGCGCGGTCGGCAGGCTCCAGGAGCGCGCGATCAGCGGCGCCAGCTGGCCGGCCACGTCGGTGCCAGTGGCAGCGAGCGAATACACCGTACCCAGCGCGCCCACCGCGACCTCGCGCGCCGCGAGCCCGGGCACCAGTGCAATCGAGATCTGCCAGTTGAAGCCGATCGGCGCAAAAACGTGCGCGAGCAGCGCACCGATCCGGCCCGCGATACTCCACTCGATGGGTGCACCGGTGAACCCGGCCGGCGGTGCCGGCACACTGGCGAGGAACCACAGCACGATCATCAACGCGAGGATCGTCGTGCCGACGCGCCGCAGAAACACCTCGACGCGCTGGGCGAGCCCGATCGCAAGGTTGCGCGGACTGGGCCAGTGATAGGTCGGCAGTTCCATCTGCAGCGGATGAACCGCCTGGCGGCCAGCAAAGCGCTTGAGCAGTAGCGCGACCAGCAAAGCGCTGCCTACACCGCCGCCATAGAGCAGGAATAGCACCAAGCCCTGCAGCTCAATGCCGAACGCCAACCTCTGCGGTGGAATGAAGGCGCCGATCAGCAGCGCATACACCGGCAGTCGCGCCGAGCAGGTCATCAGCGGCGCGATCATGATGGTGACCAGCCGGTCGCGTGCGTTGGGGATCGTCCGCGTCGCAAGAATGCCTGGTATCGCGCAGGCGAAGCTGGACAGCAGCGGAATGAAGGAGCGGCCAGACAGACCCACGCCACCCATCAGCCGATCCAGCAAAAACGCCGCGCGCGGCAAGTAACCGGAATCCTCGAGCACCAGGATGAAGGCGAACAACAGCACGATCTGTGGCAGGAACACGAGCACGCTGCCGGCCCCGGCAAGCACCCCATCGACCAGCAGACTGCGCAGCATCCCAGGGGGCAGCAAGGCGCTGAGCAGCGTCGCTATCCACGCCACGAGCCCAGCCAAGCCACGCATGAACGGCTGCGCCAGCCGAAACACCGCCTGGAACATGGCGAATAGCGTGACAGCGAGTATCAGCGGACCTGCGAGCGGATGCAGAACCACCCGGTCGATGCGGTCAGACGCCGTGTCGAACGGCACATCGGCAAGCCCGAGCCGCTCGAGCATCAGCTCGACCGCCCGCTGGTCGGCAGCGACCGCGGCGAGATCCGACGCGATTGCCGCGCTGTCCTCGCGGCACACCGCAGGCGTAGCCGGTGCGCCGGCGAGCGAAGACGCCGGCAAGCGCAGCAGCTGATCGACCAGCGCGCGCGCGCCACCCGCCTCGATGCCGATCGTCTCGACCACCGGCAGTCCGAGCTCCGTCGCAAGCTGAGCGGCATCCACGCGCAGACCGCGACGGCGTGCAAGATCAACCATGTTCAGTGCGACCACCAGCGGATGGCCGACACGCCGCAGGGCCATCACCAGCCGCAGGTGACGACGCAGGTTGGTCGCATCGACGACCGCGACGATCAGGTCAGGCAGCGGCTCGTCGGCGAGCCGACCCAGCACGAAGTCGCAGGTGATCTTCTCGTCGGGGGTCCGCGGCCGCAGGCTGTAGGCACCGGGCAGGTCCAGCACGCGGATCGCGCGGCCGGCAGAGGCGATCAGGCGACCCTCTTTGCGCTCAACGGTGACGCCTGCGTAGTTGGCGATCTTCTGGCGGCTGCCCGTCAGCAGGTTAAAAATCGCCGTCTTGCCGCAGTTTGGATTGCCGACCAGCGCGACCAGCGGTTCGGCGGCGGCGGTCATCTAGGACTGCTAGCCAGTGGCATCACGCGAATGCAGTCTGCCTCCAGGCGCCGCAGGGCGAAGGTGCCGCTACCGACGCGCACCGCGAGCGGATCGCCGAAAGGCGCGCGCGCGAGCACCCGCACCCGCTCCCCCACCAGAAAGCCGAGCTCGGCCAGGCGCTCAGGCAACTCGGCACCGCCGGCGACGTCAGGGGCCACGACGGCGACGATTCTGGCGTCGGCCATCGTTGTCAGGGCGGTCAGACCAACCGCGCCACCAAAATGCCGCATCGCAGCATCCAACGGCAAGGAGAATTCGGCGCTCATGAGTCCGATTCTAATTGAGAATCGGTCGCATTAGCTCTGTGGATATCCGCTACAGAACCGCGGCCCGCCCCCGCCGCTCGCCCTAATGATCGGTAGCAATTGCGCCCATCGTGGCGAGAAATTCGAGAATCTCCGCCGTTTTTGCTTTCATCAGGGCGATATCGCCACGACTTTCCACATTCAGTCGGATCAGCGGCTCGGTATTGGACGAGCGCAAGTTCAGGCGCCAGGTCGGGAACTCCAGCGACAGTCCGTCGGTGTAATCCCGCCGGACCGCCTCGGCGCTGTACTTCGCCTCGACCGCGGCGATCGCCGCCGGGCCGTCCGGGACACGACGATTGACCTCGCCGCTTGCCGGGAACATCCGCACGCGTTGCTCGACCAGCGAGGCGAGCGACTGGCCGGTCTCGGACAACACCTGCGCCAGCACCAGCCAGGGAATCATGCCGCTATCGCAGTAGGCAAATTCACGAAAGTAATGGTGGGCGCTCATCTCGCCGCCATAAACCGCGTCCTCGCGGCGCATCTCGGCCTTGATGAACGCATGCCCGGACTTGCACTGCACGGCGCGACCGCCGTACTCGCCGACGATGTCGATCGTGTTCCAGGTCAGCCGCGGATCGTGAATGATCGCCGCGCCCGGCGTGCGCTTGAGAAACACCGACGCGAGCAGACCGACGATGTAGTAACCCTCGATGAAGCTTCCTTCCGCATCGAAGAAGAAGCAGCGATCAAAGTCGCCGTCCCAAGCGATGCCCATGTCGGCCTTGCTGCGACGGATCGCCTCGATGACCGGCGCGTGGTTCTGCTCCAGCATGGGATTGGGCACGCCGTTCGGAAAGGTGCCATCAGGCTGATGGAACACCTTCACGAACTCGAACGGCAGGTGCGGCTCAAGCTTGTCCACGACCAGTCCCGCGCCACCGTTACCAGCGTTGCAGACGATCTTCAGCGGCTTGAGTTTGGCGCGATCGACGTACGACAGCAGGTGCTCAATGTAGCGCTCGCTGGTATCAACCTGGGTGACCACTCCTGGACGCGCAGGCACGGCGAATATTGCGGCCTCGGCAAGCGCGCGAATATCCTGCAGACCGGTATCGCCCGAGATCGGTCGCGAACCCTCGCGAACGAACTTCATGCCGTTGTAGTCGGGGGGATTATGACTCGCCGTGACCATGATGCCGCCGTCGAGGCCGAGCGCAAAAGTCGCGAAGTAGACGCCTTCGGTGCCGCACAAGCCGATGTCGACAACATCCACACCCGAATCGACCAGCCCCTGGATGACGCAGCTTGCAAGTTCAGCGCTCGACAGGCGGATGTCACGACCCACGCAGATGCGCTTGGGCTTGAGAAACTCGGCGTAACCCCGCGCAACCCTATAGGCGATATCCGGGTTCAGCTCGGTCGGGATGCGACCACGCAGGTCGTAGGCTTTGAAGGCAGTAATCGGTGCCATCGGCTATCGCTCCAGCAGCAATGTCTTGGGGGCTCGCCGCGCCGCGCAACGCGGCACGGGCCTAACTGTCGGTGCTGTCGCGACCGTAGTTATCCTCGAAACGAACAATATCGTCCTCGCCGAGATACGCGCCGGACTGCACTTCAACGATGTGCAGCGGAACGCGGCCCGGGTTCTCGATGCGGTGCTTCGCACCTACCGGGATGTACGTGGACTCGTTTTCAGAAAGCAGGAATACCCGCTCGTCACAGGTGATCCGCGCCGTGCCGGATACGACGATCCAGTGCTCGGCGCGGTGATGATGCATCTGCAGCGACAGCTGCGCGCCCGGCTTCACCGTCAGCCGCTTGACCTGGAAGCGCTGACCCGAATCGATGCTGTCGTAGCTGCCCCACGGGCGCAGCACCTCGCGGTGCAAAGACGGTTCGCTTCGGCCATCGGCCTTGAGCTGCGCAACCAGATGCTTGACGTCCTGCACCCGCGACTTGGGCGCGACCAGCACGGCGTCCTTGGTCTCAACGACGACGTGATCCTGCAGGCCTACCGTCGCTACCAGTCGATGGGTGGAATACAGATAGCAGCCGGACGAGTCTTCGGTGACCACATCGCCCCGCGTGACGTTGCCGGAGGTATCGGCCTCGACGCTGTCATGCAGCGCAGACCAGGAGCCAACATCGCTCCAGCCGGCATCCAGCGGCACGACCACCGCATCGCGCGTCTTCTCCATCACGCTGTAGTCGATCGAATCGCTCGGACAGCGCGCGAAGTCAGCCTGCGCCAGTCGCGTGAAGTCGAGATCGCGCTTGGCGCCAGCAAGCGCCGCGGCAGTGGCTTCCAGCATCGCCGGCGCGAACTTCGCCAATTCGTCGAGGAAGCGCCGGGCGCCGAACAAAAACATGCCGCTGTTCCACAGGTAGTCGCCGGAGGCGACGTAGCGCGCTGCGCTCTCGGCATCAGGCTTCTCGACGAACTCTGCGATGGGATAGGCCGGACCCGTGCCCGGGGCGCGGCGAATATAACCGTAGCCGGTTTCCGGCTGGGTCGGCACGACGCCGAAAGTGACCAACTTGCCGGCATGGGCGGCGAACAGTCCCGTCTGCACCGCGGCACGGAACGCTTTAACGTCTCGCAGCAGGTGGTCAGCCGGCAGCACCAGCAGCATCGCCGCCTCGCCGGCCTCCGACTGCAGCGCCGTCATCGCGGCGATCGCGACCGCGGGTGCGGTATTGCGGCCAACCGGCTCGAGCACGATCGCCATCGGCGCCACGTCGATCTGGCGCAACTGTTCGGCGACCATGAAGCGGTGGTGTTCGTTGCAGACCACGATAGGTCCACCAGCGCCGAGTCCCTCGAGGCGCTGCACCGTGTCCTGCAACATCGTCTGCTCGCCGACCAGCGGCAGAAACTGCTTGGGATGGTGCTCGCGCGACAGCGGCCAAAGGCGCGTGCCGGCACCGCCGGAAAGTATCACCGGAATCAACATGCGGGGTTCCTCGATCGTCCGCCACCCACCATCGCGATCAATTCGTGCGCTCACCACGACCGATGCCGTAGTAACGGAAGCCGAATCGCGCCATCAGCTGCGGATCGTACAGGTTGCGGCCGTCGAAAATCACCGGCGCCGCGAGCGCCGCCTTCAGCGCATCGAAGTCCGGACTGCGGAACTCGCGCCACTCGGTAACGATCGCCAGCGCATCGGCCCCGACCAGCGCCTCTTCCATGCTGGCGGCGTACACGAGGTCCGGACGATCGCCGTAGATGCGGCGCGTCTCCGGCATGGCGACCGGATCGTAGGCCCGCACCTTCGCACCAGCCGCCCACAACGCTTCGAGCAGCACGCGACTCGGCGCCTCGCGCATGTCGTCGGTATTGGGCTTGAACGCCAGTCCCCACACCGCGAACGTCCGCCCCTGCAGGGCCCCGTGGTAGTGAGCCTGGATCTTCTGGAACAGCACTTGCTTCTGACGCGCGTTGACCTGCTCTACCGCGGCCAGGATCAGCGGCTCATAGCCGGCGGCCCGCGCGGAGCGCTCAAGCGCCTGCACGTCCTTGGGGAAGCACGAGCCGCCGTAACCGACGCCCGGGTAGATGAAGCCGTAGCCGATGCGGGGATCGGAGCCTATGCCGATGCGCACCTTCTCGACGTCGGCCCCAAGCCGCTCCGAGAGGTTCGCAATCTCGTTCATGAACGAGATCTTGGTGGCGAGCATCGCGTTTGCCGCGTACTTGGTCAGCTCCGCCGAGCGAATATCCATGACGATCAGCCGCTCGTGATTGCGCGTAAACGGCTCGTACAGAGCGCGCATCAGTTCGGTGACCGCCGGCTTGTCGGTACCGACGATGACCCGGTCGGGGCGCAGGAAGTCGGTGATGGCCGCGCCTTCCTTGAGAAACTCAGGGTTCGAGACGACATCAAATTCGAAGGCCGCGCCGCGCGCGGCCAATGTCTCGTCAAGCGCCGCCCGGACCCTGTCGGAGGTCCCGACCGGCACGGTCGACTTGGTGATCACGACCTTGTAGTCGGTCATGTGCTCGGCAATGGTGCGGGCAACCGTCAGCACGTACTTCAGGTCGGCCGAGCCGTCTTCATCCGGCGGGGTGCCGACCGCAATCATCTGGAACAAACCGTGTGCGACGCCCTCGGCGGCGTCGGTGGTAAAGCGCAGCCGGCCCTTGGCCATGTTCCGCTCGATCAGCTCGTCGAGGCCCGGCTCGTGAATCGGAACCTCGCCACGGTTCAGCCGCTCGATCTTGCCCGGATCGACGTCGACGCAGACGACCTGGTTGCCCGCGTCAGCGAGGCACGCGCCGGTGACAAGGCCAACGTAACCTGAACCAAATATAGTGATTCGCATCGCAGAGCTTTGTTCCAAATAGATATTTCGGACGAAGCCTACCCGCTCGGCAAACGCCCGTAAAGCGTCGGAAAATGCACAGCAGCGGCGTTTTCCTGCGCAAAGCGCGCCCCTCGAGGCCTCTCAACCCGCAGAGGCTCCGTCTAGATATTGCGCGTAAACAATTACAGCAGCGAGACTTTCAGTCCAGCGTCGCCATCAGTCGCAGCGGCCGTATCCGCCCCGTGGCAGCCTCGGACTCGGCGACGCCGAGGAAGCCGCCATCCGCAGCGTAAACCCTCACCTGCCCCTCCAGCGTGGAGCTGGCCTCCACCACCCGACCATGCAGGTAACTTGCCGTCGCAGCGATGCTGAGGGTAATGGCGGGCAGCGCCCCGAGCACCGTGTCCGGCGGGAGCAGCAGCGCATCCAACGCCGGCAGATCCTCCGCGAGCGCCTCAAGCGCCTCGAAGGTATAGGCCGGCAATCTCGACAGCGCACCGCCAACGTCGGTCCGCCGCAGCGCCGACAGGTGACCGGTAGTGCCCAGCGCCGCGGCGATGTCTTCGCCCAGGGTACGCACGTAGGTGCCCTTGGAGCAGGTGACGTCGAACTCGAGCGCCTCGGGCCCTAGCGACAACAACTCGATGGCAATGATCCGAATCGCGCGCGGCGGACGCTCGACCTCGATGCCCTGGCGGGCGAGCGCATACAGCGCCTGGCCGTCGCGCTTGAGGGCCGAGTACATCGGCGGAATCTGCGTGCTGGCGCCGAGAAAACCGGCGAGTACCGCGGCGACCTGGTCGGCGTCGAGCGACGGAACGGGCCGCCGTTCCACCACCGCACCCTCGCGATCGCCGGTCGCGGTTCGGGCGCCCAGCGCGACGGTGGCCTGATAGCGCTTGTCGGCATCGAGCATGAGCCCCGCGACCTTGGTCGCCTGGCCGAAGCACAGTGGCAACACTCCCGTCGCAAGGGGATCCAGCGATCCGGTGTGGCCGGCCTTGCGGGCGTTATAAATCCTGCGGACGCGCTGCAGCGCCTGGTTGGAGGTCATGCCGAGCGGCTTGTCGAGCAGTACGATCCCGTCCACCGTCCGCCACTCGCGCCGCGAACGGGTCGCGGGAGAGGTCATGGTGCGGGACCGGCCTCGTCGGTGTCGTCGGTGTCGTCGGTCTCGTCAACCCCATCGACCTCGTCCGTCGCCTCGCCGGGTGCCGGCTGCGCGTCGGCCGCACGGCGGGCGTCGCTGGCAACGGCGGAGTTGATCAGCACAGATAGCCGCGCCGCCTCATCGATCGTCTTGTCAGGCAGGAAGCGCAGTTCCGGAACGTGGCGGATCTGCAGCAGCTTCTTAAGATGAATGCGCAGGAAGCCAGCCGCGGAGGCAAGCGCGGTGCGAACTTCCTCAACCGGCCGCTTGGAATCGAAGGGCAGGAAGAACACTTTCGCGTGGCTGAGGTCCCGACTGACCTCAACCGCGGTAATGGTGACCAGTCCGACGCGAGGATCCTTGACCTCCTTGCGCACGAGGTCAACGAGCAGACGCTGAATCTGCTCCTCTATCCGCCGGCTTCTCTGGAAGTCCTTTGGCACGTCACAGTGTGCGCGTAATGATCACGCGCTCGTAGCACTCGATCTGGTCGCCGGCACGAACGTCGTTGTAGTCCTTCACGGCGATACCGCACTCGGTACCCGAACGGACCTCGCCAACGTCATCCTTGAAGCGGCGCAGCGATTCCAGCGCGCCTTCGAAGATCACGACGTTGTCGCGCAGCACACGGATCGGGTTGTTGCGCTTGACGAAGCCTTCCGTCACGAGGCAACCGGCCACTTGACCGAACTTGCTCGAATGGAACACATCGCGCACCTGCGCCAGACCAACGATGTTGTCGCGAATCTCCGGGGACAGCATGCCCGACAGCGCAGCGCGCACGTCGTCAATGGCCTCGTAGATGACGCTGTAGTACTGGATCTCGATTCCATGATCCTTGAGCGCCATGCGAGCGGCAGCGTCAGCACGAACATTGAACGCGATGATGCGAGCCCTTGAGGCCATCGCCAGCATGACGTCCGACTCGGTGATGCCGCCCACGCCCGACGACATGACCTTGACGGCCACCTCATTGGTCGACAGCTTGGTAAGCGCTTCCTTGAGAGCCTCCGCCGAACCCTGCACGTCCGCCTTAATGACGACCTGCACGGTCTGGAGAGCCTTGCCCTCTTCGTACTGCGAGAACACGTCCTCGATGCTGGTCGTGGCCTTCGCCAGCTTGTTGTCGCGACTCTTGCTGCGACGGAAGGTCGCAACCTCGCGCGCCTTGCGCTCGCTCTCGAGCACAAGCAGATCGTCGCCCGCGTTCGGGGCGCCGGACAGACCGAGCACCTGCACGGGGATCGAGGGCCCGGCACTTTCAACCGCAACGCCGCGTTCGTCGAACATGGCACGGACACGGCCGAACTCCTGGCCTGCGAGGATGAAGTCGCCGGTCTTGAGCGTACCGCGCCGCACGAGCACGGTCGCAACTGCGCCGCGCCCCTTCTCGATGCTGGACTCGAGCACCGAGCCCGCTGCGGGGCCTGCCGGTGCGCCGGTCAGCTCAAGCAGCTCGGACTGCAGCAGCAGCGCCTCGAGCAGCTGGTCCACACCGTCACCGGTGCGCGCCGACAGCGGCACGAAGATCGCCTGGCCGCCGTACTCCTCGGGGATGACGCCGTGCTGGACGAGCTCGCTCTTGACGCGCTCCGGCTCGGCTTCGCTCTTGTCCATCTTGTTGAGCGCAACGACGATCGGCACTCCGGCCGCCTGCGCGTGCTTGATGGCCTCGATCGTCTGCGGCATGACGCCGTCGTCGGCGGCCACCACCAGCACCACGATATCCGTCACCTGCGCGCCACGGGCACGCATGGAGGTGAACGCGGCATGACCCGGCGTATCGATGAAGGTGATGATCCCGCGCGGCGTGGTGACGTGATACGCACCAATGTGCTGCGTAATGCCGCCGGCCTCGCCCGCCGCTACCTTGGCGCGACGAATGAAGTCCAGCAGCGATGTCTTGCCATGATCGACGTGACCCATGATGGTCACGACCGGCGGCCTGGCGACAAGCGCGACGTTGACATCGACCTCCGCCTGCAGGCCTTCCTCAAGCGCGTTCTCGTTCACAAGCTTGGCGGTGTGGCCCAACTCCTCCACAACCAGCACGGCAGTGTCCTGATCGAGCGGCTGGTTGATGGTCGCCATCACGCCCATGTTCATCAGGGCCTTGATCAGCTCGTTGCCCTTGACCGCCATCTTCTGCGCGAGTTCGGCGACGGTGATCGTCTCCGGAATCGACACCTCACGCTTGATCGGCTGCGTCGGCATCTCGAAGGCATGTCGCCCTTCGGGCGAACTGCTGCTGCTGCCGCGGCGCCCACCGCGCATCGGCTTCTTTTTCTTGTAGCGGTTGCTGACGTCGGTGGAGACGTGCAGTTCCTTGCGGCCATAGCGGGTGTCGCCCTTCGCGACTTCAACGCGCGCGGGCTTCTCCGGTGCGGCAGCCTTACGAGCACGCTCAGCCTCGTCGCGCGAGGCCTGCTCAGACTGACGACGCGCTTCATCCTCGAGCGCCTTGCGGGCGTCTTCCTCGGCGCGGCGCTTGTTCTCCTCCTCGGAGCGGCGACGGGCCTCTTCGTCGGCCTGGCGCTGCTGCGCCTGCTCGACTGCGCGAACCGCGGCCTCCTCGGCTTCGCGAACACGATCGACTTCTTCCTGCGCCAAGCGGGCCTGCTCCTCGAGCACGCCACGATTGATGTAGGTTCGCTTGGCGCGAACTTCGACGCTGACAGTGCGGGCACGACCCTGGGCCGCGCTGACCTTGATTTCGCTCTGCGTCTTGCGCTGCAGCGTGATCTTGCGAGGACCGGCCACAACGGCCTCCTCTTCCTTACGACCGTGCGCGCGGCGCAGGTACGACAGGAGTTCCGTCTTGGCCTCGTCGCTAATTCGATCGTCGGCGCCGGCGACGCGAATACCAGCCTCTTCAAGCTGCTTGAGCAGCTTTTCGACCGGTACCTTCAGGACCTCGGCGAACTGGACAACCGTGACATCAGACATTCAGGAAGCTCCTCAAGATGACGCGGCGCCATCGGCGAACCAGTGGGCCCGGGCAGCCATGATCAGCTTGCCCGCGCGCGCATCGTCCAGGTCGTCGATACCTTCCAGATCTTCAACCGACTGCTCCGCGAGTTCCTCGCGGGTACCAACTCCACGGGCGGTCAGAGCCGCAGCCACGGCCGCGTCCATGCCCTCGACCGTCATGAGGTCGTCGGACGGTGTGCCGTCAGCGCTCTCCTCAGTCGCGATCGCCTGGGTGAGCAGTACATCGCGAGCGCGATTGCGCAACTCACGAACGATGTTGTCGTCGAACTCCTCGATCGCGAGCAGTTCGTTGGTCGGCACGTAGGCGATTTCCTCAATGGTCGAGAAACCTTCCTGCACGAGGATCGTGGCAACGTCCGCATCGACGTCCAGCGCGTTCATGAACATGTCGCGCAGCGTCTTGGTCTCCGACTCGCTCTTCTCGTCTGCCTGCTGCTCGCTCATGATGTTGAGCTTCCAGCCGGTCAGCTCCGAGGCCAGGCGGATGTTCTGACCGCCGCGACCGATCGCCTGCGACAACTTCTCCTCCGCCACGGCGATATCCATGCTGTGCTGGTCTTCGTCGACGACGATGGAGGTGACTTCCGCTGGCTGCATCGCATTGATGACGAACTGCGCCGCGTTGTCCTCGAACGGAATGATGTCGACCCGCTCGCCGGCGATCTCGTTCGAGACCGCCTGCACGCGGCTACCGCGCATGCCTACGCAGGCGCCGACCGGATCAATGCGGGGATCGTGGCTCTTGACCGCAATCTTGGCGCGGATGCCCGGGTCGCGGGCAGCGGCGAGGATCTGGATCAGGCCCTGGCCCACTTCGGGCACTTCGAGCTTGAACAGCTCGATCAGAAATTCAGGCGCCGTGCGCGACAGGAAGATCTGCGGACCGCGCGGCTCCGAGCGGACTTCCTTCAGGTACGCTTTGATGCGGTCCTGCGTGCGGATCGGCTCACGGGGAATCAGGTTCTCTCTGGGCACGAACGCCTCGGCGTTCTGGCCCAGGTCGACGAATACGCCGTTGCGATCAACGCGCTTGACGATGCCGCTGACCAGCGTACCGATGCGGTCCTGGTAGGCCTCAACGACCTGCGCACGCTCGGCCTCGCGCACCTTCTGCACGATGACCTGCTTGGCGGTCTGCGCGTCGATGCGCCCGAACGACTCGCCTTCGATCGGAACTTCAACGAAGCCGCCGATCTCCGCCGCCGGGTTCACGTCCAGCGCGTCCTCCAGACGCAGCTCACGCTCGACGAACTCGAGCTCACGCGAATCGTCTGCGAAGACCTTCCAGCGCTGGAAAACCTCGTAGTCGCCCGTCTTGCGATTGATCGCGACCCGCACGTCCATGTCTTCGCCATGGCGCTTGCGGGTGGCCGACGCGAGAGCAGCTTCGAGGGCTTCGAAGATGATCTCCTTGTCGATGCTCTTCTCGTTGGCGACGCTTTCGACCGCGTCAACGATTTCCTTCAGCGTAGTCCTCGCCATTTATCGTCACTCCCGCCGCGTGGCGTACTCAGGCACCAGCCGCGCCGTCTTGATCTCGTTAAGACCCAATTCAACCATCTTGCCGTCGACTTCGAGCGTTACGCCCGTGTCGCCTACCGCCGAGAGCTGTCCTGTCCAGCGGCGACGACCGTCGCGCGGCAGCAAGCTCTCCACATGCACCCGGCTACCTACATAACGCACGAAATGCTCGTGCGTCCGCAGCGGCCGGTCAAATCCTGGCGAGGACACCTCCAGCGTGTACTCGACCTTGATGGGGTCCGAAAGGTCCAGCGCCTCGCTTACCGCGCGGCTGACCGCCTCACAGTCCTCCACCGTCACCTGATTGGCGTCCGTCTCGCCACCGGGCCGGTCTATGTAGA
The DNA here is from genome assembly GCA_903927005.1 of uncultured Pseudomonadota bacterium. Taxonomy (GTDB): domain Bacteria; phylum Pseudomonadota; class Gammaproteobacteria; order Steroidobacterales; family Steroidobacteraceae; genus CAIKZZ01. Next base: position 22,016 of record CAIYLH010000079.1, read on the forward strand.
GTCGCAGCAGGCCACCGCCGCGGTGAGCGTGATACTCGAGCTCGACGAGCTCCAGCCCCCGCGTCGTCACCTCCGGCTCCAGCAGCCTGATCAGCGCCTCGCGCATTACCTCATCCCGGCCCCCGTAGGCCACCTGAACGATCCAGACCCAAAAAATGGGCCAAAAAAATGGGCTCTCGGCCCATTCTCGCGGTCACGAACCGACCAGCGGCCCCGACCCAAACGAAAAAGCCCCCAGGGGGGCTTTCATCCAAACCTCAGAACCGCTCCGCCAGAGCCGGCCCCTTTCAGCCGCGAAGTATACGTCAGACAGCTCCGCGGGGAAAGTCTTCCTCCTGCCTGATTCTCAAACGCCGCCACGAGCGGCCGGCAAGCCGGCGCGTCGGACGTTGCCTACGGAGCTTCGGTCAGCCCTATATCAAAAAACCAACGAACTGCATAGTTCACCCCATCTCACTAGCAATCCACCTCATTTAGCGTCCGCGGCCGCCAATAGGACAATGCGTCGGTCGGGTTAACACCTCATCTCATCAGGGGGCATTCGCTAGTAACGGCCGTTTTCTTCCCTCGATGCACCGCTAGTCCGACCCTGAATTGCCTGCGTAATGCCACCGAAATGCCGGTGGCGAGAAGGATCCCAAGATGTTCCTGTCTATGCTCAAAGCCGCAACCGGCAGTGTTGCGACTGCAGTCGCGCTCAACCTGGCCTTTGCTCCCGCACTGGCCGCGCCGATCGATCCGGTTCAGGCGAATGTCGCCAAGTATGTGATTCCGCTGGTAATTCCGCCGCAGATGCCCAAGTCTGGCCCGACCGAGGCGTGCAGCCTGCCGTCGATCTGCCCGAGCACCGACTACAACATCGCCGTGCGCCAGTTCGCCCAGCAGATCCTGCCCGGCGGCATCTGGAACGCCCTCAACGGGCGCACGGACGGCTTTGCCCCGACCACCGTCTGGGGCTACGGCGCAGCCTCCGACCCCATCCCGAACGGCCTGACCCTCGGCGGCAAGCAGGTACAGCCCAGCGGCGTGGCGCCGGTGCCGGCGGCGCAGTCGTCGTTCAATTACCCCTCGTTCACGATCGAGCAGCAGGCCTCGACCGCTGCATCGATCCGCTGGATCAATGAACTGGTGACCATCGATCCGGTCACCGGCAAGCCGTACCTGATCGCCGACGCGCGCCGCACGGCACTACGCCACCTGCTACCGGTCGACCGGACCTTGCATTTCGCCAATCCCGAGCGCCTGCCCTGCCTCGATCCGGTGTCCGCCAAGGTCGTGACCGGCAGCACCGACTGCAGCCCCTACGCGAACCCGGCCGCACCGAATCCTCTGCTGGCGGCGGCCTATGACGGCCCGGTGCCGATGGTTGTCCACGTACATGGCTCAGAAGCCTCGCCCTACAGCGATGGCTACCCGGAATCCTGGTGGCTGCCGGCCGGCCGCAGCCCCAAGTCGAGCGCCCAGATCGCCTCAGCGTACGCAACGCGCGGCTCGCACTTCGACCAGGAGCCTTCGTTCCGCTCCAACTTGTATCCCGGCTCGGCGGTCTACAAGTACACCAACAAGCAACCGGCCACGACGCTCTGGTATCACGACCACACGCTCGGCATGACCGCCAACAACGTCTACGCCGGCCCTGCCGGGTTCTACCTGGTGCGCGGCAGCTACACCCGTGCCGACGGTGTCGTCGTGGCCGACAAGCCGAAGACCGGCACACTGCCTGGCGCTAGCAATGCGTTCGCCCGTCCGACCAGCCCAAAGATGACCTACCAGAACGCGGACGGTAAGCGCATCGCCGGCTGCGACCCGAACTTCGATGCCGTCTGCCGGGCCGCGATCCGCGAGATCCCGATCGCGATCCAGGATCGTGCGTTCAACGCCGACGGTTCCCTTTACTACCCTGCCACGCGCGCTTACTTCGACGGCTCGGTAGTGCCGTACCTGCCCTCGCCCAACTCGGACGTCGCGCCGATCCACAACCCGGAATTCTTCGGCAACATGATCGTCGTCAACGGCACCGTCTGGCCGTCGCTTAACGTCGTGCCGCAGCGCTACCGCCTGCGCCTGCTGGCAGGTGCCGACTCACGCACGTTCAACCTGTCGCTGTGGGCGATCCCGGCGGGCACGACGCTCGACCCGAACTCGCAGACCTACATCAACGACGTTCGCGCTGTGGCACGCGAAATTCCGTTCTACCAGATCGGCGCCGAGCAGGGCTTCCTGCCCAAGGTCGTCAAGATCAAGAGCGGTGCTGCGGTCGCGCTGCCAGGTGACGGCACCGAACCTACCGCGAGCTGCGTGCCAGGCGCAAACCCGGGCGATGCGACCTGCATGCGCGGCCTGACGATGGTGCCTGCCGAGCGCGCCGACGTGATCGTCGACTTCACCGGTCTTGCCGCCGGCACTACCGTGCAGATGATCAATGACAGTTCCGACGTGCCGTTCTATGGCTTCCCGGTCGACCCGTCGGATGCGGTCAACGCCGCCTCGACCGGTCAGATCATGCGCTTCGTCGTCACCGCTCCGACCGCGACGACACCCCGCGACACCAGCACAGCGCCCGCCTCGCTGGTCATGGCATCGGAGCCCGCCTACACCGCGGCGATCACCGCGACCAAGCGCATTTCGCTACTTGAGGAAGAGTCGAAGCAGATCTGCGTGCAGGTCGCAGGCGACGGCTCGCTGACGGTGGCGCAGACGTTCACGCAGCCGCAGGCCGATCCGATGGCGGCCTGCGCAACGGCAAACGCGATTCCGTTCGGCCCGACCGAGACCTTCGTCGGCTCGATGGTGGGCGGTGCCGCGCAGATACGCCACTGGGCCGACCCGATCACCGTCGCGCCAGTGATCGGCGAAACGGACCAGTTCGAAATCTATAACTTCACCGTCGATGCGCACCCGATGCACCTGCACGGCGCGCGCATGATCATCATCAACCGCGAACAGCTGACGCAGAACCCGGACGGCACGGTGTTCACACCCGTCGTGCCCAACGGCACGATCTCGCTGCCAGAGGCCAACGAGCGAGGCTACAAGGACGTCGTCAACTCACTGCCCGGCCAGGTCACCCGCGTGAAGGCCAAGTTCGAGACCTCGGGTCTCTACACCTGGCACTGTCACATCGTCGAGCATGAAGATAACGAGATGATGATCCCGATCTGCGCCCGTGCCGCATCCACCGACAAGGCCTGCAAGGCCACCCCGGGTGGCGTGGCCTGGCCGATCAGCAACAACGGCGCCGGCCTTAGCTACTGATGAACGCTCTGCGCGTTGCGATCCTCACCACGCTGCTGGCACTGGGTGCCGGTAGCGTGGCCGCCGCCAGCAGTAGCGCCTCGACACTTGAGCGCGAGCACGAAAGCTATGCGGTCGGCTACCAGATCGGCGGCGACTTCCGCGGCGAGGGCAACGCCCTTGACGCGGCGGCACTGCTCAAGGGATTTGAAGACGCCTCGGCCGGCAAGCCCAGCGCGATTCCTGCCGACGAACTGCGGCGACTGCTGGTCACGCTCAAGGCGAGAATCGAGTCGGCCGACGCACCGGCTGCCGAGCCGACCGCAAGCGCGAGTCGCAGCGTACCGCCGGGAACCGCGAGCGCAGCACGCCGCCACGGGCACCGTCCGGCCGAGGACACGACCTACCTGACGGAGTTCGCCGCCAGGCCCGGCGTTGTGACCCTCCCCAACGGGCTGGTATTCCAGGAACTGCAGGCCGGCAGCGGCGCCATACCAGGGACATCGGACAGCGTAAGGCTGCGCTATAGAGGCACGCTGGTGACCGGCGAGGAGTTTGGCTCGACCCGCAACGGCGACCAGTCCAGTCGCGTCTTCAAGGTCTCGGCCCTGATGCCCGGACTGCGCGCTGCCGTGCTGCAGATGAGCGTCGGCAGCCAGTGGCTGCTGGCAGTGCCGCCGACACTAGGCTTCGATTCCGGCAATCCTTTGTACCGCCGCACGACCCTGTTTGAGCTCGCGCTGGAAGCAATCGAGCCCGTCGCCCGCTGAGGCTCAGCGGCGAGAGGCCTTGCCGTGCGCCTCGCGCACGCGCTGCGCCACGACGCGCGCGGAGCGCGTCGTGGCGCTCTGCCCCTCCTCATGAACCGCATCGAGGCCCAGCGAGCCGCTGCCGGGCCCGCCGCCTAGCGTTACGATGGCCGCCGCGCCGTCACTAAGGCGCGTCAGGCTCGCCACGTTGTCGTCCACACCATCCAGCCGGTACTCGTTGGCAATCGCCTCTCCCACCGCGACCGGGTAGGTCTGATCACCACGCGAGAACATGTATCTAGGCCGGCCGTCCTCACCCGCTACCGCACCAACGAAGCCGAAAGGCGCCTGTGGGATCGCGCTCCGCTGCAGCGGCTCAACCATCGCCGCACCACCGGCAACCGCCGCCGTAGCCAGCGGAGCGGCCACCGTGGGCACTGGAGCCTGCGGGGGCGCCGACGGAGTCCGGTACCAAATATAGGCCGCGAACGCGACGACGCCGACGAGCGCTCCAGCCGCCGCCAACAGTCCCTGTCTGCGCGTTTCCGACACCCCATGCATTGGGAGGATTCCTCGGCGCCATCAGCGCCTAGCTGCATATACAGCGACGATAGCAAGCAGCCCGCCCCGCTGTCTGCGTGACCTGCCGCAGCGCCTTCAGCCGGCCGCAATGAGGCTTTCCCCGGGGCCGCCTGAGCTCAAACTGCGACATACCGCAATCTAGCCACGGGACATTAGGGGTCTATACTCCGCTGCGCCTGAGCAAGACCCCATACAGAGGCAAGATGGAACCGACGGACACGCGAGATCCGGACTACTACCACCGGGTTGTAGATTGCCAATGGGCCTGCCCTGCCCACACCGACGTCCCCGAATACATCCGGCTGATCGCCCAGGGACGATTTGGCGACGCCTACCTCAACAACCGCGCCTCAAACGTCTTCCCCGGCATCCTCGGTCGCGTTTGCGACCGGCCGTGCGAGCCGGCCTGCCGCCGCGGCAGGGTCGAGGACCAACCCGTCGCGATCTGCCGCCTCAAACGCGTCGCTGCGGATCATCGCGAAGAGATTAAGGATCGGTTGCCGGCGCCGGCGGCCGTGCACAACGGCAAGCGCGTCGTCTGCGTGGGTGCCGGCCCCGCCTCGCTGACCGTCGCGAACGACCTGCTGCCCTTGGGCTACGAAGTCACGATACTCGAGCAATGGGGCCTGTCCGGCGGCCTGATGCGCTCCAACATCCCCGCCTTCCGACTACCCGCCGACGTGCTCGACGAGGAAATCGGCTACATCGTCGGCATGGGGGCGGAGCTGCGCCTCAACAGCCCCGTCACCAGCCTGCAGGCGCTGCTCAAAGACGGCGGCTACGACGCGGTGTTCGTCGGCTCCGGCGCGCCGAAGGCCAAGGACCTGCGGGTGCCTGGTCGCGACGATTCGGATCGAATCCACAGCGGCATCGACTGGCTGCAGTCGGTCGCCTTCGGCCACCGCAAGAACATCGGCGAGCGTGTCCTGATCATCGGCGTCGGCAATACCGCGATGGACTGCTGCCGCAGCTCGCTGCGCCTGGGCGCAAAGCAAGTCAAGGTCATGGCGCGCAAGTCGCGCTCCTTCTTCAAGGCGTCGGAGTGGGAACTGGAAGACGCCGAGAGCGAGGGCGTCGAGATTGTCGTCAACCACGCACCGCGCTCGTTCGTGATCGAAAACGGCAAGCTGACAGGCATGAACTTCGACGTTCTGGAGTACGACCTTGAAGACGGCAAGATCGTCGCCGAACGCAAGATCGACTCGATCGTCATCCCCTGCGACGACGTGATTCTGGCCATTGGCCAGGAGAACGCGTTCCCCTGGATCGAGCGGGACGTTGGCATCGAATTCGATCGCTGGCAGGTTCCAAAGATCGACCCCAAGACGTTCCAGTCGAGTCGTGCGGAGGTGTTTTTCGGCGGCGACGCAGCGCTGGGCCCGAAGAACATCATCTGGGCGGTCGAGCACGGCCACCAGGCAGCGATCTCGATCCACCGCTTCTGCAACCAGCAGCCGGTCACTCAGCGCCCGACACACAGCGTGTCCCTCGCCAGCCGCAAGATGGGCATACACGAGTGGTCGTACAAGAACGACTACAACCCGGCTGAGCGGCGCCTCGTACCGCACGTCGGCCTCGCCGAACGTTTCAAGCAGATCAAGATCGAGGTCGAACTCGGCTTCGACGCGCAGCAGACCGCACTCGAGGTGCAGCGTTGCCTGAACTGCGACATCCAAACGGTGTTCGCCGCGCCGTTGTGCATCGAGTGCGATGCCTGCATCGACATCTGCCCGGTCGACTGCCTGACCATGACCGCTAACGGCACCGAAGCGGAAATCAGCACGCGCACCAAGGCGCCGCGCCGAGACCCGGAGCGGCCACTGTACGTATCGGCACCGCTCAAGCACACCGGCCGCGTCATGATCAAGGACGAGGACCTCTGCGTGCACTGCGGCTTATGCGCCGAACGCTGCCCGACCGCGGCCTGGGACATGCAGAAGTCCACGGTCCACATTCCCCACGCCAGCACTGATGAGACCCCATGCGCACAGCAAGCGACGCACAAGAGCGCCTGAACGACTTCGTCATCAAGTTCGCCAACGTCAACGGGACGGGCTCGGCAAGCGCGAACACGCTGATGATGAAGGCCATCTTCCGGATGGGCGTGCCGGTCACCGGCAAGAACTACTTCCCGTCGAACATCCAGGGCCTGCCCACGTGGTATGAGATCCGGGTCTGCGGCGACGGCCACATGGCCCGTGGCAGCCACGTCGATCTGATGCTTGCCATGAACATCGAGACCTACGCGCGCGACGTGCGTGAGGTCCGGCCGGGCGGCTTCCTGCTGTACGACTCGACCTGGCCGCGCAGCGCGCTGCTGGAACGCAGCGACATCACGGTGCTCGGCGTACCGCTAGCGAAGCTCTGCAACGAGAACTTCGACGGTGTGCGTAACCGCATTCTGATGAAGAACATCTGTTATGCGGGCGTCGTGGCCGCACTGCTGAACATCGAGCCGGAGGTCATCAGCGCGCTGGTCACCGAGCAGTACGCGAGCAAGCCAAAGCTGGTCGATGCCAACATGAAGGCCATCGATCTGGGCTACCGCTACGCCAAAGAACACCTGCCCTGCCCTCTGCCGCTGCGCGTGACCCGGATGGACAAGACCGCCGGTCACGTCCTGATCGACGGCAACACCGCCGCAGGACTGGGCTGTGTATACGCCGGCGCCACAGTCGGCGCCTGGTACCCGATTACTCCATCCACCGGACTGATGGACGCGTTCAAGGGCTTCTGCGAACGCATGCGCGTGGATCCCGAGACGCACGAGCGCAACTTCATCGTGCTGCAAGCAGAAGACGAGCTCGCCGCGATAGGCATGGTCATCGGCGCCTCGTGGAACGGCGCCAGAGCGTTTACCCCGACCAGTGGCCCGGGCATCTCGCTGATGAACGAGTTCATTGGCCTTGCGTACTACTCCGAGGTTCCCGCCGTGATCTTCGACGTGCAGCGCGTGGGCCCGTCCACCGGCATGCCGACGCGCACCCAGCAGTGCGACCTGATGCTGTGCGCGTATGCCTCGCACGGTGACACCCGGCATGTGCTGCTGTTCCCGGCAAACCCCTCCGAATGCTTCACGCTCGCCGTCACTGCCTTCGATCTGGCCGAGCGCCTGCAGACGCCGGTATTCGTGCTCTCCGACCTCGATATCGGCATGAACGACTGGATGGTGCCCGAGCTCAAGTGGGACGACGCCTACCAGCCCGACCGTGGCAAGGTGCTCACTGCCGAGCAGGTCGACGCACTGCCGAAATTCCAGCGCTACGTTGACCGCGATGGCGATGCGATTCCGTACCGCACCCTGCCCGGCGAGAACCCCAAAGGCGCGTACTTCACACGTGGCTCGGGCCACAACCAATACGGCGGCTACACCGAAGACTCGGCTGAGTACCAGGAAGTGGTAGACCGGCTGACGCGCAAGTTCGCCACCGCCAAGACGCTGGTGCCGGCACCGATCCTAGAGGGCCCCGGCGATCGCGAGATCGGGATCCTGAGCCTCGGCAGCTGCGACGGGGCGATCCGCGAGGCGCTGGTGCGACTCGCGGCGCTAGGCACAGAGGTGGACTACCTGCGCGTGCTGGCCTTCCCGTTCGGCGAGGCGGTCGAGTCGTTCCTCGCCAGCCACACGAGCATCCTGGTCATCGAGCAGAACCGCGACGCCCAACTCAAGGCGCTGCTGACGCTGGAGACCGCGGTCGAGAAGCACAAGCTCGTCCCGATCCTGCATTACGACGGCATGCCCATGACTGCCGACTTCGTCACCGACGCCGTGCTCGACGCACTCGGCCGCAGCACCCGCCGCGCCGCTGTCGCCGGCTAGGAGCCCAGATCCAATGACCTCCATCATCAAGCCCAAGATCGCCCACCCCTCGCTGCCGCGCAACGAGCTGGGCCTCACCCGCCGCGACTACGAAGGCGGCATGTCGACGCTGTGCGCAGGCTGTGGCCACGATTCGATCACTGCCGCGATCACCGAGGCCGTCTGGGGCCTGTCGCTGCAGCCCGAGCGGCTGGTCAAGCTGTCCGGCATCGGCTGCTCGTCCAAGACGACCGCGTACTTCGTCAGCGGCGCCCATGGCTTCAACAGCGTGCACGGTCGCATGCCGTCGATCGCGACCGGCGCCAACGCCGCCAACCATGCACTCACCTACATCGGCGTCTCCGGCGACGGCGACTCACTGTCCATCGGGCTAGGGCAGCTCGCGCACGCGATCCGCCGCAACGTCAACATGCTCTACCTGATCGAGAACAATGGCGTCTACGGCCTGACCAAGGGGCAGTTCTCGGCCTCGGCCGACGTCGGCACGAAGTCGAAAAAGGGCGACGCCAACCAGCAGACGCCCATCGACCCGGCGCTGCTTGCGCTCTCACTCGGCGCCGGCTTCGTCGCCCGTGGCTTCTCTGGCGACAAGCACCAGCTGGTGCCGCTGATCCAGGCAGGCCTTCGCCATCCCGGCTTCGCCCTGATCGACGTGCTCTCGCCGTGCGTGACCTTCAACGACCATGAAGGCTCCACCAAGAGCTACGCCTACACCCGCGAGCATTACCATCCGGCTGTCGAGGCGGACTACGTACCGCGAGCCGAGTCGATCACGGTCGACTATTCGCCAGGCGAGTCACTGGTGGTGCCGCTGCACGACGGCAGTCAGGTTCGACTGCGTAAGCTCGATCCTGCCTTCGACACACGCGATCGCGCCAAGGCCTACTCCTACATCGACGCGAAGTTCCGCGAGGGCGAGTACGTGACGGGACTGATCCATGCCGAGGAGGCACCCGAGCACGAGCTGCATGCGGTCAACCACACCGCCGCGATGCCGCTGAACCGGATGCCGTATGAGCGGCTGAACCCGGGCGCAGCGACGCTCGCAAAGCTGATGGCGCGCTACCGCTGACCGCCGGCTGAGCCGCTACGGGGGGCTGCCGCTTGATCGCGGCAGCCGCGACCCGGCGCCCCTTAAGTGCGCCGGCTGCGCTCCCAGTTGGCAATCGCTGTGCGCCCGGCGGGCGTCACCACGGAGCCGTGGCCGTTATCTGACACATAGCCACGGCGCGACAGCTTGTCAGCCTGCGCTGCCGAGATGCTCGAGGCCGCCAGCCCGCGCTTGGCGCGCTCCTGCAGGCGCGCGAGCGCCGCCCAGTCATCCGGCGTCATGTAATCGTCCAAGCATCCTCCTAAGATGGCCGCGGCCAGGCTGGTGTCAGGGAGACGGCTTATCGTCGCCGCGCGAAGCAAAATCGCAAATAAAGGACATCAGGGCATCCTCGATGCTGCCCGGACGGGGGGGCGACCACTTCGGGTTGCCCGGATCGCCGTGCTCGGTGAATGCAGCCGCACCGAGCCATTGCGGGTCGATGTACCAGTCGTAGGCAATCTCGGCGGAGCGCCCGCCGCGGCAGTCGAACAGCCGGAGCGTCCGGCCGGAGCGATAGTCCGCCCCGCTGCTCGGAAGCAGGTTGTGGTCGGCTGAAAAGCGAAACCAGGCCTGAATACCCTGCCGGGCCGGCTGGATAGCACTCTTGTCGACCTGCCAGACCGTTCCGGCACTACTGTGGATCACATCGACCCACTCCTCGGCCGCCACGACCGGACTCGCTACCAGCGCTCCCAGCAGCGCCCATGACGCGATATGCATGCCCTCCCTCCTCGACAGCCGGCCCCGCCGGCCCTCCGGAAGCAGCATAGCCTTCGGCACGCGCCCCGGCCAAGCCGCGCAGTGCCCGCAGCCGGCTGCGTATTAGCCGGGGCGCCGAGGCCGCCACTAGGCTAGACTCCGCGGCCCCCCCCCGATTGAAGGCGACGGCCGTGACTAACAAAGCGCCCGATGCGCCAAAGACATTTTCCGAGCTTGGACTGAGCGCCCCGCTACTGGCGGCGCTGTCCGATGTCGGCTACGAATCCCCCTCGCCAATCCAGGCGGCGACGATCCCGATCATGCTGACCGGTCAGGACCTGCTCGGCCAGGCCCAGACCGGCACCGGCAAGACCGCGGCGTTCGCGCTGCCGATCCTGTCGATGCTCGACCTCGCGCGGCGCGAGCCACAGGCGCTGGTGATGGTCCCGACCCGGGAGCTGGCGATTCAGGTGGCCGAGGCGTTCCAGAAGTACGCCAGCCACCTGCCCGGCTTCCACGTCCTGCCAATCTACGGCGGCCAGAGCTACACCCCGCAGCTCAACGCGCTGCGTCGCGGCCCGCATGTGATCGTCGGCACCCCCGGCCGGATCATGGATCACCTCGAGCGCAAGACGCTCAGTCTCGCGACCATCAGCATGGTTGTCCTCGATGAAGCGGACGAGATGCTGCAGATGGGCTTCGTCGACGCGATCGACCAGATCCTCGGCCAGGTCCCGCCGGAACGGCAGGTAGTGCTGTACTCGGCGACGATGGCGCCGTCGATCCGCCGCATCGCGCAGCGCCAGATGCGCTCGCCGAAGGAAGTGACGATCCGCTCAAGCACGACCACCGCGGCGAACATTCGCCAGCGCTACTGGCTGGTCGCCGGCATGCACAAGCTCGACGCTCTGACCCGCATTCTCGAGGTCGAGTCATTCGACGCGATGCTGGTGTTCGCCCGCACCAAGCAGGCCACGGTCGAGCTTGCCGAGAAGCTCGAGGCGCGCGGCTTCTCTGCCGCAGCGCTCAACGGCGACATCCTGCAGGCACAGCGCGAGCGGACGGTCGCGGCGTTGAAGTCCGGCGCGATCGACATCCTGGTCGCAACCGATGTCGCCGCCCGCGGCCTCGACGTCGACCGGATCAGCCACGTGGTCAACTTTGACGTGCCCTACGACAGCGAGTCGTACGTGCACCGCATCGGCCGCACCGGCCGCGCCGGCCGCAGCGGCGAGGCGATCCTGTTCATCGCGCCGCGTGAGCGCAACATGCTGCGCATCATCGAGCGCGCGACGCGCCAGCCTATCGAGCAGATGCCACTGCCCTCCGTACACGACGTGAACCGTCGGCGGGTGGAGAAGTTCAAGGAGCGGCTCGCCGCTGCCATGGTCGAGCCCAATCAGGCGGCGGAATACCGTCCGGTCATCGAGGAATTCGTACGCGAATCCGGCACCGACATTGCCGACGTCGCCGCGGCACTGGCTAGCCTGTTGCAGGGCGACAGCTCGCTGGCGCTGTCCACACGCAAGGATGCCGACAACACACCGCCCCCGGAGCAGACGCCGTTCGAGCGCATTGCCGCGGTCGCCGAAGGTCCGCGCAAGCGCCGCAAGCCGGGCTTCGACGAGCAGCAGGCCACCTACCGGCTCGAAATCGGCCGCCGCCACGGCGTACTGCCGGGCAACATCGTCGGTGCGATCGCGCATGAGGGCGACCTCGACGGCAAGCAGATCAATGGCGTGGACATCCGCGAGGACCACACGCTGGTGCGTCTGCCTGCCGACCTCTCGCCGAAGATCATCGCGAAGCTGCGGCGCATCAAGATCCGCGGCCAGCAGCTGGACATCGCCAAGCTGCCGGCCAGCGAACTGCCGGGTCGCGAGCGGGACCGCTAGGCGCGCGTGGCCCAGGCCGCGCGGATCGCATCGGTCGTCTCACCCTGACCATCGGCCCGCCAGCCCGGCGGGCCGAACACCACACCGACGACCTCGCGCAGCGAACGGGCCTGCGCCAGGTCGTGGCCCATCGACAGCCACTCGTGGAACGCAATCCTCAGCGGGTTGTAGGTCTCTATATTCCTGACCAGGCCGTAGTCCGGCCGGTCATCGTCGCATTCCGCCTCAAAGGTCCCGAACGCACGGTCCCACACCATCAGCACGCCAGCATAGTTTCGGTCGAGGTAGCGCGGGTTCGAGCCATGGTGCACGCGATGATGGGACGGCGTGTTGAGCAGGTACTCGACCCACCGCGGCAGCCGGCGCACTGCTTCGGTGTGTAGCCAGAACTGATAGAACAAGTTGAAACCCTGCTGCGCCAGGATCATCTCTGGCGGGAAGCCGAGCCAGGCCAGCCAGATCCACGGCATCCAGGTGCCGACCACCACCCCTGTCCACGGCTGGCGTACCGCGGTCGACAGGTTGTACTCGCGCGAGGAGTGGTGATTGACGTGCGCTGCCCACCAGAACCTGCAGCGATGACTGATCCGGTGGAACCAGTAGTAGGTGAAGTCATCGAGAACAAACAGTAGCGCCCATGCCCAAGCCGCCGACGTGGGAATGACGGCGAGCTTCCAGTGCGAGGCAGCAACCAGCCCGGCGAACATCAGGCCATTCATCGCGATATTGACCATCACGTTGCCGACCCGCATCGCGAATGAGGCCAGCGTGTCCCACAACCGGTAGCGGGCCCGGATGACGCCGGCGGCACCCAGCGACGCTTCCAGCGCCACCGCGGCGATGCGCGCGATTAAGAATGCCTGTAACAGCGTCGGCTTGATCATGTCCCCCCCTGATTGCCTGCAGTCGCCACCGGCCAACGTACCGCTGCGACCCGCCCGGAACTAACCGCCAGTTAGAACAGACTCGCTCCAATGTTGATCAGCAGCGCGAGCACTGTCGTATTGAACAGGTACGCGAGAATGCAGTGCAGCGATCCGACCCGACGCATGGGCTTGGACACGAAGGCGACGTCGGCCGTCTGGCCGGAGGTACCTATCACCGCTGCAAAGTAGAAGAAGTCGCCGTAGTCGGGCTGCTCCTCACCCGGGAACTGCAGTGCAGGCGTCTGGCGGCGACCGAGCGCGGCGTAGTAGTCGTGCGCGTAGTGCAGCGCGAACATCACCTGGATGAACGCCCAGGACGTCAGCACCGTGACGCCTGCCAGCGCAACGTGCTCGATCCGCAGCGCGCCGTGCATATCCTTGACCACCGCAAGCTCGCCCGCGATCGCCGCGAGGCTGGCAATCGAGGCGACCACCACCAGCAGCAGGATCAGTAGCGCGCCCTCGTCCTGAAGCTGGGCGCGCCGGTGTATGTGGTGGTGACTGGAGCGGGACATCATGACCGCGGCCAGCAGCACGTAAAGACCTGCGCCGGCGTTCCACGCGATCAGGGCGCGGGTCACAAGATGGGCGGCGATGGAGCTCGGCAACAATGCGCCAACGGCAACCGCCGTCGCGGCCGCGACGAAGAGCCGCGGCCGTGCGCGTAGCTGCCGAAAGAGCCGGGATCGCAGCAAGTTCATCGGCATCCTCGTGGGTCAGTCTGCTGATCGGTCGCTGAAGGCGAACAGATCGGTCTGGTAAGTAAACGACACGCCGGCCACATTCGCCGCAAAACCGCCACGGCGCGCCTGCAGCCTGCCAATGCTCAGCTGCAGCCCCAGGCCGCTCGCCGCCTGGTAGCCGAGACTGGCGTTGAGTTGGCCGACGACCCCTGCGCCCACCTCCACGCCGCCGCCACCGGCGGCGCCCGCCAGCGCCTCGAGCTGCGCATGCACGTGTTGCGACAACGGCAACCGTCCACCGCCGCCGACCAGCCCGATCATATAGGCGCCATTGCGACCCGAGTAGGCCGCCAATCCCTGCCCGGTCAGAAAAAAGTACGGACTGACGAAGTAGTCAGCCTGCACGCCTAGCGTGCCGAACTCCCGGTTCGGACGCGAGCTCCACGCCGTACTCGTGCCTCGATACTGCTGGTCCACCAAGCGGATCCGCACGGTGTGCGCAACCGGCTCGCGCGGCGTGCCAGCTGGCGCGTCCTCGCTCGGCCCGAAGCCATGCGCGGCCCGCAGTGTCAGGCCGCGCGCGCCGAAGCTGCCCGACGCCGCCTTCAAGCGCGTTGCCTCCAGCGTCAGCACGTCGCGACGCGTCACGCGCAACTCAACCCCCACGGCCGCCTGCAGCAGCAGGCCACCGCCGCTATCAACGTCGCCACCGCCACCAGCGCCAATCGCCGCGCTGCCTTCCAGCGCCAGATGCTCGCTGAGCGAGCGGCGGTAACCGACAGCGCCAAGGATCTGCATGTAGCCGCTGTTCGCGCCGGAGGCGGCACCCGCAGCCTCGATGCGCGCAAACAGGCCATCACCCATCGCGATGCGCCAGGAAGCGCCGACCAGTCCCAGATTCTGCTGCGGACCGCCAGCGCCCAGATGCGCGCCGCTATCCGCGCTCAACCATTGGACGTACGCCCCCACCTGCTGCGGGCTCGCCTCGGCAGCGGACAGGTCCAGGGTCAATGCCGCTGTCGGCTCCACGGGGACATACAGCGAACTGAATCCGTGGCGGTAGCCCACGTACAGTTGCGTTGAAGTGATCCGGCCACCGTTGGGAAAGTCGACGCGACTGGCGCCGACAGTCACCGCGTCGGTGTATCCGAGCCGGTAGCTCAACCCCAGCGCCTCACGCAACATCAGGCCGCCGCCTGCGAGCTCATAACCGCCACGCCCACCGCCCGCCGCCACCGACAAACCGGCCTCCAGCGAGAGCGCCTCGCCCAACGGATAGCGGGCCTCACCACCGACCCCAAGCGTGATGAAGCCCCCGCGGCTGCCGCGCACCGCCGCGTAACTGTCCACGCCCGCCGACAGATATCGACCGAGCTCCCTACGCAGCATGAGCCGCGTGAGACCCATCGACTCCCCCGCAGGCAGCTGCCACTGCTCAAGCTGCGCACCGAGCGACCAGTCAGCGCGTCCGATCGCCGGCAGCGTCTGCGCCGATGCCTGCGCACAGACGAGCAGCATCGCTAGCGCCGCAAAAAGGCATTGAGCGCCACGACACGATAGAACAGTCATCGGACACTCCCCTCACCGCCCGAATCCTTGAATCCCGGCACCCGCATATAGTGTCGCGCCAGTCGCAGCGCGACCTCGCGGGCATCCACGTCAGTGCGGTTGCACAACGCCACCGTGGTCAGGCGCTGCTCGGGGAAACGCATGATCGCGCTGCGAAAGCCGCTGGTGGTGCCGAAGTGCCAGCGCCGCGCGTAGCCCTCCGACGGATCCAGAAACCAGCCGTAGCCGTATGCCACCGGCTCGCCAGGCGCGAGATTGTCCTCGTCGCCAACCTCTGGCCATCGGGTCTGCCCGCCGTTGGCGAGGCGCACCGGCTCGTAGGCGGGGCTCATCAGGGACTCCGCCAGCAATGTATGGCGCTCCAGCGCGTCATCCCAGCGCGCAAGATCTGCGAGGTTCGAATAAATGCCGCCGTCGCCCTGCGTGGCCGACGTGGAGCTCTGGTCGGCCGCTGACAGTCCCGTTGCGCCCGACGCATAGCCATAGGCCCGCGCGGCAACCGTGTTGCGACCCCGCACAAACAGTCGTGTGCCGTGCATGCCCAGCGGCGCGAAGATCCTCGTGGTGAGAAACGCCTCGAACGGGAGCGCAGATACACGCCCGACTATCAGTCCGAGCAGAACGTAGGCGGAGTTGCTGTAGGCCCACTGGCTGCCCGGCTCGAAACGCAGCGCCGGCTGGCGCTGCAGCAGTTCGAGCACCTGCGCATCCTGGATCTGGTTCTGTGGCGTGTACGCCGGGCCGCCTGCGTGCTCCTCGAGCTCCATCAGCTCCTCGTAGTCCGCCAAACCCGCCGTGTGCGTCAGCAGGTGGCGGACCGTGACGCGACGCGCGTAGTCCGGAAATCCCGGCAGCAGATCGGCTAGCGTCGCGTCATAAGACAGGCGACCGTCAGCGACCAGCAGCATCACCGCCATCGCGGTGAACTGCTTACTGACGGAGGCAAGGCGGAAGTTGCTGTGGGCATCGAGCGGCTGGCGTGAGCCTAGCGAACGCATGCCATAGCCCGCAGCGAGCAGCGTGTGCCCACCACGACGCACCAGCAGCGCGCAACCGGGGCTCCGCGCGCCGGGCACCACACCCAGCGGAACCGGCGGCGCATTGGCGGCCAACGCGTTACCGCACAGGACGCCGGCGAACGCGGCACCGCGCAGCCATCGGGGAAGGTCAGGAAGGAAAGGCACGCCCCATCGTAGCTGACCGACGGGACGTGCGGCGAATCTCCCTTACGGCAGGTCCATCAACGGCCCGAAAGCACCCGGATGTGCCGCATCCTGGTAAAGCACCCCGGGCCGCATCGTGGCAACGCCAGCAGTGACCGTCTGGGTGGGGCCAGAAGTCGTCACGATGTCCGGCAAGCCGTCGCCATTCACATCGACGACCTCGACCTGGAAGCCATCACCACCCAGCAGCGAGTAGGTCACCGGAGCTGCCAGGCTGGTTGTTGCCCCGGCCTGCTGCAGGAAGACCGTCAGGGACGAGTCGCCCGCAACGATGACATCCGGCAAACCGTCACCGTTGAGGTCCGCGACCTTGAGCGCGAACTCGCCGGTATGTGCCGGCAAGGGGCCATTGATCGCGGCCAGAAACTGGCCGGGATGTGCCGCATCGTTGAGCAGTACCGACAGTACCGGCGCATCGCCGCCGGTCGGTCCTGGATCGCCAACGACCAGGTCCAACAGGCCGTCGCCATTGAGGTCGGCGACCGCGATCAGGTTGCCGCCCTGAACGTAGGCATTCACGGTCTGGGTATAGACCGGCACCGCCGCGCCGAACGCAGCCGTGGCAGGATCGCTGCCGTGAAACAGCACCTTCACGCCCACCGCATCCACGAGCACAACGTCGAGCAGTCCATCGTCATTCAGGTCAGCCAGCTGCACCGTGGCCGCACCGCCGGTATAAAGCCCTACCGGCGCGGCGAACGTACCGCGCGTTGTCGGGCTCTGCAGGAACATCGACACCGGATAGTCAGCAACCACGAGGTCCGGGATGCCATCGCCATTCAGGTCGCCGACCGCAACTCCGGTGGCGCCTTGCGAGGCCAGATAGGACGGTGCGCCGAAAGTGCCGTGACCATCGCCGCTGTTGAGCACGACCGACACGAAGCCACCGTCGTTACTCGAGGTCACAAGGTCCGGATAGCCGTCGCCGTTGATATCGGCAACCGTGACCGTCGAGGGCGCAACCCCGTTGGGAGTGAGCAGCGGCGCTGCAAAAGTGTTCGCTGCGGCGTCGTGCAGGTAGAGCGAGATGTTGCCCGCCACCCCGTGACGGTACCAGGAGACGGTGGCCAGATCAGTCTTGCCATCACCGTTGAAGTCGCCGGCAACGAGACCGAAAGTACTGGTGACCGGCGTGTAGGGCTGGCAATTTCCCCAGCAGCCGCCCGAGTTACTGTCGTTGCAACCGGCAATCATGAAGGAAGTGGCGAGCAACGCCCCGATCGCTACGACGCGTGGCGCTCGTGTAAAAATCTGCGTACCCATGGCCTACTCCATTTGACGCGTGAAGACGGTCAATTCACTCGTATTATCGCGCACGGCGACCCGTACGAACGGACTAGCGCCTCATTTTGTGACGCACGGCATGCAGCCACTGCCCACTGCAGTCGCAGATGCAGCTTGAGGCCCCACCCCCCTGAAACGCCGTGCGGACGAATCGGTTGACCGCCCTCCAGCGGTGACGATCAGCGCCCGGAAATGATCTTCGCTTTGAGCGTCTGAAACTCGTCCTCAGTGAGAATTCCACGCTTGCGCAGGTCATCCAGCCTGATCAACTCATCGTAGTAGTCAGGCCGCGCCTTTGCAGCGCTGACCGGCGGCGCCGGCATCACTACCGCGGCCGCAGGCGTGGCAACGGGCGCAGGCGCGACAGCAGTTGAGGCAGGCGCGAGGACCGGCGCAACGAGCGCGGGCTGCGTGCCCGACTGCACCAGTCGGAAGTCGTAGTCGATGGTCGACAGATGGCCGACCTGCAGCGTGTCCTCACGCACGGCAACTTCCACCGCCGTCATCCCCTTACTACGGGCGAAGACATTGGCCTGCTCCACGACCGCCGCCCGCATCGCGGCGGTATCGGCATAGACGTGACCTGCATCTGCCCGCGAGAGCCGGTAGGTGTCGCTCGACAACCTGACCATCCCGGGATAGCTGCACGCACCGAGCAGGCCTGCAGCCATCGACAGCGTGAACCACCGGACCCAACGAGCCTTGCCCATACGCGCCTCTTTGCTTTGCCGTGATGTCGATCGAGCAGCATGCCCGCCCTGACGGTCAACCCTACACGGCAGTCCGGCGATTGACGAATACGGAGAAGCACCGCCCCCCACAGCTTGCCAGCAGCGAGCACCCAAAGGATTCCCCAGGCCATAGCGCAAAGCTCACAGTTCACAAGCAAGCGCCGCTCCGGTCATTAAAACGTAAGAAAACTTCTGTTTAATCTGCATGTTGCGACGGGAGTTGAGTCTTCCCGGCAGGCAACGGCCTGCGCGGCGACGTCGGTCGCCCCTCACGCCACGTCGCCTCGCCCCCTGGCTATCCACGACAGAGCGGTACCCCGATGCTCCCCGACGTTCCTTACTCCATGTCCGATACGAGCCTCGACCGTCCACGCCGCGCGATGATTCGTGCACTGGAACTCGTCTCCGGCCAGCACGACATGCAGCGCGGCTATGATCGGTATCGCAGCAACGCGCCTGCGGGCATCTCGTTCTTCGCCGACGGCGTAAGCCATTTCGGCGTGCGCCCGGATCTGGACAAAAGCGCACTGGGCCGGATTCCGGCCACCGGCCCGCTGTTGCTGGTCGCCAACCATCCCTTCGGCATCATCGACGGGCTGCTGCTTTGCTGGCTCGTCAGTCAGGTCCGGCGTGACTTCAAGATCATGCTCAACGGCGGCCGTTACGTTCCGGAGATGGGCGGGCATGCGATCGCGCTAGATTTCTCCGGCACCCGCCAGGCGCAGAAGACCAACGTCGCCGGCCGCACCGAAGCGCGTCGTACGCTGGAGGGGGGCGGCGTGGTGATCATCTTCCCGGCGGGCGGAATCTCGACCTCGACCGACCGCTGGGGTCGCACGCCTGCGATGGACGTTGCCTGGCATCCGTTCGCGGCACAGCTACTTGCACGTACCCGCTGCCCGGTGCTGCCGGTATGGTTCGAAGGCCAGAACGGCCGACTGTTCCAGATGGTTAGCCACCTGAGCCTGACCCTGCGATGGGGATTGCTGATCGGCGAAAACATGCGCCGCCTGCGCTCACCGGTAAGAATGGTCGTCGGCGACGTAAAGCCTTATGACGCTTTTCCCGAACATATCGATCGAGTGGCCCTGTCGGCCGAACTGTGTCGACTGACCTACGCGCTCGGCGGCATCGACACTGCCGTCACCGGCATTGCGGCCGACTGGCCGCCGCCGCTGCGCGCGAAAGCCCCGCCGCGCGAGCCGACGCGCGTGCGCTTGCTGCCGCGACTGCTGCGGCAGCGCGCCTGATGCGTTACCAAAGCGACCTGCACCGCTAGCGCGCGGCCTCCGCCCGCAAGCGGTCTTCAACGCGAAAGAAGCGCCGACCTAGCGTGAGCATCTCGGCATCGCCGGGGTGGTCGAGCGTCTCCACTGCCGAGATCCGCTTCGCGAGCGATGAAGCGTGCTCGTCGATGAAGTTCTTGAACTCAAGCTTGGCATTGCCCGGGCCCGCCAGCAGGATCGCGCCGTAGCCCTCAAGCGCGGCGACGAGGCGGTCGAAATACACCTTGTCGACCCCCTTGTGGCCACTGCCTGTGATGTTGGCCTTGTGCTGCAGATGGTGCCCGGTGGCCCCCGCCGCCACGATCTGCGGTGGCGCATCGTCGGCATTGAACGTGAATATCTTGGCCTCGCGATGATCTAGCCAGACGACCGCGTGGAAGTGCGTGTTCATTAGGATTCCTCGCTCTTAATTGACCCAAGCAAGTGTGGTCCGCGGCCTGTCACCCGTCTGTAGGCATCATTCCTGCGATCTCAACCTGCCGCGCTAAGGCGCTGCGGATTGGGCGCTGCAGCACCGGCAAGCAGCCCGTTCGGATATCCTGAAAGCGACTAAACGCCGTCCGGCATCGGGCAGAGGCCCAATCCGGGACGCGGCACGCTGTCATAAGTCCCGGGTTAGGGATATAAATCCCAGACTCTGTGCCGACGCCGCGGCCACCCCCCAAACCGATGGCTGCGTCCGGCGCCACGCGGCATGCCTTGCCGCTGCTCAGACGCCCCCCCCGCGGCGGCTGAATTGTCTAGACTAAGGTCAAATTGCGCCGGCAGAATGCCGCCGACGCCACTCCAACCGACTCGATTCGCGTACAGCAGAGCATTGCTGCCGCCAGGGTGATGCGATGACCGTTCTCTCCCGCTTCTTCCAGAAGGCGCCGCCGCCGCCGCCGCCCACCGTCGAGCAGCGCATTGCCGCGCTCAGCGCCGCCACGACCGAGACGCTGGTTCCGATCGCGTTGGGCACGGACGAGGAAGAAATGCGCATCGCGGCAGTCCGCATGCTGCCCGACTGCGACGCGCTGCGCCGGCTTGCCGGCCTCGCCATGGGCCCGGACGGCATCGCGACACCGACCGGCAGCACGCTGCGTCAGGCAGCCCAGACGCGCATGGCGCAGTTCATCGATCACGGCTCGCTGGACATCGCGACACTAGGCACGGAGCCGTCACAGCGCGGGGCATTGCTGGCGGTAGCGGCACTATGCGAGGACGACACACGCCTCCCCGGGATTATCGCCGGCATCACCGCCCCCGCGGACCTCTACAAGCTGGTTACCGACAACCCCTCCAGCCGGGTCCGCCAGCTGGCCGCGGCCGCTATTGACGACCCAGCGCTGCTACAGGAGCTACTGAAGCTCGTTCGCGGCGCCGACAAGACCGTCTATCGTCAGATCAAGGACCGCTTTGCCGCCAGCGCGGCGATCGAGCGCGAAGCCGCCGAAGCCGCCCGCGAGGCCCTCGCGGTCTGCGCGGCCCTTGAACAACACAGTACCCGCTCCCACGACCCGCTCTACGCCGCTACGGTCGATGTGCTCGCCGCTCGCTGGGCGGCGATTGCCACCCGCCCCGCCCCGGACGTCGAGTCGCGCGGCCAGCAGGCGCTGCTGCGCTGCCGCGAGGTCATCGACGCGCATGCCCAGGCGCTCGCGCAGGCTGCGGCCGATAAGGCCGCCGAACAGGCAGCTGCGCTGGCCGCCGCAGAAGACGCCGAGCAGGCGCGCCTCGCCGCCGAACAGGCGGCCGTCCAACAAGCCGAAGAAAACGAGCAAGCAGCAGTGGCGACAGACGAGGCACAGGTACAAGCCGCGCAGGCGCAGTCCGAGCAGCGCAATGCCGATGAACAAGCGTTCCGCAAGCTCGGCGGCCTGATCCGACTCGCCAAGGACGTCCTGCAGGCCGGCAACACACGCAAGGCCTCGACGCTGCGACGCACGATCGAAGAACAGTGGCCGACCGTCACGCCCGTGCCCCCCCACCTATCCCGCAGCCTCCAGCAGCTCGATTCCAAACTGACCGAACTGCGCCAGTGGAAGGACTTCGCCGTCGGACCGAAGCGCATGGAGCTGGTCGAGGAAATGGAGTCGCTGGTCGGCTCCCAGGATGAACCGAAGGCACTGGCCGAACGCATCCAGGCCGTGCAGCAGGAATGGCGCACCCTCAACAAGGGCATCGCAAGCCCTGCGCCCGAGGAAGAGGAACGCTTTCAGGCCGCGCACAAGGCCGCCTTCCAGCCGTGTCGGGAGTACTTCGCCACGCAGGCGAATATCCGCCGCGAGAACCTGGAGCAGCGCAAGCGCGTGCTTGAACGCGTCAAGGCGTTTGAGACAACTCAGGCAGACGAATCTGCCGACCGGCGCACGATCCTCGACGTACTTCGCGAGGCCCCGCGCGAGTGGCGCAGCCACGGGCCGGTCGACCGCGAGGCGGCCGCCCCCGCCCAGGCAGAGTTCGATGCAGCCCTCGACCGGCTGCGTGCGCAACTCAATGCCTGGCACGACCAGAACGCCGCCAACCGCCAGGCGCTGATCGCGCAGGCACGCCAACTGGCGACCCTGGAGGACAGCTCACAGGCGATTGACGGCGCAAAGCGCCTGCAGGCGCAGTGGCGTGATGCGGGGCCGCTGCCGCGCGAGCAGGACCAGGCACTGTGGAGCGAGTTCCGCGAACTGTGCGATACGATCTACCGCAAGCGCGAAGAGGCCTTCACGCAGTTCGCTGCCAGCCTCGAGGCGGGGAAGGCGCAGGTCATCTTGCTGTGCGAGAGTATCGAAGCGGCGACGAAACTCGCGCCACCGAGCCGCTCCGAAGGCAGCGCGAAACTGCTCGAATGGCGCACGGCCTCCGATGCGATCGGCGACGTGCCGCGCGCCGATGCACGCGCACTTCGTGACCGACTGGAACGTGCCCTATCGCAGTACGAGGCGCTGCTGGGACAGCAGGGCCGCCGCGACGCGGACGCCGCCGTCTCCAACCTATTTGAAGCGGCAAGGCATGTGCGCGCCTACGAGCGCGCGATCGATCAGAATGCCGATGAAGCCGAGCACGGCGCACTCAAGAGCGCCGCCGAAGCCTTCATCGCGACCGTGCCGCGCTGGCCGACGGGAGGCCAGCAGGCCGTCCGTCAGGCACTGCTGCGGGCTGATGCGGCCAACCCCGACGACGGCAGCCGCGAACGCGACCTGCGCATGCTGTGCATTCGTGGCGAGTTGTTCGGCTCCACGCCCACGCCAGCGGAAGACGAGGCGCTACGCCGCGACTACCAGATGCGGCATCTGATGCAGAGCATGGGACAGGGCAGCCAGACCGACGAGCGCGACTGGGATTCAATGCTGCTCGAATGGGTCGGCATCCGCGCCATCAGCACAGAAGCTCACATGGACTTTGAGCGTCGCTTCCAGCGCTGCCTCGCCAAGCGGCCGGCGAAGTCTAGCGACGACTCGCCGTTCCGCAATCATGACGGCCAGGATCGCGTGCGCAAGGAGCGCGATTCCGGGGATCGGGGTGGCCGCCGCGACGGCCGTGCCTCGCCATCGGCTGGCCCGCGACGCTAGGGCGCCAACCAGGCCCACCGCGGGCTTTCGCCAATCGCCAGCAGCCAGGAAAAATGACGGGGTAGCACCCTACCCCGTCATATCCAGAGCCTCTCAAAGAATCAATTCGACGCCTAGCGCTTCGCCGTGAACGGTGTCGCGCAGTCCAGGCCCGTCGACACCGCGGCGCTCGTCAGCACCGAGGTATCGGGATAGCTATATGCACCGCCAATCGCGCTGGACGGCGTGATCCCCGCAAACCATTGCACCAACGCCTCGTTCTGCGGGTGATAGGTATAGCCGTTCATCAGCGTGGGGATGGTGGCATTGGGAAGCCCCTCCAGGACATCACCGACCTCCAGATTGTTCTGACACAGGCCATTGGGCCCCACCCAGATCGGTGTCGAGTTATTGACGAACGGGTCGTTAAAGGCTTCCGACAGTTCGTGCGAAAGCGCTGTGATGTCGGAAAAGCCGCCGCCAAAGAGTCCCGGGGAAATCCACGACGCGTAGTTCATCACGTAATGACGCTCCCGCCAGCCATTGGAGGCGTCGCCCGGCTCGACGTCATACGTATGGTAGCCCAGCACACAGCAGCTGCCGTCTGCCGGGTCGAACAGGAAGGTGTTCGCGAACAGGAAGGTCGAGAGGTCCGTAGCTTTGACATCGCCCGACACCTCGGCTGCCCCCATTACCGTCGCAACATCAGTCGGAGTTGACGGAAAGAGCGCGGACGCGAATACGCTCTCGTTCACAAGCACATAGCGAAGCTGTCCGGTCGCGGCGTCGACATTAAATGAATAGGTACCGCGAATCAGCACCATTGTCCGTGGCGCCGTGACCACCGGCACCAGCACCGTATGCCAGCCAGCACCTGCGGTGTTGTAAAACTCGGCCCTCTGCACCGCATCGGTGTACTGCGTCCGCCGCGAGCTTGAACTGTAGTTGGTTGGAGAGAAGATAGGCGATGCGAGCACGTTGGAAATGTACGGCGTGGGGTCGAGGATCATCCGTACCTTGACGCCATCTGCCCGGGTAAAAAAGCGCGGACTACCGTCGAAATTCCGCAGGTCAATGATCACGGGCACGATCGGCGCGCGAACCCGGGTAACCAGCGCATCGTCACCATCGCCGTGGTCACGGGTACCGACCGGTGAACGGCCGACCATCGAGTACTGCCAGGTAAATTGCGGGGCCGCGCCAAATGGCGTCACCGACAAGCCCGGAAAATAGAAATAGCTGCTGAAATTTGGCAGCGTGTCGATGCCCAGCATGGAGCCATTGAAATGTGTCCCTAGAACTCCCGT
The DNA here is from genome assembly GCA_903927005.1 of uncultured Pseudomonadota bacterium. GTDB lineage: Bacteria > Pseudomonadota > Gammaproteobacteria > Steroidobacterales > Steroidobacteraceae > CAIKZZ01. Next base: position 46,621 of record CAIYLH010000079.1, read on the forward strand.
CCCATCCGCTGTGTTACCCAAATGCAGGGTGTGCGGCTTCATCTTCAGGTTGAAACTGTCGTCGACCTGATCTGATTCGAGCGCCAGCGACGATTGTGAAACGAGTGCGCCAAGTCCAATAAGAACCAGCCACAACGTGCGTCTCGCATAGAGTTTAAGAAAAGCCATTGGATTTCCCTTTCGTTTTTGTTGCCACTTCCTTGCAGCGCAGACGGCTTAGCCCTTGCCAAGCGATCGAAAACGACTATCCGTCGCGTCTGGCCGGAGTCGCCTAGCGGAAAACGGCACGGGAATTTCTGGGTGTTGCCTCGCGTACGCGTGCAACAGCGCGAGTCGGAAATAGCGCCAGGCGGCGCGAAACCGACACCGCGGAGGTGTGGACGCAGCATGCGAAGCAACACTGCGCCTGTGTCGCGACTCCATTCGACTTCACCAGCGGTTCGATGCTACGCCCACAAAGGACGCGCTTGGCGACAAATTTTTCCGTAGCACGCACAGGCCTACTCCTGCCCGTCGCACGACTTCGACAGAACAGCAGCGCCCGGCCAGGCCAGACCAGCCGCACTGCAACAACGAGCACCCGAAGAGACCGTGGCTAAAGACCAGCGCCGCAGCAGTCACTCCATCTGCGCGCGAGCGAATCAGTTCCCCTATCCCCGCTTTCAATGCATAGCGCTTGCCTTCGTCGTGACATTCGGTACCTTGTGAGCATGAGGATCTTTCCCTGCGAGGCACGATGCCTATCGACGACCTGATCACCCGCAGCCTCCGCATCGAAACCTGCTACGGCAGCATGCGGCCCGCCAAGGTTGTTGGCCTTGACGGCAGGGGCCCGCGACCGGGCGGCCTCAGGAATGCACCGCTAAAAATGCTGGGTCTGGCGGGCCCACTGGGAACCCGTAGCGGCGTGTTCGCGGACGTACCAGACATCTTCTACGGCAACCCGAATGACGAATGCGTTTGGAACGCCATTCCGGCCGCAGCGCCTGAGGCAATTGTTATTGCGCTGGCTACCGCACAGGAAATGGCACTAACGCTCACCACCGGCTACGAAGGCGAAGGTGGCAAGGCGATGAACTACCAATCTCTGGGCGATAATTTCGACGGTCAGGGCATGTCGTTCGGACTGATCCAGTGGAACTTCGGCCAGAACACGCTCGGCCCACTGCTGCTGAAGATGCTCAACGCTGATGCGACGGCGTTCGAGGCCTGCTTTGGCAAGGGAACCGACTTCGCGACGCTGAAGACCGCCCTAGAAGGCAGCAAGCAAGCCGACCAACTCGCCTGGACCGCGGCAGCAATCAAGACCAACCGCCTGGCATGGCAGTCTGCCTTCCGCGCCGTCGGCGCGAACGACACGTTCAATCGCATACAGCGCGAACAGGCGGCTGGCCAGTACCACCCCATCGTGGTCAATTCGGTCGAATCGCTACGAGGGATATCCCCGGACCTCCTGAAGACGATTGAATTTCGCAGTTATGCCGCACTTTTTGATACCGCCGTGCAACAAAACGGCACGGTCGCGGCAGCCGCAGCGATCAAGGCCAGGGTCACCAAGGAGAAACCGACGACGCAGATCGAACTGCTAAAAATTGCAGTCACGGAGCGTGCCCGCAAGGCGAATGATCGCTGGGTTGCCGACTGCATGAGTCGGCGGCTAGGCCTGCTTGCCGGGGAAGCGGTCAAGGCGACGGAACACGAGATCACCGCCACACGCAACAACCCGGGCTTCTCGCTTATCGCCAGTTACGGAACCGCCAATGTCGCCGGCTTTTAGCATTTGGCTAGCACTGGCGCTCACCGCGCGTGCGGCGGTATCTGCTGCAGACGCACCCGCGACGCCGCCGATCGCACCGTTCGAATGCAGCGGACAAGTCTGCGGCTTCAACGTCCTCGCCGCCTCGCTCGTCACCGCTCCTTGCGAGGGACGCTCGTTGCTCGTCGCCTACAGCCAAACCAACGGGTCCGCACTGGTGCAGTGTGCAGATCCAGCCAGGGCTTCTGACAACCTCGTCTACGTATTCGATAGAAGCTCCAGCGGCGGCCCCGTTTACGAACTCGAAGGCGCCCGCTATGTCACCACAGCGTTTCTGCTGCAGGCTGCGACCGAAGGTGTACCGGACCGCTTCGGCGCCGTGCCGCTATGCCGCGTAGCAGGCGCGGCGGTCAGCGGCGAGCTGACTTTGCTGATCAAGGAGCCGAACAGCGGCAACAGCAGCCCCTACTGCTATCGCCTCTATCGGGTCGCCCACAGTGCCGGCCGGGTCGCCGTTGTGGTCGAAGGCGCAACAGCCCCTGCACCGGCCGCAGACGGCCGCGTACGGTGGGCCAAACTGACCGCACGCCTGCTGCCCTACATGAACAACGCCGTCTCGCCTGTCGCGAGCGCGGCCAAGATCGGCGTCGCTAAGGCACGTCTGTACACGCGTCCTGAGGCGTCGGCGACCACACGCATGTATCTGACCCGGGGCGACGCGGTGACCCTCCTGGCCGCCGACAGCGGCACCGGCTGGAGCCGCGTCCGGTACACCGGCAAGTCCGGCAAGCCCATCGACCGCTGGATCCGTACCGCGCAACTCACACAGTAGCGCACACCCGCCAGCGGCGGCCGTGACGGTTACTCCCCAAGCCGCGCAAAACGTGCAATCGATAGTGCGGCGGCCTCACACCCGTCACGGCAAGCACCGCTTCAGTGAGTCGGCAACTTTCTGTCAATAGGTACTTGCGCGATGTCGCCGATCTACGACAATATTAAGTCATGTGAGGGGGCGCGCCAGCGCCCTATGCCAGGGGAGGCGCCTCGTGAACCGAGTAGGTACGGTCATTGATGGACTGTTGTTGTCGACCGGCGTGATGATGGTCAGCGCGGGCCTCTGCTCGCTGCTCCACCTGATCTGATCCGGCCGAGCACGCGCTGACGTTCGCGCCCGGCCACCGCCGTGCGTGGCCGGGTCATTGACGCCTAATCCGTTGCTGCGGCAGGCGCCTAGCCCGCACGGAACGGCGTCAGCTCACGCCGCCAAGCGACCGGTTACCAGCCAGCCGGCGACCTCGGCAGCCTTCTCCATCCGCAGCGTCTCGCGCTGGATCGACACCACGACAAAGCCGCCCTGCTGCAGCGTGCGCTCGAGGTACGCGCGACCATGTTCGTAGCGGCCGCTGGGTGCGAGACGATAATCCAGAGCCTCGTTTTCTGAACCCAGAGCCTCGACCGTAAAAATAAACCATCCATCCGGACGCAGGCAGGTGGCCGCAGCGGCCGTCGGCTCGGCAAGATCGCCGAAGTACACAAGTGTGTCGGCCGAAATAATCGCGTCATAGCTGCCAGGGCGCTCGCGCATGGTCGCGGACAACTCGCCCACAAGCAGCTCGTCGTAGACGCCACGCGCGCGCGCCAAATCAACCATCTTGTCCGACAGGTCGACGCCATCGAGCCGGTTGGCGAACGGCTTGAGCAGTGGCCCGCACAGGCCTGTGCCGCAACCTGCATCGAGAATCGCAAGATTACCGGCAGCTGCGTCAAGCTGGGCTTCGACCGCAGCGAGCATCAACTTCGGGGCGCGATAGCCAAGACCGGTTAGGCTCTCGTCGAAGCTGGCGGCATAGCCGTTGAACAGGTCACGCACGTACTGATCCCCGGCTCGCGCCGGGGCCGACACCTCATCGCCCCCAGTGGCCGCCAGCATGTGCCGTGGCACCGGATTGTCCGGCGACATCGCGAGCCATGCCCGGTAGGTGTTGCGAGCCCTTTCGATGTCTCCTACCCGATAGCAGAGGCGCCCGAGGTATTGATACGCCTCCTCGTACTCTGGTCTGGCCGCGACAATCTTCTCGAGAGCGGCGATAGATTCGTCCTTCCTGCCCAGGCGTGCCAGCAGCCGGGCGTAGTTGTACCAGGCCTGGTGCATCTCCGGCGCAAGGCGCAGGGCCGTCTCGTACGCGCTACAGCCACCCTCCACGTCACCCATCGTCTTGAGGATGTTGCCTAGACTATTCCACGCATGCGCGTTTTCTGGTCGTACGTCCAGCGACTCCCGGATCAGCGCGAGGCCCTCCAGCTGCTTTCCATTCTGGAACTTCAGCACGCCGAGGTAGTGCAGCGCATCCGGCTCAGTGGAGTCCGCTGCGAGCACCTCGCGGTAGATTGCCTCGGAGCCCTCCACGTTGCCCCGCTGATGCTCCTGCATTGCGCGCATCACCGTTGCTGTCAACGTTCCCATAATCGGCCGACTCCGTTACGACTGCAGACAAGCCGATCCGCTGCCGCAGCAACAAGCTGCGGCCCGCCGGTCCACAACCTCATCCAAACGTATACGCCAGGTCACCGTCAGTCACGTGCACGGAGATACTCGCAGTCCCCTGCCCGATCGCCATTCGCTCCAGCAGCCCATGGCTGATACGTGGCAGCAGGGTATTTGTCAGGATTGCATCGATCATGCGCCCACCACTTTCCGGCTCCGTGCAGCGCGAAGAAATAAGTTTCACGACATCTTCGCTATAGCTGAGTTCTATCCCCTGGCCAGCTCGGACGCGCTTTACGACGCGGTCGAGCTGCAGGCGTATGATTCGGCCCACCATCTCATCAGAAAGCGGGTAGTACGGAATGGTGACGATACGACCGAGCAGGGCCGCCGGGAAGGTCTTGAGCAGCGGTACCCGCAGCGCCTTCGCGATACCCTCCGGGTCCGGCATCAGCTCCGGATCCTTGCACATGCTCATGATCATGTCCGTGCCGACGTTGGTCGTCAGGATGATCAGCGTGTTCTTAAAGTCGATCAGGCGACCCTCACCGTCCTCCATGACCCCCTTGTCGAACACCTGGAAGAAGATCTCGTGCACATCCGGATGCGCCTTCTCAACCTCATCCAGCAACACCACGCTGTAGGGCTTGCGCCGCACCGCCTCGGTCAGCACACCGCCCTCTCCATAGCCGACGTAGCCGGGCGGAGCACCCTTCAACGTGGACACCGAATGGGCCTCCTGGAACTCACTCATGTTGATGGTGATGAGGTTCTGCTCGCCACCGTAGAGCGCCTCAGCGAGGGTCAGCGCCGTTTCGGTCTTGCCGACGCCCGACGGGCCGGCCAGCATGAAGACGCCGATTGGCTTGCCCGGATTCTCAAGTCCGGCGCGCGCCGTCTGTACACGCTTTGCGACCATCTCCAGCGCATGATCCTGCCCGATCACTCGCTGGCCTAGCGACTTTGCGAGATTCAGAACCGACGCGATTTCGTCCTTGACCATCCGGCCCACCGGAATTCCCGTCCAGTCGGCAACCACCGATCCCACCGCCTGCTCATCAACGCAGGGCAGCACGAGAGGATTCTCGCCCTGCAGGGTCGCGAGTTCCGCCTGCAGCACACCGAGCCGCGCGCGCGCCGAAACCGCATCAAATGCTGGGGCGCCATCAGCCGCTGGCAGCATCGCTGCCTCGTCGGGCGCCGCCTCCACCTTACCCACCGCCTCACGCAACTGGCCACGCAGCGCAAGAATCTCATCGACCAGCGTTTTCTCAGCCTTCCATGCCTGCGTTAGCGTCTCGAGTTGCGCCCTTTCGGATTCGATGGAGGCGGCAACAGATGTACCGCGGGTTCCGACGTCGATGCCGATCACGCGCTCACGCTCGATGATCGCCGCTTCTGTTTCAAGCGCTTCGATGCGTCGCTGCGAGTTTTCGACTGCCGCGGGCATGGCATGGTGGCTGACCGCAACACGCGCACAGGCCGTGTCCAGCAAACTGACCGCCTTGTCCGGTAGCTGGCGGTCTGGAATATAGCGATGGGAGAGCCGCACTGCGGCCTCAAGCGCCTCATCCAGCACCTGGACCCGGTGATGCTTCTCCATCACAGAACACACGCCGCGCATCATCAACAAGCCCTTCTGTTCGTCCGGCTCCTCCACCTTGATGGTCTGGAAGCGCCGCGTCAGCGCCGGGTCTTTCTCGATGTACTTCTTGTATTCGGACCACGTGGTCGCACCAATGGTGCGCAAAGTGCCGCGTGCAAGCGCGGGCTTGAGCAGATTGGCGGCGTCGCCCGTGCCCGCCGCACCGCCAGCGCCGACCAGGGTATGGATCTCGTCGATGAACAACACAATCGGCTTGGGCGAGGCCTGCACCTCGTCAATGACCTGCCGTAAACGCTGTTCGAACTCTCCCTTCATGCTGGCGCCGGCCTGCAGAAGACCGACGTCAAGCGCCAGCAGCGAGACGTCCTTCAGCATCGGCGGGGCATCGCCGAGTGCAATACGTCGCGCGAAGCCCTCGACCACTGCCGTCTTGCCGACACCGGCCTCACCAGTAAGGATGGGATTGTTCTGACGACGACGCATCAGAATATCGACGATCTGGCGGATCTCGTCGTCGCGTCCCACCACCGGATCTATCTTGCCGTCTCGCGCCTGCTGCGTAAGGTCCACCGTGAAGCGCTTAAGCGCCTCGCCACGGCCCATTTGCGCTGGCGCCATGGAGCCGCTGGCCTCGCCGGGAGCGGCTCCACCAGCAACTGCAGATCCATCAAAGGCCGACGCATTATCCTCTGGTGAGCCGTCACAGATACTGGCGAAGTCGTCGCTAAGCGCCTCCACCTTTACCTTCTCGAACTCACGCGAGATACCAAGCAGCGCTGCCCGAAGGCTACGGGTCTTCAGCATGCCCACCAGCCACGTCCCGGTGCGCACCTGGCCTTCGCCAAACAGCAGCGTCGCGTACACCCAACCCCGCTCGACCGACTCCTCAAGATTGGCCGCGAGGTCAGAGATCGCGGTTGCGCCGCGCGGCAGCCTATCCAGTGAATCAGTCAGATCCTTCGCCACCCGAGCCGGCTCGAGATTGAAGTGCCGGATGATGCGATGCAGGTCGGAGTCTTGTAACTGCAGCAACTGGTGCAGCCAGTGACCGATCTCAACGTTCGGATTTCCCCGCATCTTGCAAAAGACGGTCGCGCTCTCAATACCGCGATACGCGATCTTGTTGAGCTTGCCGAAAAGTGCCGCCCTACCGATATCTGCCATGATCTCTCCAGAAGCCCTAAGGTCCACATGGCGGACCGGGCGGTTGCCTAATTCAGTGCTGAGTTCTGCGTTCGCGCAGCGTGACGATCCCGGGCGCGACCCCGTCCGGTGCAAGCCAGGAATTCCAGCCAAGCTTGCCGGCCACCCCCAGCTGCGTGCGCGGCACCTCGGCCGGGCGCACAACGAGCTTCAGCTCCCAACCCAGTTCATCGGCAAGATAGTTGCGGATGATGGTACCGATGACGTTCAGTCGATGACCGTCGGGCAGCAGGGACTCCAGATCGGCGCGCCCGATTGGCCCTGCGACGATGCGAAACCGGTGGCTCACGCTCCAGGCGGCCTCGCCAATGATCGTGTCGACGCCGAGCCGACCCTCCACGCCGAGGCCCACCCCAAGCTGCAACTGCACGCCGCGGCCCAGTTCCAGCCACTCGCCCGCGTATTCCTCGATCCGCACTGGCAGAGCGAAGTAGTCAACCAGCATCGCCTCCAGCCCCTCCGGCGTACGGGCCGACGAGGCGAGCCATCCGGAGAAGTAGCGCTTGGAGGAATCGCTCCAATCGTCGCGGCCGCGCATCGACGGCAGTCCGAGGCCGATCAATGAATCGACGTAGCCCCCAAAACGGTCGGAGTCAGGCCGATCGCCCCCCACCGCCGGCCGGGAAGTCGCCCACGCGCGGTAGAGCAGGGAGATAAGCCGGTGATGGAAAAGATCGGCGAAACGGGCGAAGGTCGGGTCACGGGCGATGACAAGGCGGTCGTACGCGTATTCCGTCAGATGCAGCGGAAGCGGGCTGTTTGGCCCGAACATTCCAAAGAACACCTGCCATAGCTGAGCCGGCGCCTGCTCGGTCGCAGGAACAAAGCGATCCAACGGCGTGGGCGCGAACCGCATCGATGGCATCTGCCGTAAGCGGACGGCGTCCTGTTGCGGCCGTACCGACTCTCCCAACCGTTCCCGATCGGAGTATGCGCACTCCAGGCGTCGCAACGCCTCATACGGGTCGAAGCGGATCGCGTCCGCCTCAAGGCCGTCGAGTGCGCTCAGAGTGCCGGTCGGCGGCCGGTACGGGGTAGCCATCGCTTGACCTCGCCGCGCTCGGCGCTGCGCAGAACCATCTGAGTAAACGAGTTGATCGAGACGTAACGCGCGAAGAACTCTTCGAGTACGGCACCGAGCAGGAACGCCCCAGTTCCCTCGAACGAGCGGTCCTCAGTCGTCAGCACGACCTCAATTCCGCGACCTATTCCTACCGGTCCGGCACCCGGCAATCGAGCAACCACCGGGCGGGTAGCGATGCTGCGAACGCCCTCTATCTGCCGCTGCTGCGCCGGGTCATTGACGTTGCCGTACAGGCTTAGTATTTCCCTTAGCGCAGTCGCGCCCTCCTCGGCCGATGCATCCATCAATGAGGCGTAGTTCAGCGAAAGGTGGCTGATCAGCCGCCACGAAGACTCTTCGAGGCTAACCGACGGACGTGGCTTGGTAGGAATGCCAATCACCTTGATCGACTCAACGGCCATTCCACCTTCCAGAACAAAGTCGCTGCGCCCGCGGCCAACCGCCATCTGCAGTGGCAGGTCCCGATTGGTACAGGTAACGAAGCACTCCAACTGCCGAAGGTCGGTCCGGAACGGCGCCGCGTTCGCATCGGTCAGCGCGATGTAGACTTCTGAGCCGATGTAGCTGGTACGCGGACCGTAGCGCCGTTGGCGTGGCGACAGTAGCCTCGGCTCTCGGCGTAAGGTGTAGTAAGCGCGCTCCTTGGCGTGCCAGGTCGCTTCGGTCGTCCCATAAAAAGGCTGGAACTTGACCTCCACATCGGCGCGCGTGCCGTAGGCATCGGCCGAGACAACATCTATGACCTCGAAGTCCATCGGCCGGGTCCGATCGACGACCAGGTGATACTCGGAGGTGCGGTCGGTGAGGTGAATTCGATCCGCGCGGCGCTGAAACAAGTTAATCACCGGCGTACAGCCGAGCCTGAAGTTCTCGGCACTTATCTGCGCCTCTAGCGCCGGGAACGGCCTGTCAAAGAGAACAACGATCTCGAATTCCGCTGCATTGATCGCCGCCAGCGCGGGCTTCAATCCCTCCAGCCCGACGAACAGGAAGCGCTCGGGGAGCGTGAAGTACTCCTGCAGAAGGCGGTATCCCGAGAAGGCGCGCCGTGAGACTGGAAGCAGCGCCTCGCTGTCGGAAAAGCCGAGGGCCTTAATGGCGCTCGCAGGCAGCACCGTCTCGTGGCTACCGTCGCGGGCGCGTACTACGAACCCTAGCGCATGCGTGAAGATATGCTCGTAGATCTGCCGCGGTAGTTGCTCCACACCAGACAGATATAGATCCAGCCGCTCCACTGGCAGCTGGCCGGACTTTGCACCAGCGCTTACTGAAAAATTAAGCCGCAGCCCCGCTCGGGCCGAGCCTATCGCCCGTACGCCAGTCAGACCCAGACCCGCCGAGGTGCCGTAATACTTCGCTTCGGCGATCCGCAACGGCCAGAGCGTCACCTCGTGCGCCGTACGATACTCGCACGAGGTCACCTCATCCTTGCCCAGAACGCTGCGCAGCGCAGACCCACGAGCGATACGCGCCCCGCCGATCAAAGTGGCGTCAGCCGCGTTGGGGCGTATCTCGACGATCGCTGTCGACGGCGTCGGCGCCATCAGCGTCGGATATATCGCGCGCAGCAACTGCTCCGTGAATCTCGGCTGCTCCAGCTTTAGCTGCAGCTGTACGCGCGCAGTCAGGAACGCACAACCTTCGAGCAGGCGTTCGACGTAGGGATCTGCGCACTCGTTGGCCTCCACTCCATCCAGGCCCAGACGACCGGCTACCTTCGGGAACTCGCGGGCAAACTCGGCGCCCATTTCCCGCAGAAACTTGAGCTCCTCGTCGTAGTGGGAGAGTAAACGAGGGTCCATGCTAACGACCGGTATCAGCGATCGTGACTGCGCCAGTATCGAGGTCCAGCTGCGTCTTGAGGAACATGCTTTGCGGAACTGGCTGAGCCCAAAGCTCGCCCTGCACGGTGAACGTCAAAGCACGCCGATCCGTCTCACCCGTTTTGAGCGTCATGGTGACTTTCATCGAGTCTCGCAAAATACGCGGCTCAAACAGATTGAGCGACGCGGTAATCTGCTTTTCCAGCTCCGGAACGCTGCGCCCGGACATGTGGGTTCCGGCAAGGTCCGGAACGCCATAGTTCAGGGTCGAGGCGGCGACGTGCGGATAGTCATCGAGCGGCACAGTTGCCGAAAGTTGCACTGTGTTTAGCAGCCAGCCTACATCGCGCAGCACGCTCTCCCGCAACTGCTGCGTTGAGAGCACGCGGCGCTCGCGGCTCTCCACTGCACTGCCAGGCTCATAGTCTGTCAAGCGGTCAAGCAACGATGGCTGCAGCCGTTCCTGAGGCAGCAGCTCAGCCATCGCCACGCTCCATCGCTAGATCATCTTCGGCTGCATCCCCAAGCACAAGCGAGCGCAGGTCGCATAAGCCAACGTCGACGTCGTTGGTCGCAAACAGTCGCTGACCGATGCCTAGCGATACGCCGACGGCAGGCGCGAGCCACTCAGTGGCGCGCGACAGGCGGCACTGATCGTCCGCACTAAACTCCGTTCCCGGATAACGGGTCGGAATGAACACCGGCGCAGCGCCGCCGTTCGTGAACTGAATCTGAGCCGGCATCCAGACCAGATCCCGCAGGTGCGCGGGCGGCTCCGTCCGAATCTGTCGGACATTGGCTAGCGGCACCCAGCAATAGCGCCCCTCAAGCACCATCTCCAGGCAAGGACCCAGCCGAGGATCGGCATCAGCGATCCACTCGAATGGCTTACCGTTGGCAGCGCCAGGGATGGCCGGCGCTGCTTCAAAGGCCACCGCACGCAGCTCTTCAGCCTGCGCAAAGTGCCCTAAAGAGGTCAGGCGCAGTGCCTCGAGGAGTGGCCCTACCCATTCCGGCGGCTCGCCGATCAGGACGGGCGGCCGCTCACCGCGAAAGACACAGGCACGGACCTCCTCCGAATCCAGCGCCGCGCTATAGCCGTTGACCGTCAGCAACAAGCTCGCGTCGAGCTCGCCGGCAAGCGTCAGTTGGGTCTTCGCACGACCCCACTGACCGAGCAGCGACAGCAGTTGAAACAGGAAAATCCTGTCCGGCGCGTTTTGCGGGGCCGCCCTGACTCGCGACTGCAGCTGCGCGAGGCCTTCTTGCAGGTTGCCCTGCTTGACGCACTCTTCTGGTGACACGGTTTGGTTACGCAGCGGCTACAGTGACGAAGCCGCTGCGACTCCCTTTTGCTTACTTCTTGACCGCCTTGAGATCGAACGTTCCGGGGATCGCACCACCCTTCTTCGCGCCCTTTTCGTCCTGGGGCTGGTACTCGAACTTGATCTTCGAGAAGGTGATGGAATAGTTGCAAGTTGGCATGTCGGACCCGCCGACGTGCGAGCTGGTGATAAACACCTCTTCGAGCTCTATCTTGATGTACTCAAGCTGGGTGCCGCCCGCTTTACGCTGCACCAGCTGCGCCTTCGCGAAGTGCTTGCCCGTTGCAACAGACTGCATCAGCGGCGGTGCCGACGCATCGAGGTGGGTCGTGAAGCTCAGATCCTGGAAGTGAGCCTTGCCCGCGCCCGCGCCCGCACCGGTGCCACTACCGGCGTTGCTGACGCCAAACGACCACGACAGCAGCTCGATCTCTTCCTTGTGACCGTCGGCCGTTGCCTCGCCCTTGATGCCCTCAAGCTTCAGAAAAATGTCACTAGCCATCTTCGTATTCCTTTGTGTCGAAAAGTGCGGCCGACCGCGGCTACCGCGGCCGGCCTATGGGTCGTCGTCAGCCGATCAGCCGCCGCCCGGAGGACCGAGCTTGGAGACAAGCCGCAGTGAAACGGTCAGACCCTCGAGCTGGTAGTGAGGCCGCAGGCGAAATACCGAGCTGAAATAGCCAGGCTTGCCCTCGATCTCCTTGACCTCGACCGACGCGTCGGCAAGGGGCTTGCGCGCCTTGACTTCGTCACTCGAATTCTCCGGGTCGCCGTCGACATAATTGAGGATCCAGTCCGACAGCCAGCGCTCGAGCGACGAGCGTTCCTTGAACGAGCCGATCTTGTCGCGGACGATGCACTTCAGGTAGTGCGCAAATCGGGCGCAGGCAAACATGTACGGCAGACGTGCCGCCAGTGCTGCGTTCGCCGTCGCCTCGGCATCCATGAACTCCGCCGGCTTGTGCAGCGACTGGCCACCAATGAAGACCGCCTGATCGCTGTTCTTGCGATGCGACAACGGCAGGAAGCCCAGACCATCGAGTTCGGCCGATCGGCGATCCGTGATCGCGATTTCCGTCGGGCACTTCATATCCACCCCGCCGTCGTCGGTCGGGAAGGTATGGACCGGCAGTCCGTCCACCGCACCGCCGCTCTCGACGCCACGAATGGTCGTGCACCAGCCGTAGTTGGCGAAGGCGCGATTGATGTTTGCCGCCATCGCATAGGCGGCATTGGCCCAGCTGAACTTGCTCGAGTCGGCACCGGCCGTGTCCTCCTCGAATTCGAACTCCTCGACCGGGACGCTACGCGAACCGTAAGGAAGGCGGGCCAGTACGCGCGGCATGCAGACGCCGACGTAGCGGGAGTCATCCGATTCCCGCAGCGCACGCCAGCTGGCGTAATCCGGGGTCGTAAAGATCTTCGCCAAGTCCTTCGGGTTCGACAACTCGCCCCACGAGCGGAAGCCAAACAGCGTCGGCGCCGCCGCGGTCAGGAATGGCGCATGAGCCGCCGAGGCCACCTTCGCGATGTTCGTCAGCAGCTCGACGTCCTGCGGACCATGGTCGAAGTAATAGTCGCCAACCAGGCTGCCGAATGGCTCGCCACCGAGGATGCCGTAGCCTTCCTCGTAGATCTTCTTGAAAATCGGGCTCTGATCCCAGGCGGTTCCGGGGAACTTTCGCAGGGTCTTCGCAAGCTCGTTCTTCGAGATGTTGAGCACCTTGATCTTGAGCTTTGTGCCCGTCTCAGTGCTGTCGACCAGGTACTTCAGGCCACGCCAGGAGCCTTCCAGCTGCTGGAACTCGGCGTGATGGAGAACCTCGTTGATCTGCTCTGTCAGCTTTTTGTCAATTTCCGCGATGATCGCGTTGACCGTGTTGACCGCGTCATCGGAGATCAGCGTCGTGTCCTTGAGGACGTACTGGGCGAGCGTACGAACGCCGTCCTCGACTTCCTTTTGTGCACGCTCGGTCGGCGGCGTGAACTTCTCACGCAGCAGGTCGCTAAACCCGCCCGACTCGGCAGTCTGGACGAGGCTTTCCTTTAAAACTTTGGATTCGGCCATAACTTACTCCTCAACCGCCCGAGCTGTCGGGCTTGCCCGCGGCCACTAGCTTTGCAAGCAGTGCGGGATCCTTGATGGCGTCGGAAACGAGCTGCTCGGCATCAGCCTTTCCGTCCATACGCGAGACCAGTGACGCGAGCTGCGTGCGCGCCTCGAGCAGCTGACGCAGAGGCTCGATCTTCTTGGCGATCGCTGCCGGGGAGAAGTCGTCCATGCTCTCGAAGGTGATGTCGACGGGAAGCGAGCCCTCGCCGGTCAACTTATTCGGCACCGTGAACGTCACGCGGGGCTTCATGGCAGCCAGGCGCTTGTCGAAGTTGTCACCGTCGAACTCGAGTGACTTTCTATCATTCACCGGCGGAAGGTCTGCCGCCGAACGGCCGGACAGGTCTGACATCACGCCCATGATGAACGGGATCTCGACCTTTTGTTGACCACCCTTGGTCTCAACGTCGTATTCGATCTGCACGCGCGGCGCGCGATTGCGCGCTATGAACTTCTGGCTGCTCTTGGTCGCCATACCTTCCTCCGTAAAGACACTATTCCTGCAGGGCAGGAGCGATATTTCCCCTGACACTCAAGCTCTGGATTCTGTCAGCCCCAATTGCTGCTGCTGCCGCCGGAACTGCTTCCACCGTCATCGGGATTGCCGGAGAAGATCGTCGCTTCGCCGACCGCTGACGGCGTCAGGTCGCGGACGATCTCCATAAAACTCATGTTGACCAGTCGTTTGGCGCGCGTGAGCAACATCGGCACGGGGCTCGACGGCTCGTTATCGCGGTAGTAGTTGCAGACCGCGTCAAGCGCGCGGACCACATCCGCACGCGATCGCACCTGACCAGGGGCGCCGCCACCACCGCCAACAGAATGACCGCCGCTACCGTCAAAGCTGTCAGCGTCGTCCGCCGCAGGCTCGGCGCCGGTTCTGCGGCCGACCATGTCGTCGTACAGCCGGACGATTTCCTTCAGTTCCGCCTGCAGCGCCTGCAGACTCGTGCCCTGCGAAGGGGCATTGGCGTCGATTGTCTTCTGCAACGCGCCGACTGATTCCAGGGCGCGATGCGAAGCCTCAGCGTCCTGCTGCAACTCCTCAAGGTCAGCGCCTTCGAAAGCAGTCTCAATCAGCGAGCGTTCCGGCGGCGTCTCTTCGCTGCCCTCGGGCAGCTTCAGCTTGCCGGTGGCAATGCGCCAGTCGCGCAGCGAGAACTTGCCGAACTGCCGCGAACTGACCAACGGCTGCAACCGTAGCGGCAGCAGCATGTAGGCATCGTCAATCAGCGTACCGATCGAGTTGAAACGCAGCATCAGGTCGCCGTCTTCATCTGCCCGTGGATGCACTGCATCCCAATAGGTGTCAGTGAGGCGGTGGACAAGGTCGAGCCCGGCAGCCAGTCCGCTCATGCCCTCGTTGGCAAGCCACGCACGCGCCAGCGCGATCGCGGCGCGCAGGTCCCGGGCGCGGTGGAGCACCGCGATCGCGCGCTGCTCGACGTCCTGCCAGTCCGGGGGCTCACCGGGCTTTACCTCGTCGCCGCTTATCTGCTCGGGCACCCCTTCAGTAGCGCGCTGCAGTTCGATGAAGTCCCGTTCATAGGTCAAATCGGGACCGCACGGGCCCTCTTCCTCCAGAGGCTGCAGCAGCGCCTCGACCTGTGAACCGACATCACTCATCTGCTAACCCTCATGTCTTTGTTGCCGCCTACCGCGTCGTTGCAGATCAGTTTCCGCCGGACTTCGCGCAGCCCTTCTCCTCGTCCTCGCGCTGGTCGGCCGGCAGGCAGACGCGCGGATCGACGATCTCGAATACGCTGATGGACGTGTCGACGGCAGCGGCGTCGGGAAGCGCTACACGCTGGGTGCCGGCCTGGTTGCTCGCTGCGGTAACGCCACCAGTGAAGCCGGTGATCGACGCCGCGTCGGTCGTGTCGCCGATCGACACCGTGCCGGTGATCGGCGAGCCACCATGGAGGAAATTGGCGGTGAACAGCCTGGCGGAAATGTTCGCCGTGCTGTTCAGCGTCACGCTGGTGCCCTGTCCGTTGAGTCCGGACGCCACCACGAACGTGTTCGCACCAGTGCCGACGTCCACGGTGTTCGCCGCGACACCGAGGAATACATCCGCAGTGCCGATGGACGCCGCCGTCAGCGCAACGCTCGAACCGACGACGCTCAGCACCGTATGGCCGGAGCCCGGCGCGGTACCGGTGACACCGATGATCGCGCCTTCAGCGCCAAGCGTGACCGCACCGCCGCCTTGGATCGAGGTTGCTGTCAGGTCGCCGTTCGCCAACGCGAGCAGCATCACGTCGCCGGAGCCGTTGACCGAGGTCGCCGTCAGGTTACCGTTCGCCTGCACCGCAACGTTCGCGCCACTCGCCGTCAGTGCGGTCGGTCCCTGGTTGAGCAGGGCGATGTCACCGGTCGCGGTCGCGGTGACCGTCGGGGCAAGGGTCACGAAGGACTGCACTCCCAGTGTGCCGATGCTACCGGCCTGTGCCGTCAGCACTGCGGTGCCTGCCGTCACGCCGCCGTTGCCGAGCAGGCTGCCCGCGGCGGTGAGTGTCGCCGTGCCGGTGCCGGCGTCGACGCCGATAGCGCCGTTACCGACCGTGAGATTGCCGCCTGCCGTGGTGACTGCGGTGACCGAGCCACCCGCCGCGCCGCTGACCGCAAGGTTCTCGGAGCCGGCGTTAGTCAGGTTCACCAGGCCGCCTGCGGCCACGTTGACGTTCGCGGCGGTGGTTGCGAACGCCGTGCCGGCTGTTCCGACCGTGCCGGTGGTCGCAGTCAGGCCCGCCGTACCGGCAGTCACGCCGGCAGTACCGAGCAGGCTACCTGCAGCGGTGAGCGCCGCGCTGCCGGTGCCGGCATTCACGCCCGTCACGCCGTTGACGGTGCCGATCGTCATGTCACCGCCACCGGTCGTGGCCGCCGTGACCGAGCCACCCGCCGCGCCGCTGATCGCGAGCGTCTCGGAACCGGCGTTGGTCAGGTTGATCAGGCCGCCCGCGGTCGCGTCGACGTTGGACGCCGTGGTTGCAAATGCCGTACCCGCCGCACCGATCGTGCCGGCCGTCGCGGCAAGATTAGCCGTCGAGGCGGTCACACCGCCGGCGCCGAGCAGGCTACCGGCGGCGGTAAGCGTCGCGTTGCCGGTGCCGGCATTCACGCCGGTCACGCCGTTGACGGTGCCGATCGTCATGTCACCGGCGCCCGTCGTGGCCGCAGTGACTGAGCCCCCCGCCGCGCCGCTGACCGCGAGCGTCTCGGAGCCGACGTTGGTCAGGTTGACCAGGCCGCCCGCAGTCGCGTCGACATTGGAGGCCGTGGTCGCGAACGCCGTGCCGGCCGTACCGACCGTACCAGCGGTCGCGGTCAGGTTCGCGGTCGTCGCCGTAACGCCGCCCGTGCCAAGCAAGTTGCCGGCGGCGGTCAGGGTCGCGCTGCCGGTGCCGGCATTCACGCCGGTCACACCGTTGACGGTGCCGATCGTCATGTCACCCGCGCCCGTCGTGGTCGCAGTGACCGAGCCCCCCGCCGCACCGCTGATCGCGAGCGTCTCGGAACCGGCGTTGGTCAGGTTGACCAGGCCCGTGGCCGTCGCGTCGACGTTGGACGCGGTGGTCGCGAACGCCGTGCCGGCCGTACCGATCGTGCCCGCCGTCGCGGCAAGATTCGCCGTCGAGGCGGTCACACCGCCAGCGCCGAGCAGATTGCCGGCCGCGGTCAGGGTCGCACTCGTAAGCGTGCCCGTGGTGGAACTGACGCCGGTGATGCCGTTGACCGTGCCGATGGTGAGGTCGGCACCGGCGCCGGTCGTCGCGGCCGTGACGGAGCTGCTGTTCGCACCCTTGACGGCGAGCGTCTCGGAACCGGCGTTGGTCAGGTTGACCAGGCCGCCCGCGGTCGCGTCGACGTTGGACGCCGTAGTCGCAAATGCCGTACCCGCCGTACCGATCGTGCCGGCCGTCGCGGCAAGATTCGCCGTCGAGGCGGTCACACCGCCGGCGCCGAGCAGGTTGCCGGCGGCGGTAAGCGTCGCGCTGCCGCTGCCGGCATTCACGCCGGATGTATTGGTCAGGTCGCCGGCTGTGGTCGTGACGGACACATTGCCGTTGTTCGAATGGATGCCGGTCACCGCCGCGACGCCGGCAATCGGCCCCACCGTCCCGATCGTCAGGCTGCCGGCCGAGGTCCAGCCGACCGCAGCACCTGCCTCGGTCGAATTGATCGCAAGCGTCGTGACACCGCTGACGGTCGGAAGCGTCGAACCGACGCCGTAGGACAACCCCAGCGTCGACGCGGACACGCTGCCAGCCGTCTGGGTGAGCGCACCCGACGCGGACAGGATGGCCGTGCCCGCCGTGATGTCCGACCCGATCGTCACGTTGGTTCCCTGCAAGCCGACCGAGCCGGCCACGCCGGTGTCGATCGCCGACGACACGGTCAGGTCGCCCGTGGTGGCGCGCAGCGCCACCGTGCCCAGCTTGCCCGCGCTCGCCGAAATCCCGATGACGCCGTTGACGGTGCCGACGGTGAGGTTGCCGGCAGCGCCGGTCGTCACTGCCGCAACCGTCGTGCCCACACCCGCGCTGACCGCGAGGGTCTCTGCGCCAGCGTTGGTCAGGTAGGCACCGCCGCCCGCGGCGAAAGTGCCGTTGGCGGTAGCGTCGACCTGCCCTGCGGTCGTTGCGAATGAAGTGCCGGCGGTACCGATGGCACCGCCCGCCTGCAGGTGGGCCGCTGCGGCAGTAACGCCGCCCGAACCGAGCAGGTTGCGCGCTGCCGTCAGCGTCGAGGTACCGCTGCCGGCGTCCACGCCGGTCACGCCGTTGACGGTGCCGACCGTCAGGTCCGCGGTCGCCCCGGTGGTCACCGCAGTGACCGCGCCGCCGCTGGCGCCGCTAACCGCGAGGGTCTCGGCACCGGCATTGGTCAGGCTGATGCTGCCGGCACTGCCCACGCCCGTCGCCGAGGCGGAGACGTTGGAGGCGGACGTGCCGAACGCCCCGGTCAGGACGCCCGCCGTCAGGCTCGCGGCAATGCCG
>CAIYLH010000080.1 GCA_903927005.1 uncultured Pseudomonadota bacterium
GGATGTCCTGCTGTCCTTCGTCGCGCAGATGAAGACCGCTTCGTCGTTCATCGTCGGCAAAGGCGGGCAATGCGTCGTGATGCTTGGACACGAGCACGCGCTGGCCGTCCGGCAGGCCGGCTGGTCGCTCGAGCGTGTACGGGAGTTTCTGTACGAGCGCAGTCGGGTGACGGCCGCAGAGCTCGCTGCGGGTGGCACGCACGTTGAGAGTGGTGCTCAGCACGACATGAGCGCAGGCGATGACGGTAAGATCCGTACCTTTCATTCCCTTGAAGACATTTTTCTGGTGACGGCCGGCGGCCCTGGTGCCGGTTGGTCGGCCTATCTGCCTACCTGGGCACCGAAGATGCACTCCCGCTCAGTGACGCGGCGCGTCCGCCCGATAGGGGAGCTGTTGCCCGACTGTGGTCCGGACAGCTGCGAACTTCCCATCATCCCTGCACCCCGTCACGGAGACTGAAATGGCGACCGTCCAACTCGTCAGCCCTACGCTACCGGAGGATCCGCCGGTAGCTGGTCTGCGTCTGGCGCCGCGGCGACCTCTTGGTCCTGACACCAGACTTACGCTGATCGATAATGGCAAGCCACGCGCCCGGGAGTTGCTGCAGATGATCGCAGAGGGGCTGCGCCAGCGTTCCGGGCTCCATAGCGTGCAGATCGTTTCCAAGGGTTCTGCGTCCCGCGTGCTAGATGATGCCGAGGTTGCGTCGCTAGCAGCTAGCTCCGATGCGGTTATTGCGGGTCTGGGCGACTGCGGTGCGTGCTCGGCGTGCAGTCTCGCTGACGCAATCCGGATGGAGGGTGCGGGCGTGCCGGCGACGGTGCTGATCAGCGACGTCTTTACCGGTCATATAGCTTCATTCGCCGTGACGATGGGGATGCCCGGCTACCACAGCGCGGTCGTGCCACATCCCGTGTCGTCCAAGAACGACACACAACTTGCTCGATTCGCCGCGGACGTAACCGACCAGATTGCCGCACAGCTTGGTGGTTGAGCTGGAGCAGACTTGTCTGCCCGCGAACCTACTAGCGCGGTCCGTTTTCGGTTAGGGGTGCGGTCGCTGGCTTGGCGTTGATCGGGACCTTATCGCCCCATCCAAGATCCACAAGCTTTGCCACTTCCTCAACGACGACCCGCCGTAGTGCGCGGGCGCTGCGGGAGAGCGGCCGTGAGCGCACCCACATGAGCATCAGTTCTGTCGATTAGATGATCCGGTGCAGAGGCTCGCGCTTAGTAGCCGTCGCTGCAGCGCATTAAACAACTTCCAACGTGGCAGAATCGCGTATGCGTAGTCCTGTAGGACGAGCTCCTTGCCGATTTAGACTGAGTCAACCTCTGCAAGAGCCTATATACGCAGGCCGTCTTCATAGACCGCTAGCTCGTGGTTTCACCGCATGTGATGCCAAGAGCTGGTGAGTCCTAGCGGGAGCACGTCGCAGGGAACGCCTGCTCGGGATTTCAGTTCACGGCCGATGACTAGGTGGTCCTAACGTTCGTGCTTCGAAATGTCTGTACTAAATAGTCACGACTCGTAGGCAGGTCAGCCACCTTGCTACGTTCCTGCTTGCTGCCGCTAGGCCTTCACGCGCCTCGCAGCAGGATCGTACGGCGCGTGCACGTGTAGCTCCGCATTGACGAGCGTGCCCGCAATATCGACTTGGTAGCTCCCGCCAATCAAGTACGGGTCATCCACACGACCTGAGTCGTTGACGACGTATCCCAGGCCGACAGCGCAGCCAATCGTATGTCCGTAGGCTGCGGAGGTGAGATGGCCGGCCGGCTTGCCGTTTCGCAGGATGAGCTCGCCTCCCCACAACGTCGCATCCCGATCCGTCAGAGTGAACGCGGCCATGCGGCGCGTCACTCCCTCGGCCCGTTGTTTGAGCAGCGCGTCGCGGCCGCGGAATGGGATGCCAGATGATAGCTTTACTGCAAAGCCAAGGCCTGCTTCGAGCGGCGTGTAGTCCGGCGTCAGCTCGCGCCCCCACGCACGGTATCCCTTTTCAAGCCGCAGCGACTCAAGGGCGTAATAGCCTGCGTCGCACAGGCCAAAATCCTGCCCTGCATTCCCTAGCGTCTCGTAGACCGATACGGTCTGCTCTACCGGTACGTACAGCTCCCAGCCAAGCTCCCCCACATAGGTGAGCCTCGTAGCACGTACCGTCGCGTAACCCAGATCCACTTCGCGGCTGGAACCGAACGGGAAAGCTGCGTTTGAAAAATCGGCAGATGACACGGACGACAACAGCTCGCGAGAATTCGGACCCATGACCGCCAGCACGCTGTACATTCCTGTCACATCTACGATCATGCAGCGCCGATCGCAGGGGATCCGCCGCTCGATATAGTTCAGATCGCGGGTTGTTTGCGCCGAACCGGTGACGATCAGGTATTGATCCGCAGCAATTCGGGTCAGCGTCAGGTCTGACTCGAAGCCACCCCGGTCGTTGAGCATTGCGCTGTATACGGTGCGACCTACACGGACAGCGACGTCGTTGGCCATGATGTGTTGAAGCACCGCCTCTGCATCGTGTCCCTTGACCAGAAACTTCGAGAACGATGTCATGTCGAACAGCGCGACACCTGTGCGTGCAGCCCGGTGTTCCTGCGCCGTTGTCGAGAACCAGTTCTGTCGGCCGAAGGAATACTCGATCGCAGGTTCGGTGCCGGTAGGCGCGAACCAGTTAGGCCGTTCCCAGCCCATTCTGGTGCCGAAATCTGCCCCCTTGTTCTTGAGTAACGCGTACAGCGGTGAGCGCCGCAAGGGTCGGGCGCTTTCCAGTTCGCGATTTGGCCAGGGCATGGCGTAGTGCAGCCCGAGGGTTTCCTTGACGCGGTCCTTTAGCCAGCGATCGTTGCCATTGAACCGAGCGAATCGCCTGATATCGACCGGCCACAGATCCATGGTGGGTTCGCCAGAGATTATCCACTCGGCGAGTGCAAGACCCGCTCCACCCGCTGACGCAATGCCCATTGAGTTGAAGGCTGCGCCGACGTAGAAGTTCTTGAGCTCCGGCGCTTCTCCGAGGATAAAGTTGTTATCCGGCGTGAAGGACTCCGGTCCGTTATAGAACTTCTTGATGCCGGTGGTGGCGAGTGCTGGAACGCGATGGATCGCGTTTTTCATCAGAATTTCGAACTGATCCCAGTCTTCCGGAAGCAGCTGGAATTCAAAGTTCTCTGGAATGCCATCCATGCCCCATGGCTTTGCGTTGGGTTCGAACCCTCCCATCACGAGGCCGCCGACCTCCTCTTTGAAGTAGATAAACCCGTCCGGGTCACGCATGACCGGCAGCTCGGGATGCACGCCTTTGATGCCTTCGGTGACTATGTAGTAGTGCTCGGCCGAGTGCAGCGGCACGACGACGCCGCATAGCCGGCCCACGGCTTTCGCCCATTGTCCGGCACAGTTGACGACTACCTCGCACCCCACGAGCCCTTCCTCGCCCGCCGCATTCCGCCAGCGGACCCCACACGCTGCGCCTTGTTGGACCTCGATTCCTGTCACCCGGGTCCGCTCAAAGATTCGGGTTCCGCCACTGCGCGCAGCGCGCGCCAGGGCCTGGGTGAGGTCGCTGGGGTTAACCTTGCCGTCGCCAGGGAGCCAGACGCCGCCAACAAGGTCGTCCGTTCGCATCACCGGCCAGAGCTCTCCGGCCTCGCGCGGGCCGATCACCTCGCAGGCCACCCCGTAGGCGCGCGCGATGGCTGCGGTGCGTTTGAGTTGGGTAAGGCGCTCTGGCGTTCGTGCGACAGACAGCGAGCCACAGTTGTTCCAGCCAGTTGCAAGGCCGGTTTCAGTCTGCAGTTCGCTATATAGCTTGGTTGAGTACCGAATCAGCTTGGTCATGCTCTCCTGCGAGCGGAGCTGGCCGACGAGGCCGGCGGCATGCCAGGTGGTACCGCAGGACAACTGGCCCTGTTCGAGGAGGACGACGTCTGTCCATCCGAGCTTGGCGAGGTGGTAGGCGGTAGAGCAACCGACGACTCCGCCACCGATGATGACGACTCGAGCGTGGCTGGGTATAGGGCTCGTCATGGATTCCTCGGCAGGAGACTTCTGGGCATCGTACGGGGCGCCGGCTAATCGTGTCGCCAGCGTGCGAGCTACGCAACGATAATACCGGACCGGTTTAAGGAGGCCTTCATCGCGACCCCCGCCTTCCTAAGCGTCGCGGCCGTTGTTCGTCAGGAAGGTGTGCCGTCCAGCCACTAGGCACCTCGCAGTCTCCGGACACGAGGTTCTCGAAGCCATTACGGACGCGAGCGTCGATCTCCGCGGGGAGCGCTGCTGTGTTCGGATGGCACAGCAGCTCCTTTGCGCGCGACAACGCCCGCTCGTGGGTCCTGACGCTGCCGCGCTCCTTCCAGACCTCACGGCGCTCCCGATCAGCGATCTGGGGAAGAAATGCTGCCGTCTTCATCGCGGCGAGTGTCTCTGCATGATCGACAAACATTCCGCCAGGGCCGGCCTTGCGGATTTCTGCAACGCTCCTTTCCAGGCTTCCGAGGGCAAGGTCCTGTCGCACTCGTTTCAGCATTCTGGCGATTTCGTCGTCGATCACCAATTGCCCGAAGTCGAAGGACATCAGTGCGTCCAGAAGTCCGCCGATGACGATGAAGTCGATGCCCGCGGTCGCAGCTAGCGCTGGCGACATTGCCTTTTCGAAGCCCGCCTGGGCGTCGCCACTCTTGGCGTTGGTCAGGCCGAGGTACGAGCCACTGGGCACGCCGTAGAACCGCGCCATCTGCACAATCGCCATCGCCACGATGCCCGTTTCCACTGCCCCTGCGGCGTATGCGCCCGTGCGCATGTCGCCTACTACCGGCAGGAAGTTATAGATTAGCGGTGTCCCCGCTCTCGACACTTGAGCGAGAACGGCCGTTGCAAGCCATTCTGCGTTTATTTGAGCAAGCATGCCGATCATCGACAGTGGTGCACTGAGGCCGCCAATCGGCGCGATTGTTCCGTAGGCGGGTAGCTTATGATCGGCGCAGAACATCAGCATTTCGGTGGAATCGAAATCCATCGTCAATGGCGAGACGATTGAGCAGTAGCCGAAAGTGATGAATGGTCTGGCGAGGAAGGAGGCTTCGCTTCCTGCGACCAGTGCACCGAGTTTCAGGATCTGCCGTGCCTCGCGAATGTCCATGACCGACGTGCGAACGGGCTTCGAGCAGTTTTTCACGGCGGGATAGAAGCGCGACAAGCTGAATTGTCCATCCGGCGCGTCATCGGCGAGGACAGAGATAGAAAAGACGTCAATCCCCGGAAGTTGCGAGACCAGATGACCTATTCGGGCGATGTCCTGGGACGTTGAACGCCGGTCCTCGCCGTTGTCAGGGTCTATCAGGTTCGGAGCGGAGCTCGCGGTTGCGATGACAAGACCATTTCCCGGGATTGTTTTTGTCAGGGCTTCGTCGCGGGCGTGAAAGGTAAATGTCGGCGGTACCAGCCGTCTGAACTCCTCGACTACCGCTCGAGGGAACGTCACGATTTGCGTCTGCGGATCCACCCGGCAACCGTGGCGACCAAAGCGCCGTCTCGCTTCTT
The DNA here is from genome assembly GCA_903927005.1 of uncultured Pseudomonadota bacterium. Taxonomy (GTDB): domain Bacteria; phylum Pseudomonadota; class Gammaproteobacteria; order Steroidobacterales; family Steroidobacteraceae; genus CAIKZZ01. Next base: position 5,556 of record CAIYLH010000080.1, read on the forward strand.
CGTTGCGCACCAGTACGCCGACTTGATCCAGAATTTCCAGTGACGCATCGTGTACGGCGATTATCTGCGCGGGCGTCAGCAGCTCTGCGTAATGAGACATCATAGCGTCGGTCCGCGGCATATTTTCGCAGGCCGCAGAGGGTGCGTCGCGATCTGGGGCGTCGAGTGGGTTTCAGTGGGCATGGTGCTTGGGTCTTTAGGTGAGAATCGCCACTCGGTTGGGGTCGTAAGGCGGGCGTGGATGCGCGGTGAGGCGATGGCGTTCCCCCATCACTTCGATTTCATAGTCGTCGCGGTGAAGGTCTGCGGTCGGGATGTAGGCGCAGGCGATGTTGCAGCCGGTGGTGTAACCGTAGCCTGCGCTCTTGACGGAGCCGAGCGGGCGACCGTCGGCCCACACCACCTCACCGCCGAACAGGGGGACTTCCCCGGACGCGGTGAACCAGCACAGGCGCTGCGTTGGGCCCCGCAGCTTTATCGCTTCCAGTGCGACCCGAGCCAGCAAGGGATCGGTCTTGCCAAGGGCGACACAGAAACCGAGTCCTGCCTCGTACGGGTTGTGGTCGGGACTGATGTCGGATCCCCAGACGAGGTAGTGCTTTTCTAGCCTTAGACTGGTGATCGCGCGATAACCTACGTTTGTGATTCCCAAAGGCTGCCCGGCCTGCCAGAGAATCTCATAGAGGTGCGCGGCATACTCGGATGGTACGTGCAGCTCCCAGCCCAATTCACCGACGTACGTAACACGCAGCGTCAGCACCGGTGCCAAGCCAAGGTCTAGGCGCTGCGCGCTCATGTACGGGAAGTGGTCATTGTCCAGCGGCGTGTCCGTCAGCTGCGCGAGCACTTCCCGCGAGCGTGGGCCGCACAGGTTGATGACGGACTTTGCCGAGGTGAGGTCGGTGATTCGTACGCTGCCGTCGTCCGGAAAATGACGCTCGAGCGTTGATCGATCGCGTACTCCGAGTGCGCTGCCGGTCACGAAGTAAAATCGATCGACGGCGAGGCGCGTGATGGTCACGTCAGCCTCGATGCCGCCGCGTTCGTTGAGCAACTGGGTGTAGACGATTGTGCCGACCGGGCGGTCGAGATCGCCACCAGCGAGTTTTTGCAACAGCGGCAGCGCACCAGCGCCTTCGAGTTCAAACTTGCTGAACGAGCTCATGTCTATCAGCGCGACTCGCTCGCGCACCGCCGCATGTTCGCGGCCTATGAGTTCGAAACTGCGGCCGCGGGAATAACTTGGCGCCTCGTCAGCTTCGCTCGGGTGCGTAGCGAACCAATTGGGTCGCTCCCAGCCGAACTTGCTGCCGTAGACGGCGCCGTGCTGCTTGAGGATCTCGTATAAGGGACTGCGCCGCGCACCGCGACTGCTCTGGCTCTCATCATGTGGATAGGCGATGGAGTAGTAGTGCGCGTAGCTTTCGATGGCCCTTTCCAGCATGAAATTCTTGACGCGCTGGGGGTGGCCGAAGCGACGCACGTCGAAGGGCCACAGGTCCATGCCGGGGTCGCCGTCGAGGATCCAGTTCGCCATCACATTGCCGGCGCCGCCGGAGGCGGCTATGCCGGAGGTGAACCCACAGCACAGGTATAGGTTGTCGTGCACGGGGCTCAGGCCCAGGATCGGTTCGCCATCCGCAGTAATCGGAATCGGACCGTTGACCATCTGGCGCATTCCGACTTCGTTCAGGTACGGGATTCGGGTGGCTGCATCTACGCCGTACTCAGCGAATCGTTCGAAGTTCGGTGGCAGCAGTTCCGGTCCAAAATCCAGCGGCATTCGGTGCTCGCCGAATGGCACGGTGCGGGCTTCCCAGCCGCCTACACACAGCGCCCCCGGCTCGGGTTTGACGTAGAAACGGGCGTCGGGGTCGCGCAGCGTAGGGAGATTGTCAGGTACCTTCGCTGACTTCGCGGTGACGAGGTATTGGTGCTCGACGGCGCACACCGGCACCCGCTCTCCTGCCATCGCGGCGATGTCACTGCCCCACATGCCGGCGGCGTTCACTACCACCTCCGCCTTGATCGTTCCGCCATTGGTGACCACGCCCGTTACACGCCGGCCCTGCGTTGTCAGACCTGTTACCAGCGTGTTCTCCAGGATCTTGACGCCGTGCGCGCGTGCGGCGGCGGCATAGGCCATCGTCAGACTCGTCGAGTCGACGTAGCCGTCGGAATCGATCCAGGCCGCGCCGAGCAGTCCTCGGGGATCGAGCAGCGGGAAAAGGTCCTGCGCTTCGCGCGGGGAGACCAGTTCGATTCCAAGACCGAAGCCGCGGGCCATGGTTGCGGCGCGCTTAAGCTCGAGCCATCGCTGCTGCGACGCAGCTAGTCGCAGGCTGCCCACCTGCCGCCAGCCGGTCGCCTGGCCGGTCTGCGCTTCTAGCGTGCCGTAGAGCTGCGCGCCGTAGCGCATCAGGCGGGTGAGGTTGCTGGTGCCGCGTAACTGGCCCACGAGGCCGGCTGCGTGCCAGGTCGTGCCGTGAGTCAGGCGGAGGCGCTCTACGAGCACGACGTCAGTGCAGCCGCGTTGGCTCAGGTGGTACGCGATGCTGCAGCCAATGATGCCGCCGCCAATGATGACCACGCGACTCGCGGTCGGGACAACGGCGTGTGGATTCTGAGGATCGTTCGCCAGCTTGACCACGACGTTCCTTGAGAGCCGCCCCCACCGGGCTGTTGAGCTTCGAGTATATTCTCCGAAAGCCTCGTTTTAGACCCAGAAACCCATGAAAATAGGTGGACACAGAGACATTGCGGAATAAAATGTGGCTTATGTGTGGTATTTTGCTAAAAGTTTTCCACAAGTCCACGCTTTTGAGGCGGCTGAGATGCGAAATCGGCGGCAGAGCGAAATCCTGCGTATTGCACGCGAGCGTGGCTCGGTGAGCATTAACGAGCTGACGACAGCGTTGGCCGTCTCGGACGAGACCATTCGTCGCAATCTCAAGCCGCTCGTCGCCGCGGGTTTGCTCCTCAAGGTGCACGGTGGTGTCGTGGTGCCGGATCGCGTTGAGGAGCCGCCCTATCAGCGCCGGATGCAGGCGAACAAGGCGGCCAAGCAGCAGATAGCGGCCGAGGTCGCGCGCCGCATCCGGGATGGCGATTCGCTGATCCTTGATGGCGGCACCAGCAATATTTGTGTCGCCATTGCCTTGCGTGACCACCTCGGCTTGCTGATCGTTACCAATTCAGCGGAGGTCGCCTGCATTCTCGGCACGCGCAATGGCAACCGGGTGTTTCTCGCCGGCGGCGAGCTGCGTGCCGATGATGCGGCCGCGTTCGGTGAAGCGACGCTCGCATTCCTGCGCCAGTTTCGCGTGAAGTACGCGATCCTCTCCGTCAGTGCGATCAGCCCCAAAGGGGAGCTCATGTACTTCCAGCTCTGCGATGCCGACTATGCGCGCGCGGCACGTGCCCAGGCCGATCAACTGATTCTGATCGCCGATCACAGCAAGGTGGGGCAGGAAGCCGTGGTCCGTGCATGCAGCGCGGAAGATATCGATATGCTCGTTACTGACGAGCCGCCTATTGCTGACATCCGTCAGTGTCTGGATGCCGCTAACGTTGCTGTTGTCGTAGCTGCTGCCGCGATGCCGTCAGTTAGTGCTGCGCCGGCTGTGAGTGGCTGAGGAGTATTGGTAACGGCTCAGAAAGAGCGAGCTTTTGGATCCCGCCACTGTCCCGCTGCGCGGCGTTGCTTAGGGAGTCGGTAGCCAGCATGCGTCCCCGCTCCCCAGCGCACTCGCTGGCAATGCGTAGTACGGCGACGTCTCCGACATGCGCAGCGCAGGGGCGAGAAACCTCATGGGGCCGTATGCCGTCATGCGGTGGGTCATCATCGACTCCAAATCACCGAACCCGCTAGCGGCATGGTGACTTACAGGCGGCTGAAGCTGTTGGTACCACATGCTGGTACGGCACAGTGACACCTCCACATGCCAGGATCCGCCCTCGATGGATCGGCGATGGAGTGCTTCCATCGCGCCGGCGGCGGAAAGATAGCCTGTGGTGTAATCGTTAAAGGCGGCAGGGATCAGGGCAGGCGTGAGGCCGCCGTGCGCCATGGCGATACCGGTTGCGGCCTGTGCGAGTTGTTCCCATCCCGGCCGGGAGCCTAAAGGTCCGCCAGTCCCGAAGCAGCTCTCGCTGATATAGATGATGCCCGGACGAATCTTCGCAACTTCCTCAGGGCCAAAGCCACGTCGCTGCAGCGCGCCCGGCCGAAAGCCCTGAGAGAAAACGTCGCAGCTTTGGATTAGTCGCCGCAGCTGTTCGCTATGCGGTGGCTTGTCGAGGTCCAGATAGGCCTGCCGCTTGCCGTGGCCAGTATCGATTTCGAAGCGCTCTATGGTAGGAAGGCGCGGGCAGGCTAGATGCAGCACCTCTGCACCGTGTTCGGCCAGCGTTCTTGCGCAGGTGGGACCTGCGAGCACGCGCGTGAGGTCCAGAACCCGGGTGCCACTTAAGGGTCGTGCCCCTGCTCGCGGTTGTTCTGGTGCCGCATCACCGATGCGCGTTACCTGCACGACCGGTTGCGCAGCGAGACAGAGGCCCTGGGCACTCGTCGCCCATTCGGTCGCCGAGCGCACCACCGCGCCGCAAAGTCCGTGCGCGGCCAGTGCCGATTCGAGCGCGAAAGCGTTGTGATGGCGTGTTGCTGCGCTTATCTCTACCTTGTCTGCGCCGGGCTTCAAGCCGAGGAATTCGAGCGTGCCGCGGCCCTGATCAAAACCGCCATGCAGATGGATCCACCGGTCCTGTTGGCAGGGGAATAAATCTGTCAGCACCGGCGCGGCGAACGGTTCCAGTTCTGCACCATCCAGGGACAGAAAGGCGAAGCTCAGAAGGGATGCCGCGGCGTGCCGTACATCAATCTCCAGTCGCTGCGGCGGGAAGCCGCGCGCCACCCAAAGGCGATTCGCTGCCAGCCCGGTCATTGCCAGTGCGACGGCGGCGCCCTCGCCGAGGCGCAGCGCGGCGTCGAAAATGGGGTCACGCCCGGTGATCGTCAGCGTTTCGAGCCCATCGGTGCGCAGGCCGGTGAGTTCGATGGCCGCGCCGATCGAGTCACGATCCAGCTTCGTATTCGCCGGCGCCAAAAGCGGGGGTGATGCTGGGTGAAAGTCGCTCATCCCGTCTCCTTGCCGGAGCCTTACCGCGGTGCGGGCGCTGTTACCTGGTCTACCCTCTCGGCCCTCTGGTTCGGGCCGATGCCGGAGCGAATTGACAGTCCGGTGATGGCGCCGCGCGTTTGACGCTCGAACACAATTCGTGCGATGGGGTCATCACTCACCAAGAACTCAAGTTCGGACACCGGACTAAGAGAAAGCTTGCCGTAGCGAGGTAAGTCTGCGGTCAGTGCGCCGTTAGATACTGACACGGTGATGATGTCGGCGGCATTGAGCCGGTAGACGCCTACAAGTTTCTCTAGCGTCGAAACAGGCAGCGTAATAGCGATTGGATCATGCCAGACCTTACCGCTAGCGAGGATCGCGAGCTTGCGTGCCAGCTTGGCATCCCCGCCGTCCCGGTTGGTGAGCACAGCGGCATACACGTGCGAATCTGCAATGCGTACGGTCATGCTGCTGAAGCCGTTGATGCCGCCGGAGTGCGAAAGTACCGACAGTCCCTCGATGGATGAAATTATCCAGCCATAGCCATAGTTGGTGGGCGTGCCGTCGTTGAGGTGGAACGAACTCCAGGCCCGTTGCAACGACGCCTGGGTGACCAGCTTGTCCGTATAAAGCGCCGCATCCCAGAGGGCCAGGTCGTCCACCGTAGAAAGGAGGGAGCCTGCCGCGTGGGGCAGCGACATGCTGATGTAATCAGCGTTGAGAAATCCGTGATCGGTCTTTTTGTAGCCAGAAATTCTGCCGGCGACGACTTCCGCGGTCCTGTCGAATCGCGAGTGAGCCATGCCGATTTTTTTGAAGAGGTTCTGTTCGACAAAGTCGGCATAGCTCTGGCCGGAGGACTTTTCAATTATCGCGCCGAGCAGAACGTAGCCCGAGTTGCTGTAATACCAGCGTTCGCCGGGCGAAAAGTCTGTTGGCTGGTCTCTAAATAGGCCGATCAGTTCCTGCAGTGTCAGGTCTTTGCGCTGCTGCTTCCAGAATTCCGGAAGATCGGTGTAGCTCTTGATCCCGGACGTATGGGTCAACAGATTTTCGATTGTGATCTTCACGCCGTGAGTTGGGTAATCCGGCAGGAATCTCGTGATGTCGTCGGCCAACGAAAGCTTGCCCTGTTCCGACAGCAGCAGGATCGACACTGCAGTGAACTGCTTGGTAACCGAGCCGATGCGAAACACCATCTGCGGTTCGACTGCGATTCCCATTTCCAGATTGGCCATGCCGGCGCCTTCACGCAGCACGACCTCACCGTCTTTAACTACGATGATGGCAGCGCCCGGCTCGGTCGCTTTGTAGGTTTCGGCAACCGCTGCGTGCAATGCAGCGGTGAGTGGGCCATTGGCTGCCGGTGCGGTGGCGACTACCAGCAAGTACAGGCAGATGGCTAGGGCCAAGTTCAGGGATCCCCGCGACAGACTTGCGTAGGGGCTGACGTTCTTCATGGTCGCTCCAGGGCACATCAAGAGGGTCGCCGTACCCGCGGCTAGTCCACTAATGGCCGTTTTTCTGTGTCTAGGCCTGTGCGGGAGCTGGCCGGCTTGGTCGGAACAGCCGGTATGCGCCATAGGTGATGAGCGGGAGGACGTACACCGCCATGAAAAGATAGGCGAGGAACCGGTATCCACTGGCGATCAGGTTTACCAGGCCAAAGCGGTTTGCAACGAACACCGAGATGATCAGCACGATGGCCGCCACCATTAGCCGGGCCCGGCGTCCGAAGGTTTGGCCCCGGGCGCGCACAACCAGTGCGACACGCTCATTGATGGCGTGGACGGCACCGGTTCCGCTCTCCAGTAGCGCAGAGAAAATCATGATCTGGAAGACGACGTGGAAAATAGGCAGTTGCAGTTTGTCGAGAAGAAAGTCCGACGGCAGTGCTTCGGCGGCGATGCCGGGGTAGTAACCGACCATGCACACCAGGAACAGCAAGGCGGGCAGCATTGCGAGCGGACCGCACAGTAGGCCTGCGATCACGGCGTCACGCCGGCTTGTCAGGTGGCGGAGTACCGGCAGGATGATGACGGCACCGACGACGTTGTAGACGCTATAGGTCACGCCGCCTAGTACCCAGCCCGTCGTCGGGTACGACGTTGTAAGGCCCACGGCGATCCGATCGGAGAAGCGCGTCAGTGATAGCAGGATGAATGCCGCGAACACGGCATATAGAAAGAAGGTGACGTATTTGAAGAGGCGTTCGACCGATTCGCTGCCGAAGGCGCTTATCGCGGCAATGGACACGATCAGCAGCAGTGTGCCGAGCAGCGCAGGCCAGTTGAAAACCGCCGCTCCCAGCGCGCCGGCGGCCGCGGCGAATACCGAGAGCATGACGACGACCAGACAGAAGTACGCCCCTTCGAAGACGATCCAGCCTGGCCCGAGTAGCTGACCGAAGAAGGAACGGTAGTCCATGCTGGCGGTGGCACGGGCAAACAGGAACGTTAACGTGCAGACGCCGCTCCATATCACCATGGCGAGCACCATCCCCATGATGCCGCCCCACGGGCCGCTAGGCAGGAAAAATTCAGCCAGCTCTCGTCCGGTTGCGTAGCCGCCGCCGATCACGACGGCCTTGAAGGCGAATCCCGGCAGGATCCAGCGGTTGAAGCGACTGTGGAAGTGGCTGGTCAAGAACGTCTCCAGAAAAGGGGATCTTGCGCGTGGGATGTCGTCCAGCCGAATGACCTGGAACGTATCAGGGGTCCGCGGCCTTGTGCTGCTGGTGCTGTTCGGCGCGGTTCTGTATCAATTCTTCGTCGCGCGCGGCCGGCCGCGGCTAATCCGCGCTTTTGTGACTGCAGGCGCTAGTGCCAGGACGGGCGTAAGTTCATGGACGTTCGCGTCGGCGATAGCGCAAACGCAGAGGATCTGCGCCGGGCGGTCGCCCACCGCAACGTAGGTGTGCCGCATGGTGCTATCGAAATAGACCGCGGCGCCCGTCTCCAGGACGGTCGGCTCGTAGAACTCAGTGTGCAGTCGAACGGTTCCTGCCAGGACAAAGGTGAACTCCTCACCCTGATGTGCGAGCAGGCCGTTTGTCTCGGCGAGGCTGTGAGCATGAATCTCTACCCACATCGGCGTCATCCGCTTTGCGGACATCTCTGTGCACATGTAGCGGTAAACGCTGGTGCCTACCTCCATGATCTTGCCTGAGGCCGGAGCCGTGACCGTCCGGCGCGTGAGGGTGGGTGGCGCCTCGCCATCGATTCGTGAGGAGAGCAGTTCGGTAAGGTCGATCTGCAGGCCCCTGCTGAGCTGGATCAGCTTGTCGTAGGTCAGTGAGAGCTGGTTGCTTTCTACGCGGGAGAGCGTGGACCGCGCGATCCCTGTTGCGACGCTGACGTCGGCCAGCGTCAGGCGTCGCTTGAAGCGAATGGCTCGCAGGCAGTCGCCGAGATTGGGCATGTGCCGTTCAGGCACGGACTTGGCCGCGTCCGGCGCCGCTTTGGGGGTGGCGCGCTTAGGGCGGGCGGGCTTCTTGTTCGTTGTCTTGTTCATCTCACGCTCTAGCGGGGAACACGGCTCCAAGGCTACCCGATTGTTTCGCGCCTTTTCGTCCCCCGTATTGGCCGGATCGCAGCGATTCCCGCTTGCTCCTTGACAGTCTCTAGGCGCACCGTATGATGCGTATACGCAACTTTATTGTCTATAGGCGCGTAATGTTTCGCCCTGATTTCATCGTCTTGGCTTTCTTGTCGGCCTCCCCATTGGCCTGGGGGCGTCGATGAGTGCGCGCGCGCCAACTGTTGCTGCGCCGACACTGCCTGCGATCAGGGACGCGCTCGAGCGCTTGCAGCCGTATATCGCCACGACTCCCGTACATCGGTGGGACGGCATCGAACTTGTGGCATCGCTGGGCCACGAGACGAAGGTGGACGCCAAACTTGAGCTACTGCAGGCGTCGGGCTCGTTCAAAGCGCGTGGTGCCGTGCTGAACATGCTCGCGCTGGACGAAGCAGCACTGCGTCGTGGCGTCACCGCGGTCAGTTCCGGAAATCACGCGATCGCAACTGCGTTCGCGGCGCGGGAGTTCGGCGCCTCCGCCAAGGTTGTGATGCTGCAGAGCGCAAGCCCCGCGCGGATCGCGCTCTGTCAGCAGTACGGCGGTGAAGTACTCCTTGCCGCTGATGGCGCCACTGCCTTCGAGATGGCGGAGCGGATCGTCGCCGACGAGGGCCGTACGTTCATTCATCCCTACGACGGGGCGCAGACCATCCTTGGAACCGCGACGCTGGGTCTGGAGTTCTGGGAGCAGGCCGGCGGCCTTGATGCGGTAGTGATTCCAATCGGTGGTGGTGGTCTTTGCGCGGGTATGGCCGCTGCCATCAAGCAGGCAAGTCCCTCCTGTCTGGTATTTGGCGTTGAGCCTTCTGGTGCCGATGTCATGCATCGCAGCTACGAGCTCGGTGGGCCTGCGCGCGCAGGCGCTGTAAAGACGATTGCCGACAGCTTGGGCGCGCCGTTCACCACGGCGATGAGCTATGGGCTCTGTCGTCAATATGTCGATGAGCTGGTGCTGGTTGACGATGATCAGATTCGTACGGCCATGGCGCTGATATTTCGCGAACTAAAGCTCGCGGTTGAGCCTGCGGCTGCAGCTTCGACAGCTGCGCTGATGACGACGCTACGTGAGCGCGTGCGAGGCATGCGCGTAGGTATCGTGATCTGCGGAACGAACATCGATTTTCGTCGCTATGCCGAACATATGGGAGATGCCTGATGGCGGCGCACATCCCACGCGATAAAAAACCGCAAAACACAAGGGTGCGCCCACCGTTGCCGACTCAGCGTCGTCAGCAGTGTGGGTTCGACGTTCCAGGATCGGGTAACTGGGCCTCAGTGGCCGCCACAAAATTAACGCTCAAGGGGAGTAGATAAACATGACGAAGTTAAGCGGATGCACCAACGTTTCGAAGCAGGTCTCGCTCGCGAGTGTGATTGCCGGCGTGCTGCTTTCAGCGGCGGCTCTAGCTACTGACGCGCCGCCTGCGAAGGCCGTTGCGGGCCTCGCGTCGTTGGAAGAGGTCGTAGTGACCGCCAACAAGCGCGTCGAGAACGTACAGGATGTTGCAGCTTCGGTCAGTGTCCAGTCGGGCGACATCCTGCTCGAGCGCCGTCAGGAGCAGCTGTCTGACTATGCGGCCTATATCCCCGGCCTTAACGTCGGTAACGGCGGCAAGGCGGGTCTGGCATCGGTGAACCTCCGCGGTGTCGCCTCGGTCAGCGATGCAGCGTCGGTCGGAACCTACCTAGACGAAGTGCCGCTTGGTTCGAGCTCGCGGTATGGCAGCCCTGCGAACCAGATCCTCGACCTGCTCCCCTACGACCTAGACCGGCTTGAAGTCCTGCGTGGGCCGCAGGGCACTTTGTACGGCGCCGGCTCCATGGGCGGCCTGATCAAGTACGTGCTCAAGAACCCAAGCCTCAATGTCTCCGGTGGTGAGATTGGTGCTGACGTGGGTTCGGTGGACGGTGCCGGTAGCGTCAGTTATAGCCTGCGCGGCGTCGCGAACGTGGCGCTGGTGAAGGACGTGCTCGGCATGCGAATCAGCCTGTACGACAAGTCCTTGCCTGGATTCATCGACAACGCCTATACCGGCAAGAAGGACGTCAACGGCCAGCGCCAGCAGGGAGGCCGTCTTGCACTGTTGTGGCAGCCGCGCGCCGACCTGTCCGTGAAGCTTGGTGCGGTGATCTACCGCAACGTCGCCGACGACGGTGGCACGGTGTCCACAACTGGCTTCCATGCCACCGAGACGACCGACGGATCCAGCATTGGAACCGTCTCCGATCCGGTTGGTGACCTCACTCAGACCCATGCTTTTCCGCAGGCGTTCCGGGAGAACCTCGGCGTCTATACCGCCACGATCAACTGGAAGCCGGGTACGTTCGAGGTAACCTCGGCTACGGGTTACTCAAACCAGCGCACCGCGACCACTGTGGATAACACGACGGCGATTGCTGGCGGGGTGGCCGAGATGTTCGGGTTGCCGGCGGGTGTCCTGTTAACCGGTGCCTCGCAGATCCAGGTCAAGAAGTTCTCGCAGGAGTTGCGGATTGCGTCGCAGCAGGGAAAGACGCTCGATTGGATGGTCGGCGGCTTCTACACCGATGAAAAGGTCGGTTTGGTTGGCAGTCCGCTTAGCCTGTATCTGCCTGACTACACCTACCTTGGTGCGCCATTCCCGGGCAGAACGCAGGATTCCACCTACAAGGAATACGCGTTCTTCGGCGATGGTACCTGGCACGTGTCTGACAAGTTCGATGTCAGCGCTGGCCTGCGTTACGCCAACAACAAGCAGGCCGTTACCGGTACCGGTGGCTCGTCGCCGTCGACTAGCGAGAACGTCACCACCTGGTCCTTCTCGTCCCGCTACCGCCTCACGACCGACGCCATGGTCTACGCACGGGTCGCTACCGGCTACCGTCCTGGCGGGCTCAACACGGTATTTCTGCCGACGGACGTCCCGCCGCGAGTCAACTCCGACACGCTCACGAGCTATGAAATCGGCGTGAAATCCGAATTCCTTGATCATCGTGCGCTCGTCAACCTGACGGTGTTCTACATCGACTGGAAGGACATCCAGCTCAATTCGACCACCGGTGGCAGCACGATTCTGACCAACGGCGGCAAGGCCGCGCCTAAGGGCATCGAGCTGGCCTCGGCGTTCTCGCTGTTCGAGGGCTTCACGCTCGGGCTCAATAGTGCCTATACGAAGTCAGAGCTGACCAGCACTGCGCCAGGCGCATTCTTCCTGACCGGCTACCAGCTGCCTGGCGTGCCCAAGATGAGTACGTCAGTGACCGCCGACTACACCTGGACGGCCATGACGGACTGGACGGCGCACGTCGGTGGCGGTATCCGCTGGGTCGACAAGGTTTGGCTGACGGGCGTAGAGCAACAGGGCATGGCCGCGCCTGCGGTCGAGGCGCCTTCGTATGCGATGGCCAACCTCAATGCCAGCGTGACCCGGGGTCCGTTGACGTTGAAGGTCTACGGGACAAACCTTGCCAATAAGCGTGCGATTCAGGGCGGTATGGAACTCATCAATATTCTCAACCAGCCGCAGCAGGGTGATTTCTGGATTGCGCAGCCGCGCGCATTCGGTGTGGGTTTCGACTATAAGTTCTAGTCTCGACTCTTCGCCGCGGCACGAGTGGACCTCGTGTCGCGGCGGACCGCAGAGATCAGGCCGCATCACGGCCAACACAACCTGATGCCAGAGGGCAGCATGAACCGAGCTATTCGCTGCGCCGCTATCGGAATGCTCAGCTGCCTATCGGCAGTGGTTGGGGCGCAGCCTCAATTGGATGGGAGTCGCTACGAGCACGCTGCCCGCTTCCTGATCCGCAATCTGGATAGTTTGGTTTTGAACCGGACTGTCACGCCGCACTGGCGTGACGACGGTGGCGAGAATTTCACCTATCTGCAGGAGCGCGGCGCCGGTAAGGCAGGCTTCGTGCGTGTCGACGCCGCGACCGGTAAGCGTAGCGAGCCGTTTGATCCGAAGACCGTAGCGACCGGGCTCGGTGCCGTACTCGGCAAGTCCGTTGACGCCGAGCGCCTGCCGTTTCGGGATTACGACCGGCTCGACGCTGGCGCGATTCGCTTTCTGGTGGATACGGCCACATACACCTGTTCGACGTCCAAGCCGGCGTGCACGTTGCAGGCGGCAGCGCCTGCAGATCCCCTTGTGATCGCCTCCCCCGATGGGAAGTGGGTCGCGTTCGTTCGTGACTACAACCTGTGGATACGCCCCGCGGCTGGCGGGGAAGCATTTTCCCTCACGACCGATGGCTGCGCGCATTACGCATACGCCGCTACCCCGGAATCCAACCCGTTGGTGACCGAAAAGGTCATGCAGGGGATGCCGGTCGCTCCCGTCCTGGTGTGGTCGCCGGACTCGAGTCACCTGTATACCCAGCGAATGGATGAGCGGGACGTACGGCAGATGAGCCAGGTTCAGTCGGTGCCGATGGACGGGTCCGTACAGCCGAAGTTCGTGACTTGGCGCTATCCGATGTCGACGGATCCGGTGCTGCCCGTCTCGGAGCCCTGGGTGTTCGATGTCAGTGCGCGTAGCGGACACCGTATTGCGATGGACCCGATCCCGGCGCAGGTGACAACCTCGATCGAGTCCAAGGAAGTCTGGTGGTCGGGTAATGGCCAACACGTCTTCGTGTTCGCGCGCGCCCGCTACAACAAGCACATGGCCTTGTACGAGGTGGATGCTGCCTCCGGTGCCGTACGGACTGTGATCCAGGAGAGCGGCAGGACATTCGTCGAGGCAGGTTCTATCGGTCAACGGCCGATGGTCTATACGCTCGCCAACGGTGAGGTTATCTGGTTTTCCGAGCGGGACGGGTACGGCCATCTGTATGTCTATGACGGTGCCACTGGCCAATTGAAGCGGCAGCTCACTCAGGGGGCGTGGGCAGTCAAAAACGTTCTGCATCTGGATGAGGCGCGGGGCTTGATTTACGTGGCGGCTAACAGCCGCGAACCTGACGCGGATCCCTACTATCGAAAGGTCTATCGAGTCGCCCTAGCCGACGGACGGATCACGTTGCTGACGCCGGAGGACGCCGACCATCTGGTCGCGTCCGCCCAGGACTCGGCGTTCTTCGACCCTCCGCCTAGTCTGGTCCGGTCCGCCGCCGCGTCGCGGGGATTCTCGCCGTCCGGGCGTTACTTCCTCGATACCTACTCGCGCGCTGACCTGCCGGCTGAGACCGCGCTGCGCCGCGCTGATGGCAAGCTTGTCGCTGTGATCGAACGTGCCGATGTGTCGCGGGTGTTGTCCGGTGGCCTCACCGTGCCGGAGCGGTTCAGCGCCCTTGCCGCGGACGGCAAGACCGCCCTCTACGGCCATATCCTCCGGCCGGCAGATTTCGATCCTCGCAAGCAATATCCGGTCATCGACAGCATGTACCCGGGGCCACAGGCGAGAAAAGCCTATCCCCGCTACCTCGATATTGTTTTCGGCTACACCGCCGATCAGACACTGGCCGAGCTCGGTTTCATTGTGATCCAGGTGGATGGCCGCGGCACGCCGGGCAGGTCGAAGATATTCCTCGACGAGTCCTACGGGCAGTTGGGTCAGGCGGGACACCTGGACGATCACGTGGCCGTGATTCGGGAGCTGGCGCGACGCTACCCCTATATGGACCTGCAGCGCGTCGGTGCCTACGGCGGTTCAGCGGGGGGTTACGCTGCGCTGCGGGCGATGCTCGTCTATCCGGACTTCTACAAGGTCGGTGTTTCGGCCGCAGGCAGCCACGATCCGACGATACAGCTCGCGTCGTACTCGGAAACCTTCCTGGGTCCTGACGATGGGACGAACTATAGAGCGGCGGCGAATGCACCGCTGGTCGGTAGTCTGAAGGGCAAGCTGCTCTTGATGCACGGCGAGACGGACTGGACCGTGCTGCCAGGCAATACGCTTCAAGTCATCGATGCGCTGATAAAGAAAAACAAGGATTTCGACTTCCTCACGCTGCCGAACGTAGGGCACTCGCCGTTAGGTGTCCATGGCGGTTATGCTTTGCGACGGACGTGGGACTATCTGGTCGAGAACCTGATGGGTGCAGCGCCGCCGGTGCTGAGTGCATTCCCGGCACCGCTGCCGCTCCAATGACTGAAAATGATCTTTTACCGAACGCGATCCGCCAGCATCTGCGCGGTTAGTGCCGCGCGCCGAGGTTAACGTGCGTACCAATATTTTCCTATTCGGCCTGCTGATTGCCTCTGCCGCCTCTGCCGTGACGCCGGGCGACAAGCCAAATGACCGCTCGGCCTACTACCAGCCCGGCACCGCAACGACCAACGATCTACGTCGCGTGCCGATGCCAAAAGGCTTCGCCGATCCGAAGGGCGCGATCCTGCTGAAAAATCTGCGCCTCTTCGACGCGACGGGCGCGGCTGCCCGTTCCGCGGTATTGCTGATCGAAGGCAGTCACATCACCAAGATCGCAGCGTCAGAGCAGGGCATATCGCTGCCGGCGGGAGTTGAAGTCATCGACGTCGGTGGCAAGACGGTAATGCCCGGGCTGATCGACCTACATACCCACATGACCTATCTGGAGCGCCCAGGGCTCGCGGCTGCGGTCAGCGAGGATAGCCAGGCGGATGCTGCGTTGCGTGGTATCGAGCGAATGCGCTATTTCGTTGAGAGCGGCATTACCAGCGTACGGGACGTGGGCTCTCATGGCATGGCGCCGTTTCAGTTGAAATTATGGAATTATCTCGGACGGATCCCTGGGCCGCGCATGTTCGTCGCCGGTCAATTGATCACTGGCGCCGGAGGGCACGGCTCGGAGAGCTTTACATTCCATACCGCACCGGAGTATCCGGAGTCGCAGATCTATGAGGCGACGGGTGCTGACGCCTTTAGGGCGGCGGTCCGACTGCAGTTCAAGCGTGGCGCCGACCTGATCAAGCTTGGCAGCCACTTTAATGCCGAGGAAGTGAAGGCGGCGGTCGACGAAGCGCATCTGCTCGGGCTGCGGGTGACAGTGGATTCCGAGACGATCTTCACCGACATGGCTGTGGCCGCGGGGGTTGACTGCGTAGAGCATCCGTTGCCGCGCTCCGACGAGACCGTTCGGTTGATGGCCAAGAAAGGCATCTGCGCGGATGTGACGCTCGTGCCGTATCAATACATTATGGATACAGGCGGGTACTTCTTCTCTACGTCGCGGCGCTTTACGCTGAACAACGACACCACCTTTGCGATGGCACGCAAGATGAAGGACGCCGGCGTCAAGCTCGGTGTTGCTACGGATCTGTTCTATGGCCTGTACAAGAGCCTGCCGGGCCCCTACATCCAGGAACTTCAAAATTTCGAGCAGCTCGGCTATACGCCGGCGCAGGCATTGATTGCAGGCACGCGGACGAATTCCGAGATTCTCGGCATGGATGATCGGCTCGGCACCGTTGAAGTCGGCAAGCTCGCCGACCTTATCGTTGTGGACGGTCGGCCCGATGAGAATGTGGAGGACCTGCGTAAGCTCGACATGGTGATTATCAACGGACGTGTCGTCGTGCGTGAAGGCCACATTTACGTTCCCCGGCATGTTGAGGATAAGCCTCACATCCCCTGATCACGCCCGCTGGCGCCGACTGCGCAGATGCGAGCCGGCCGTCCACTCGCCTGGAGACCACCCGTGGGAACTGATTCATTCGTTGGCTGCGTGCGGCAGGTGCGCCTCAGAGGCGTGGCACTGGCGCTGGCCTGGGCTATCTCGACGTCGGCGTCGGCACAGGGGGTGGCGCCGGCCTATTCGCTGATTCTGCGGGGAGGCACGATCTACGACGGATCCGGGGGGGTGCCCTTCGTAGGCGATGTTGCAATTCAAGCAGACCGCATCGTCCGTGTGGCGCGGCACATCTCCGGGCATGCTGCGCGTGACGTGGACGTTCACGGGCAAGCAGTCGCTCCGGGCTTTATCAATATGCTGGCACACGTTCAGCAGTCGTTGCTGATCGACGGTCGCGCTCAGAGCGATCTGCGCCAGGGCGTTACGCTGGAGGTGATGGGGGAGTCCTCCGCCGGCCCCTTGTCGCCGCAGATGAAGAGCCGCCTGGAGACGCGGCTGGCGCAGCTTCACCTTGCCATCGACTGGACGACCTTCGGCGGCTATCTGGAAAAGTTCGAGCATCAGAACATCTCCGTCAACGTTGCGGCGTTCGTAGGCGCGAACACGATCCGCACCTACGTTCTAAACGAGGCGGACGTACAGCCTAACCAGGACGAACTCGCGCAGATGCGGGGCCTGGTCCATCAGGCGATGGAGGAGGGTGCGCTCGGCGTTACTACGGCGCTCATCTACGCACCCGACACCTACGCAAAGACGTCCGAGCTCGTGGAACTCGCCAGCGAGTCGGCACGTTGTGGCGGCATGTACATCTCGCACATGCGCAGCGAGGGAGACCGGCTGGTCGAGGGCGTCCAGGAAACAATAGACATTGCGCGCAGCTCGGGCGCACCAGCCGAGATCTATCACCTGAAAGCGGCCGGCAAGGAGAACTGGTCCAAGCTGGACGAGGTAATTTCCATGGTCGAGTCAGCCCGGGCGGCGGGGGTACGCATCTCGGCTGATATGTACACCTATCCCGCCGGCGCCTCCGGCCTCGACGGATCGATGCCCCCATGGGTGCAGGATGGCGGCCGTGAAGCCTGGATCGCGCGACTGAAGGATCCGGCGTTGCGCGCTCGCGTCATTGCCGACATGCGGGACCCGCATCCGAATTGGGAAAACCTGATGATGAAGTCCGGCACGGACGGGACGATGCTGCTGGCCGTCCAGACTCCGGCGCTGCAGCCCCTGGTGGGCAAGACCATCGCCCAGATCGCTGTTGAACGGGGCCAGAGCCCCGAGGACGTGGCGATCGACCTTGTCATCGAGGATGGCAGTCGCGTTGGCGTTGCGTATTTCTCAATGTCCGAGGACAACGTTCGCCGCCAGGTCCGCCTGCCGTGGGTAAGCTTCGCTTCCGATGCCGATGCGCCCTCGCTGGAGGGAATTTTCCTCAACATGGGCTACCACCCGCGTTCATTTGGAAACTTCGCGCGGCTGCTGGGTCGCTACGTGCGCGGCGAAAAGCAGCTCAGCCTCGCCGAGGCGGTGCGCAAGCTCACCTCATTGCCGGCAGGAAATTTGTCACTGCGTGATCGCGGCCGGCTAAAGGCGGGCTATTACGCGGACGTGGTCGTGTTTGATCCTGCCTCCGTTCAGGACCACGCAACCTTCGCGCAGCCCAAGCAGTACTCCACCGGTGTCCGCCATGTGCTGGTGAACGGCGAGTTCGCGCTGCAGGACGGCGAGCCGACAGCGGCGCGCCCGGGTCGCATCGTGCGGGGCCGTGCATGGACCGGTCAGGCCGGGGGCGGCTGCCGATCAGCCGCACGAGACTGGAGCTGGCAGCCATGACCGTTCTGCGCCTGTTAAATGCCGACGCGGTCCGTCGGCTGCTGCCAATGGCAGCTTGCATCGACCTGATGCGTCGTGCCTTTGAGATGGTCGCTACCGGTGAGACGATACAGCCGATCCGTCAGGCCGTGCGGCATCCGGATGGCCGCGGGCTTGTTGGCTGGATGCCAGGCTACACGGCCAAGCCGGAGTGGCTGGGTGTGAAGGTAATGAGCGTCTATCCCTCGAACTTCGGTACCCACCTTGGTTCTCATCAGGGCATGGTGCTGTTGTTTGAGCCGGCCCATGGTGAGCCGGTGGCGATCCTTGATGGTCGCGAGATCACGGCGATCCGCACCGCAGCGGCAACTGCCGCGGCCACGGACGCACTGGCGCCGGCTGCTGCCCGTACGCTCGGTATCTTCGGCTACGGCGAGCAGGCGCAGAGCCATATCGAGGCGTTGCTCAAGGTGCGTGCCTTTGCGTCGGTGATGGTTTGGGGTCGCGATCCGGATCGCGCGAGCC
>CAIYLH010000081.1 GCA_903927005.1 uncultured Pseudomonadota bacterium
AGCCAGGACTTGCCAGCGCGCCGGCAGGCCGGACAGCTGTACGTGGGGCCGCTACCACCGACGCCTTCGAGCGGACCCAATGGAGCGGTCAGCGTCGTCGTTCGTCCGCAGGATGTGCAGGTCGAGCGCCACGGAGCCGGCTGGCTAGGGCGGGTGGTCGCGGTACGGGTTATCGGGCCGCTGGTACACCTGGAAATCGGACTCGACGGCCACGACGGCGATCCGCTGGTTGCGGAATTCGAAAGGGAACGCTATCGCGCCGACCCGTTCCTCAGCGGCGAGCCGGTCAGCGTGACGCTGCGCCGCTTCGAAACCTACCCGGCCGACCCGTCGCCCTGACAGGGCATCGGATTAAGTAAAACGTCGGGCGGAACCTCCCTATCCCTAGGGAGCATTTTCATTTTGGCTTATGTTAAGGGAATCACCTAGCCGTCACGGGGAGATGTTAAAAAGCGCCCGACTGAGTCGCCGCTCAGTCGCCCCGCATCTGGCCCAGGAACCCGACCCAATGACGTTCATTTTGAAGCTCTTGCGCGTCCGATTTGCTGAGCCCGACCCGGCACCGACACCCCGCCGCGCCCAGGAGCACGTCCGGGTCGGTAACCCCTGGCACGCGATCTCGATCGTTCCGGGGAATAGCTGCTGCTATGCGGCGCGTACGCTCTCAGGCCAGCGTTTCCTGTCCAGCCAGACTCCGCCAAGCTTGCCGCTGCAGGACTGCTCGCAGGTCGCCTGTACCTGCCGCTACCGGCACCACGAGGACCGCCGCGCAGAGCGCGCGCAATCCTTAGGCCGCCCCGCTGGCCAAGCGCCACGCAGGCGCGCCGA
This sequence comes from uncultured Pseudomonadota bacterium, assembly GCA_903927005.1. Classification (GTDB taxonomy): domain Bacteria; phylum Pseudomonadota; class Gammaproteobacteria; order Steroidobacterales; family Steroidobacteraceae; genus CAIKZZ01. The sequence goes on from CAIYLH010000081.1 coordinate 829, forward strand.
TGACTCGCCGTCGCACTGATGGCGAGGCACGACGCCGGATTTCAGATCTGCTCAAAGTGACGGTGCAGACGACTTAGCCAGGCGACCAGCGCCACGACAAAGGCGACAACAACTGCCAACAACGCGACCGGCTCCAGTCGCACCGGGTCCAGATGGTTCGCCCGCAGCACCAGCAAGTGTAGCGAGAGCGCGAACAGCGCAAGGATCGCCGCCAGCCAGATAGCCCGCGTTGCTAGAAATTCGGCGGTCTGATCGCGGCGCTCGTCCGCCAACCAATAGCCACTATTGGGCAGATTCACCAAGCGTGGATAGCGGCGCACCGCCAGCCAGAGCAGCGCGACCGTCAGCGCCGGCACCAGCACGGCGGATCCGATCAGCAGCGCAACGTAGACCTCGCGCGCCACAAAGCCGTTGGCAAGCCCGCTCACGGCGAAATGCCCGGCAACCCGGTGCGGCAGCCAGTCTGCGGTCAGCGCAATACCCGTAATGCTGCCCACGACCACTGTGCTGGCCCAGCCGCTCTCCGTCGCTGTTGGCATCCCTGATCCTCATTGCCGGGTCGGACCATTCTGCACTGGAACCCGGCGCCGTTGCCAGTAAAGGGAATGGCCGCCGGCAAGAGGGAAGGCGCAGGTTAAGATACCGACCCCATGAAAATCCTCGACGCCGCAGCGGTTGCTGCAAGCCTGACTCCCGCCCGTCTGGTCGCTGGCCTGGAGCGCATGTTCACGCTCGGCTGTACCGCGCCGGTCCGCCATCACCATACGGTCCAGGTTCCCGGCGCAGCAGACGCTACGTTATTGCTGATGCCCGCATGGCAGCCCGGCGCCTATCTCGGCACCAAGATCTGCACGATCTTCCCCAGCAACATGGATATCGGATTGCCGGCGGTGTCGGCAGGCTACCTGCTGATGAATGGCCGGACTGGCACAGTCCTCGCGCTGATCGATGGCGGCGAACTGACGTCCAAGCGGACGGCAGCAACCTCAGCGCTGGCAGCGCGATTCCTTGCGCGCGACGACGCGAAAACCCTGCTAGTGATCGGCACTGGCCGTATCTCAGCTGAGTTGGCTCGCTGCCACCACGCGGTGCGGCCTGGCCTCGAGCGCATCCTCGTCTGGGGCCGCTCTGCCGACAACGCAGACCGCCTCGCGAGTGCGCTCGTTGCAGAGGGCTTGCCTGCAATTTCTGTCACCGACCTGGCGACCGCCGTCGGCGCAGCTGACATCGTCTCGAGTGCAACGCTGTCCACCGAGCCGTTGATTCACGGCGCATGGGTGCGCCCCGGCACGCACGTCGATCTGGTCGGTGGTTTCACGCCGACGATGCGCGAAGGCGACGACGCCCTCATCCGCGCGGCCCGCGTGTTCGCGGACACCCGCGACGGGGCACTGAAGGAAGCCGGCGATCTGGTCATTCCCGTCGCGCGCGGCATTCTCGATCCCGCCAGCGTCGTCGACCTGCACGGGCTATGCCGTGGTGAAAATCCGGGGCGCAGGTCCCCGGACGACATCACCCTGTTCAAGTCGGTCGGCGCGGCGCTCGAAGACCTCGCCGCGGCAATCCTCGTCTACGAGACGGCCTGAGCGTCACCGCGCGCCGCCACGCGCGAGCGATAGCCAAAGTACAAGAGCGGTATCAGCAGCAGCGTCAGCACCGTCGAGACCATGATCCCAAAGATCAGCGAGATCGCCAGTCCGTTGAAAATTGGGTCATCGAGGATGAAGAACGCCCCCGTCATAGCGGCCAGTCCAGTCAGTACGATCGGACGCGCGCGCACCGAGGAGGCACGGATCACCGCTTCGGCCAACGGCCGCCCCGCTGTCACCTCGGCGTTGATGAAGTCGACCAGCAGGATCGAATTGCGCACGATGATGCCCGCCAGCGCAATCATGCCTATCATCGAAGTCGCAGTGAACTGCGCACCCAGCAGGGCGTGCCCAGGCATGACCCCAATGATTGTTAGCGGAATCGGCGCCATGATCACCAGCGGGACCGCATACGAGCGAAATTGCGCAACGACCAGCAGGTAGATGCAGAGCAAGCCGACCGCATAGGCCGCGCCCATGTCACGAAACGTTTCGTAGGTGATGGTCCATTCGCCGTCCCAGCGGAGGCTGAACTCGGAAGGCCGATCAGGCGGGCTGATGTACCGCTGCCGTATCTGCTGACCGGCAATCGGCGCCGCCCCTATCTTCGAGACGAGGCTGAACATTCCGTACAGCGGACTGTCGAGCCGTCCGGCCATATCGCCGGTCACGAAGGTCACTGGCAACGCGTCCTTGTGGTAGATCGGAGCGTCCCACGGCTTTTTGGCAACCCTTGCGACCTCGGACAGTGGCACCAGAGCGCCGCCCTGAGCGCGGACCGGTAACGCAAGCGCAGCGTCGAGTCCCGCCTTGTCGGCAGTAGCCAGTTCCAGACGTACGGCAATCGGGTCCTGCTCAGCGCCAACGTGCAGGTAAGTGGCATCCAATCCGCCCAACGCCGTCGCCAGGGTGTCGGACACGGCGGCCTGCGGAACGCCCAGCAACGCCGCACGGGGCCGATCGAGCGTCACCTCGTAACGTGAGGCCTGCCGCGGCAGTGTGTCGTCGGTATCGACGATGTCCGGCGCTGCATCGAACATCCGCCGTATCTCTGCGCCGATGCGCTGTTGCACAGCGTAATCCGGTCCGTAGATCTCGGCGACCAGCGGCGCCTGCACGGGGGGACCTGGCGGCACTTCGACGACCTGCACGGAAACCGCTCCTAAACGGCGACCAGCGGCGATAAGCGCCGGGCGCAATGCGCGGGCGATATCGTGACTCTTGCGCTTACGCGCGTGATGGTCGACGAGGTTGACCTGCAGGTCGCCCTGATTAGGATCGCTACGGAGGTAATACTGCCGCACGAGTCCGTTGAAGTTGATCGGCGCGGCCGTTCCGGCGTAGGCCTGATAGTTCGTGACCTCGGGTGTCTGGCGGACGATCGCGGCGAGCTCCGATAGCACACGCGCTGTCCCCTCTATGGGCGTCCCCTCGGGCATGTTGAGCACGACCTGGAACTCGGACTTGTTGTCGAACGGCAGCATCTTCAGCACGACCAACTGCACGACCGCCAGCAGCACCGCAACTGCAATGGCGCCGAACGTGCCCCAATACAAGCGATGGCGCCTCACCCGGCCGGTATCTCGATCCAGAAAAGGCAGCATTATCCGCTCGAACAGGCGGTGGATGCGCCCATCCGCATGGGCTTCCTCGCCATGCTCAGCCAGTCGCTGCGCAAACAGCTTGCGGCATAGCCATGGTGTAAACACCAGCGCAATGCCAAGCGAAAGCAGCATGCCCATGCTCGCATTGATCGGTATCGGACTCATGTAAGGGCCCATCAGCCCAGACACGAAAGCCATCGGCAGCAGCGCCGCAATGACGGTGAACGTCGCCAGAATCGTCGGCCCACCGACTTCGTCCACCGCCCGCGGAATTACTTCGCTCAACGGACCGCGGTCCATGGCGAGGTGGCGATGAACATTTTCAACAATCACGATTGCGTCGTCGACCAGAATTCCGATCGAGAAGATCAGTGCGAACAGCGACACACGGTTGATCGTGAACCCCCAGGCCCACGAAGCAAACAGGGTTGCCGCCAAAGTGACGATCACCGCAGCACCGACGACCGCAGCCTCGCGCCGGCCTACAGCCAGCAGCACGAGCAGCACGACCGACGTGGTCGCAAACAACAGCTTCTCGATCAGCTTGATCGCCTTGTCATTCGCGGTCACGCCGTAGTTGCGCGTCACGGTGACTTCAACGCCGGACGGGATAGCTATCCCTTTGAGGTCGTGAACTCGCGCAAGTACGGCGTTTGCGACATCGATCGCGTTGCTGCCGGGCTTCTTGGCGATTGCTATGGTCACTGCTGGCGACTGGGTAGCCTTCGGACCCGCATCCGATGCCGGTCCAGTGCCAAACCAGGCATAGAGCGTTGGCGTTGTCGGCGAATCGGTGACAGTCGCCACATCATCCAAGTAGACGGGCTTGCCATCGTGCGCCGATACGATCAACCCGCCGACATCATCCCGGCTGGCAAGGAAGGTCCCTGCCCGCACTGGCGCCACTTTGCCATCAACGATCACCGCGTCCGCCTGCCGCACTAGGTTGGCAGCCTGCAAGGCTCCGGCGACATCACCGACTGTGAGCCCAGCGGATGCGAGGCGGCCGGGATCGAGCTCTACGTGCAACGCCGGGGCCGTGTCACCAACGGCATAGACGTTGCGAGTACCGGGGACGCGCTTGAGCTCACTCTGGATCGCGCGAGCAACCTTGCCAAGTTCGTGGCTGCCCAGCGACGTATCGCGGCTCCATAGCGTCAAGGTGACGACAGGAACGTCGTCGATGCCCTTGGGCTTGATGAGTGGCTGCAGGATGCCGGCGCCGGCTGGCCGCCAATCCTGGTTCGAATAAACCGCGTTGTATAACCTAACGATCGCCTCATTGCGGCGAACGCCGACTTCGTACTGCACCGTCAGTACCGCCATGCCCGGCCGCGATACGGAGTACAGGTGCTTGACGCCTGCAATCTCGCCGAGCACCCGTTCCATCGGCGTCGCTACCAGATGTTCAACCTGCGCGGACGTCGCGCCAGGGAACGGAATCATGATATTCGCGAAAGTGACATCGATCTGCGGCTCTTCTTCGCGTGGCGTCACGAAGACTGCAAACGCGCCGAGCAGCAGCGCCGCAACTGCAAGCAGCGGCGTCAGCTGGTTCTCGAGGAAGAAACTTGCAATGCGCCCACTGATGCCAAGGCGGGGTTGCATCGCTCAGCCTCCGCCGTCGACACGCCGCGCGGCCGCGACGGGATCAAGTGCTATGCGCTCGCCAGCGGTGAGACCGGCGACGATTTCTACCTGATCGCCGCTGCGATGGCCCGGGCGCACGTAACGCAGCGATACGCCATCGCGCGCATCGAGCACATACACGGCACTCACCTCACCCCGCTCGACGACAGCAGTCGCCGGCACGAGTAGCTGATCGGTTTCGCCGATCACAAGTCCGACCCGCACATACATGCCGGGCGACAGGTCAATCGCGCCGGGGGGCAGATCCAGCCGCGCACGAAACGTGCTCGACGCGGTCGCCGCCTCCGGAAAAATCGTTATCCGTGTCGCATCGACACGCGTTGCACCGACATATACAGCCGCCTTCTTGAGGCGCCGCACCTGCATCACGATGCTCTGCGGAACGTAGGTATTCACGCGCAGATCCCGCAGCGACAGCCCGGTCATCAGCGGAGTACCTGGAGACACCGACTCACCGACCTCCACCAGGCGGCGGGTCACAACCCCACCGTACGGGGCGCGCACTTCCGTGTAACCGACACCCGCCTGCGCTGCGGTGGCGCCAGCCTCGGCGGCCGTCAGACGCGCCGCGGCTGCGTCACGGTTCGCAGTCATCTGGTCGAACTGCGCCTTTGCGACCAGTCGTCGCTGGTACATATCGAAGAAGCGCTGGTAGGTCGCGGCCGCCTCTGCGTTACGGGCTCGCGCCTCGGTCAGGGAGGCCTCAGCCGCCTGCAGGCCGGCGCGCTGCTCGGTGCTGCGCAAGCGCAGCACTACCGCCCCGGCGGGCACGACGTCGTTGACGTCGTACATGATTTCGGCGACACGACCGTTCGTCTGCGCCGAGAGCGTCGCCTGATTGATCGCCTCAATCGTGCCGTCGACGGGTCGCTCTAGCGGCGCGCGGACCGGATGCAGCACGACCGCCGCGAGCGGCGGCAGCGCAGCGGCCGGCGCCGGACCTAGATGGCCTCCACAAGCGCCGGCCATCCCCGCAAGCGCGAGAACCCCGAGGATTGCCCCGAACGAACGGCAACGAGTCATGATCGGTCCTTCAGGGAAACGCAGAGCCAGGCTTGATACCGAGGCGCTGAAGCATTTTCGCCAGCGGGCAGAAGCCTGTGAACGAAGACTGCAACAGGTTTGCACCGACGAAAGCCGTCAACCATAGCCAAGCAGGGCTGACGTAATGGGCCAGCAGCAGACTGACGAGAATCATAGTCCCAGCAAACCGGATCACCCAGTGGTCAATACTCATGTCGTCCTCCTCCAGGCCGCCGGGTGGCGGCACGTCTGGAACTAACTATATCAGTATTTGCTAAAGTAGCAATATCTGATGCATACTACAGTCTACTGACTCGCCAAGGACCTGAGGAATGACCGCCGCCGCAAGCCAGATCACCATGCCCGCAGGCGCCGGGGCAGCGGTGCAGGAACATGCCGCTGAGGCCGCCGCGTTGCTGCGCGCTCTGGGCAACGACCAGCGCCTACTGGTGCTGTGCGCCCTGCTCGATGGCCCACTGTCGGTCGGTGAGATCAATGCGCGCGTAGAGCTCAGCCAGTCGGCACTCTCGCAACACCTCGCGGTGCTGCGCACCGCTGGCATCGTCACGACCCGCAGGGAGTCACAGACGATCCACTACTCGCTTATTCCAGGGCCTGCGCTCGCCATATTGGAAGTGCTCTACGCCGCGTTCTGCGCTCCAACCCGTAAGCGTGTGGCCCGCAAGCGCTGATCGGCACACCTTTTGACTGCACGGATAGCCCTAAAGGAAACACAAATGAACAAGAACATCGGATCGCTGGACCGCCTCGTGCGGATCGTTCTAGGACTCGGTCTGCTGAGCCTGACTTTGTTCCTGGACGGGAGCATGCGCTGGGTAGGCTTGATCGGCGTAGTTCCGTTGCTGACCGCAACGGTCCGCATCTGTCCCCTGTATTCACTGGTCGGCCTTAACACCGATCGGACGCCCCGGCAGTAAGGCCCACAAAAAGCGATCCTGAGGGAGGAGAGTAGCGATGAAGCCCTATCCACATACATACACAACACAAGCCAGCGGGCCTGCCACTGGATCAGTCACCGTCACCGCAACGGGGCTCCCCTCCATCGAAACAAATTCACCGCCAGACTTTGACGGCCCGGAAGGGTTTTGGTCGCCGGAAACCCTGCTAACCAGCGCCGTCGCGAACTGCTTCATCCTTACCTTCAGGGCCATCGCGCGAGCCAACAGTTTCGCGTGGCAGCAACTGGACTGTGAGGTCGATGGAGTCCTCGAGCGCGTCGACGGAGTCACTCGATTCTCGGCCTTCACCACTCGCGCCACGCTGACCGTGGGCACCAGCTGCGACGCGGAGAAAGCAAAAAAACTGCTGGAACGCGCCGAAAAGGGCTGCCTGATAGCAAACTCACTGCTAGCCACCCGCTCTCTCGAAGCGACCATTGTCGAGGCCACGGCATGACTCAGGCGCCCACTGACGGGCGCTGTGCCGATACCCTGCGATGGGATAAGCGCTTCGCTGGCGACGACTACTTCTACGGGACCGAGCCCAACGATTTCCTGCGCGACCACTGCAGCGCAATCCCCACGCACGGCAGAGTCCTGTGCCTGGGCGAAGGCGAGGGACGCAACGCCGTCTTCCTGGCCGCTCAGGGCCATTCAATCCTTGCCGTCGACCTCTCGGCGACGGGTCTGATGAAAGCCGAGCGCCTCGCCGCGAAACGCGCCGTCAGCATCCAAACGCAAGTCGCAAACCTTGCGGACTACCCACTCGGCGTTGGCTGCTGGGATGCGATCGTATCGATCTGGTGCCACCTGCCCCGCGAGCTGCGCGCAAAGGTACACCGGCGTGTCGTAGCCGCCCTCGCTCCCGGCGGAGTGTTTCTGCTCGAGGCTTACACGCCCGCACAGCTTGAGCATCGAAGTGGGGGTCCGACGGCGATGGAGCTGCTGCCAACCCTCATCGAGCTACGAGCCGAACTGGAGGGCCTCGAATTCGTCCACGCGCAGGAATGCGAACGCATCATCCACGAAGGTGCAGGACATGAAGGCTTAAGCGCCGTCGTGCAAATCCAGGCGATTCGGCGCGACTAGTCAGTTACTCGTTCAACCGCCAGCCAGGCGCGCCGGCGACAACCGCGCCACATCCAAATTCAATGCCCGAGCCCGCTCCGACAGTTCCTCGCCACGAATCATCGTCGCGGCAAGTTCACCCATGCCCGGGGAGCTCATGATTCCGCCACCGCCCTGCCCGACCAGCCAGAAGAACCCCGGCGCGTCCGCCGCGAAACCGACCACCGGTTGCTCGTCGCGCACGAAAGTCCGCAGACCTGCCCAACGACTGGCGAGACGTCGCACTTCCAGCGTCGTCACATTCTCAAATAGATCGACCGCCGTCGCGACATCCAACTCCTCTGGCTGTGCATCGCACGGAGCGCTGGGCGTTTGATCGCCGGGCGAGACCATCAGCACCGGACCGCTGGCCTTGAAATAGAACCCTGAGCTCATGTCGTCCACAGGCGGAATTCGCGACGCGTCGAAGCCCGGATCGAAGGTGAAGGCGGTACGCCGCCGCGGCTCGAGGCCAAGCGGCTGGACGCCACAGCGGGACGCGACGACGTCAGCCCAGGCGCCCGAGGCGTTGACGATCACTCCCGCCTCAATCGTCTCCTCGCCAATCCGGGCATGCCAGGCACCGTGGCTCCATTCGGCACCGTGAAACTCGACGCTGGAGCGCGTCTGCCCGCCCGCCGCCCTAAATCCGCGCAGATATCCCTGATGCAACGCATCAACGTCGATCTCGCAGTTTTCGGGATCATAGAACGACCGTGCAATGATCTCGCGGCGCAGGAACGGCACGATCTCCAGTGCACGATCAGCGCTGATTTCCTCAACGTCCGGATTGAACGGCTTGGCGTCACGCAGGAACTCCTCCGCCACCTCCTCGCCCCCTTCACGCGCGAACATGACGTTCCCGCGTCGACGTAGCAACGGCACGGAGGCGAAGCCCGGCGGCGGCGCATCAAGGAACGGCCGGCCGAACACTACGACCGCCCGCATCAGCCCGTGGAAGTGCACCGCGGTCCACTCGGCCGCGGAGCGGCCGGTGCTGTGATAGCCATAGCCGCTCTCGCGCTCGACCAGCAGCACCCGCCGATGCGCCGCAAGGAAGTAGGCTGCCGAGGCGCCGGCAATGCCACCGCCGATAACAAGTACGTCAGTCCGTTGCATATGCCGCCCTGTCAGGTCGTCGCGGTCGCGACGATACGATGGGTGAGGGTGCCGAGTCCCTCGATACCCGCAACGACGAGATCGCCAGGTACGACAGGTCCCACGCCATGGGGTGTCCCGGTATAGATGAGGTCGCCCGCAGCGAGCGTCCAGTAACGCGACAGTTCAGCAATCACCGCCGGAACGTCCCAGATCATGTCTGCCAGATCGCTGCGCTGCCGCTCGGCACCGTTGACCGTCAGCCAGATCTGGCCACGCGGCAGATGACCGGCGGAGCCAACCGGATGGATCGCGCCGATACCCGCAGAGTGGTCGAAGCCCTTGGCAACGTCCCACGGCCGGCCCTGGTTCTTCGCGGCGACCTGCAGATCCCGACGGGTAAAGTCGTTACCGACGGCATAGCCGTAAACGTGATCCAACGCTGCCGCTAACGCGATGTTGCGCCCGCCGACACCGATCGCAACGACCAGCTCAGCTTCGAAATGCAGATCGGCCGTGCACGACGGATAAGGCAGGTCGGCGCCGTCGGGCAAGACGGTGTCCGCGGGCTTGGAGAAAAAGATCGGCGGCGTCCGGTTCGGGTCGCCACCCATCTCGCGCACGTGAGCGGCGTAGTTCTGACCTACACAGTAGATGCGGTGGACCGGGAACCGTGCGGCGGAACCGGCTACGGCCACGGTAGGGGCGGACGGCGGCGTGAGGACGAAGGCTGTCATCGGGAAACTCCACGGCAGCCGGCGGCCGAATGCCGGTTCGCCGGGGCGCTCATGCTACCGCATCGGAGTCATCCCGTTTCAGCGCAGCAGGATCAGCTTCGGCACCGCGTCGGCACCCGCCCACAACAGGCCGTTCTGCTGAAACTCCCGTGCTATCAGCGTCGCAGTGTCGAGTTCCAGGCCGAGTGCAAGCAGGCTCTCCTCCCCTTCCCACTGGCCCGTCGGATCGACGCCGAGGCCGGCGATCAGCACACAACCGCACGCCCGCAGGCGCGCCTCCAGCCGTACCTGCGCAGCCACATTCTCGTCGTGGGACGTGGCCACGCTGAGCGGATTCCAGGCCGTGATAAATGCCGAACACGCCACCGAGTGCGTGCGATGGCACAGCGCAAGGTCCGAGCTGTAGGTATCCGCGCGCAACAGGAACGAGGGATACAGGCCCGTGACGCAATAATGCGTGGCGCGGTAGGCCTCAATCAGCGAGGCTTCAATGCGGGAGCGACTAGTGGTCTGCTGCATGCGTTGCTTTCAGCCGACCGCCCAACCAAGGGCAGGGGCTGCATAATGACAGACCTTCCTCAGTGCCGAGAGTGTCCATGCGCGTCGACGTTCCCCTTGCCAAGGCCTACCTGCTGTTGAACCACGGGCCGGTAACCCTCGTGTCGAGCCGGGCGGGTGAGCGCAGCAACCTGATGGCGGCGTCATGGGCGATGCCGCTGGACTTTGATCCCCCCAAGGTCGCAGTCGTCATCGATCGCAGCACGTTGACCCGCGAGCTCGTCGACGCGTCCCGCGAATTTGCGCTGAACATCCCGTCACGCGCGCTCGCCGACGCCACCTTAGGGCTCGGTTCGATATCCGGACGCAGCAGGGACAAGTGGGCCGATTTCCGGCTGACCGCAATGCCGGCCGACCGCATCGGGGTGCCCTTGGTCAGCGAGTGCATCGCTTGGCTGGAGTGTCGCCTGCTCGACGAACGGGACGTCGAGCAACGGCATGACCTATTCGTAGCCGAGGTCGTTGCGGCGTCGGCTGACGACCGGGTGTTCAGTGGCGGTCGCTGGCACTTCGACGATATAGCCCTGCGCACGATTCACTACGTCGCTGGGGGTCAGTTCTTCGCTATTGGTGAGCCCGTGGTCGGCCGGCCACCCGACAAGGGCTGACCGTTACAGGTCGGTGTACTTGCGAATCGAACCGCGCGACTTCTCCACGGGATATTTACGCGCGTTTATCTCGATCTTGTCGCGAGCGGCCTGAGCGAGGTCGATCCCCAGCTCGTCGGCCAGACGAATCAGATAAATCAGGACGTCGGCGATTTCCTCACGCACCGGCGCTAGCTGCTTTGCGGTCAGGCAACGGGACGCTCCCTCGCCGAGCCACTGGAAGTGTTCGAGCAGCTCAGCGGCCTCCACGCTCAAGGCGCTGGCGAGATTCTTTGGTGCATGGAACTGGCGCCAGTCCCGCTCCTCGGCAAAGCCGCGCAACTGATCCCGCAACTCGCCCAATGCATCGGTGTCGTTCACGTCGCCATCCTCGTTGCTTGATGCTCCAGCAGGGCAATGCGCTGCTGCGCCGACGCCAACGCGCGACTCAGCTCCGCGACGCGCAGCCGCGCTTCGTCGAGATCCCGCACGCTGCGCTCGGCATCCGTCGCGCGGGCCCGCAACGCGTCGGTCTCACGCGCCCAACGTGCCTGATGGACCTGTTCGCGATGTTCGGCCAGGTTCGCCCGCTCGATCGCCGCCTGCTGCGATTCGCTCGATGTCAGCGGCCGATGCAACGCGGGCGCAACCTGATGCGCTGCTTGCTGGCTAGCTGCGATCACGCGGTAGATGCGGGCGACGCCACCGCGGTTGCCGTGACGGCGCGCGAGTATTGCTCGGACCGCAACACCGGTAACGCGCCCACTCTGCGCGGCCGCCTCACGGATAGCCGCCTTGATCAGTTCTTCGCTGATGAGTGGGGGACGCATAGGTTCAGCTTATCAGCATTACGGAAAATTTTCCGTAATGCTGTAATCCAGTCTGATTGGCGCGCAATATGTCAGCTCGGGAGTAAACATTAGTCAGTGATAACAATGACTTATTTTACTTAAGTGTTCCACGACCTGTTCCACGAACGTCACTGCCGTTCGAGTTGGCGCTGCTGGAGGCAGTTGCCCATTCGCCGCCTCACGAAAAAGGGGGGACTAAGGTCGCGCCCTACATCGCCAGCACCTCAGTATATGGCGTTGGCACGGTCTTCGAATGAGCGCGACCGCGCGGGTCCTGAACGGCAACTGCGCGGCACAGAGCGATCTGCAGCTGCAGTGGCTCTGCCCCTCCCCGCCCTCATCGCGGCGGGGTTTCGACACGAATTCAGTGTAGTGAAAATCCTATAATTCGTTATTAATCAATTAGTTACCTTGGTTTCGTCTCGAAACCAAGGCTAGCTGAGGTCCTTCAGGATCTGGTCCATCGCCTGAATCACGGCGTCCCGGTCCGCGGAGCCCAAACCCTTCGGGAAAGCGACCGTCACCTTGCCTCGCGCGTTGCGCACAAGGATCGCCCTCCCCGCCTTGCCCACGTTGTACTCGCGCCGGATGGGCTCGAGCTTGCGCGATTGGTCGAGGCTGGCGAGCAACGCCTTGAGCACCATTCGCGGATCTCTGACGGTGTCCTCATCGCGGCGAGCAAGATTCTTTGCCGCCTGCAGCACGACATCTTTCGCGCCCGGCCGCTCCATCAACGTCCCAAGCTTGTAGGCCTGCTCCACCGGCACCGCCGACTTGTCAGCCATCAGATTCGCGATCGGTGCGTAACCCAGCAACTGGGCCGCCTTAAGCATCTTCGTGACCTGACCCTTCGAGACATTCAAGGCAGCCGCAAGCGCCTCCTGGGTGGCGAACAGCTTGGCTTCGATCTGCGCCTGGAACGACAGCGCTCGCTCCATCGGCGTGATGTCCTGACGGTCGGCGTTCTCAAGGTGCATCAGCACCGCCGCCTGCGCATCAGAAATATCGACCACCCGAACCTTCAACTTGCTGCTGGTCACTTCGCAAGCGAAGCGCCGGCGCATGCCATAAATCAGCTCGTAGTCAAAGCCTGCGTCACCAACGATGCGCCGCGCGAGCGCCGGCTCCTGCTGACCGTCTTTCGGTATCGACCTGATCAGGTCCTCACACCGCTCACGTGTGTACCAAGCGTCAGTGCGATTGTGGTACTTCCAGCCGCGGCAGCGACGCGGATCTACGCTGAGCACCGTCTCCCGGGTAAGCCCCGGACTGGTCCTGCCCTGCAGCGCAAGTTCTGCGGTCGGCAGTACCGCCTGCGTCGCGCTGCGCTCAGGCGTCGAGCTCTCGCCCTTCTCGCGCACGGAATTTGCTATGTCACCCAAACGGGTGCCGCCAAAGAGTCGCTTGCTGTTCATGGTCCCCTCCTCGCCCGATTTCAGATGATGCCCTTGGCGTTTAACTCAGCGCGCTTGGACGGCCACTCGCGCAGGATGGCGAGCTCAATCTCACCAAACACGCCGTCCATCATTTCAAGCACCTTGCGGTTAGGCTTGATCTGCTCGTACGGCCCAACGAATTGCGCCGAGGCATTGATCACCTCCGCGGCATGGAAAAAGACCCGTTGAAAAACGGACTCGCCGAAGCAGGCGCGCATCACATCGACGAACTGCCGCTGACTGTCATAGCGCTGGTCGAACAACGTCGTCAGCACCGAAATCCAGCGGTAGCTCTTCTCCGGCGCAAGCTGCGCCACGTAGGTGCGGATCATCCGGAAGAACTGCACCGTCGAGGAGAAATCGAACATTTTCGCCGCCGTCGGAACCACCAAGCAGTCAGCCGCGATGAGTACGTTCAACGAGATCACGCCCAATGCCGGGGGCGAATCCAGCAACACAACGTCGTAGTCGTCGGCCACCGTCTGGATGCCGTAGCTAAGCTCCGCAAACACTTCGCGTCGGGCTTCCGGGGAGGTCTGCTCGGCGATGTGCAGCACGAGCGCAATCTCGGCCTCATACAGCGCCAGGCACGCTGGAATCAGATCGATCCCTGGGAAATAAGTTTTCCGAACCACCGGCGCGAGCGTTGAATGCGCGCCCCCGAGATACGCAAGGATCGTGTCGTCCTGCTTGATCTCGGCGTCCGGCACATAACCGAACATTGAGGTGGTCGTTGCCTGGCTGTCGGTGTCGATCACCAGGACGCGATAACCCTTCAATGCCAGGTAGTGCGCGAAATTAATGCAGGTGGTCGACTTACCGACGCCGCCCTTGAAGTTCTGACAAGCGATGACCATCGGCCGATCCTGGGCAGGATCGCGCCGCGGCAGCGTCTTGAAATAAGACCGGAACGCCTGAATCTGGGCGAGCGTATAGCCGACCCGGCGGTTGTTCTCAGGGTTGCGCAACGGCGGCGGAACGCCAATCTCCGACTCCGCACGCGCGAGCGTCGTCCGGTCACGACCAACCATATCGGCGGCCTCGGACGGGGTGAAAAGTCGCTGCAGCGACTTTCGTGAATGGGGCGACTGCCCCATCTCATGCATCTTCTCAAGGAAGTTCTCGCTGAACGCGAGGATATCATCTAGCTTGTCAATGGCGGGCGTCACTGGCACACTTCTCTCCCGGAATGGCTCATCCACGGATTTCAGACGGAATCTACCAGAAATCCGTGCGTTGAGCTTGGTTAGAAGGCGTCATAATATCGCCGTGAGTACTGAATCCTTGCCATCCGGACCCAATCTCGCCGCTCTGATGCAGCGATATGAAGCTGCAGGATACTCGCGCGCGCGCATGCTGGCTCAGCTCGTGGCCGACGGAATCCCAACCGCTGAGCTGGCGCCGCACTTTCCCGGCTTTCCCGCCAGTGCTTTTGAAAAAGCACCGCTGCCTGGCCCCCGCGCACTCACCCCGCGACTGCCAACCCTCCCGCCACTGCCGAAGGCCACTGCACTGCCCTTTGTCGCAAATACTGCGACTGCAGCGAGTGCGCCTTCGATCGAGGGCATTTCCTTCCACTACGTACCGCTAATCCAGTGTTCCTTTCCTCACGCGGATCCAGGCGAACTGACGAGCTTCACCCGCAAGAACGGCTGGCTCGAACTGACCTTAGGCACCACGCGACCGGATTCCGGTCTGCCTTACGGCGTACCGGCACGGCTACTGACCATTTACTGTGCTAGCGAAGCGGTGCGTACGCGCTCACCCGAGATCTACCTCGGCCGCTCAGTCCACGAGTTCCTGCGCTTGCTCGACGTACCGGTAACGAGGGGCGAACGTGGCAACTTGCGTGTCTACGCCAATCAACTGCTGCGGTTGATTCACTGCACCTTATCGATCGACGAAAATATCCGCGATGCGAGCGGCCGCTCGGGGCTGCATATCCGCCAAGCCTTGTTCGCAGATGAAGCGAAGCTATGGTGGGACGAAGACCATGGCGTAGGGCAGGGCAGTTCGTTGCAGTTATCGAGCGTTCTGTTCCACTCGATCCTCGAGCGTTCAGCGCCCTTGTCGACGAGGGCAATAAAGCAGCTGCGCAAGAGTCCAATGGACCTCGATGTATACGCCTGGCTCGTGCATCGGCTCTTTCATTTGGGCAAGCCAAGCGCTGTAACCTGGCTGCAGCTGTCTGACCAGTTCGGTCACGCGTATGCCGAACTTCGCCAGTTTCGACGCTTCTTCCTAGATTCACTCGAGCGTGTTCGGGTGGTCTATCCAGATGCCAAGCTTTCAGTCACTGAAACCGGCCTGCTGTTGCTTCCGTCGAAGCCACATCTGGAAAAGCGCGCGCCTTCCAAATCCCGTTGAATATTCCGCTAGAGCGTTACATCTCTCACGCTTTCCCGCGGCTGCGGCGGGTGTGGAAGACGAAAAACCCTACAAATTCAGCGACTTTTGAGCCTCCGCCTAGCACCCGTTACATCTCTCACGCTTCCCGTACAACTCATTGTATTAAAACGAGTTTCTTAGTTAGGGTTGGTGTGCGTGCGTCATAGCTGCGCCGCATCTCTTACGTGGGACCGTCTCATCTCCCCCGAAACCTAGTTGCAACTCTGTCGACTGAGCGTTGCATCTCTCCGCAAAAGTGCCATTTTTCTATTTAGAAACAACGCCTTGCAACACCTCCCTGTAGTCTCCTGTAGTTCCTGTATCAAAGTCCTACGGTAGACCCGTGATACGGCAGATCGCGGACTTGATAAAGCGCCCGAACCGGATGGAATGGGACAGTGACTATCCACGGAGTTTTATAAACGGGTTTATTAAAAAACTTGGCTTTGCGTGGGCGGCTAGGTTGAAGTTTTGCTGGAACTCTGCCGTACTGAGTATGTATCTAAAGTGCAGCCTCCATCCTCGGACGTAGTGCCTCTGCCGCCACGTTGCGGATGCCTAAAGTAAGGCCATCGTCCTTTGCCGCCGGGGCTTGCCTGCTCCGCCGGCTATAATCTGCGGCTTGGCTAATCGCTCGCATTGCGACGACGCGCCTACCCCTGCTGAAAAGGTTCAACGTGCCTGCATTACTGCCCCAGCCTGATCCGGAAGGCCTCCTCGAGTATTCCGTCGTTTACACGGATCGGGCCTTGAACCACATGTCGCAGCGCTTCCAGGTCGTGATGCGCGACATCTCCCGAATTGTGAAGACCGTTTACCGTGCGCGCTCGACGGTCCTCGTGCCTGGTAGCGGCACTTTCGGCATGGAGGCCGTTGCGCGCCAGTTCGCGACTGACAAGCGCTGTCTGATCATCCGCAACGGATGGTTTAGCTTCCGTTGGACGCAGATCCTTGAGATGGGGCGGATTGCGAGCGATACGAAGGTACTGAAGGCGCGACGGAGCGGGGAGGGTGCTGAGGCGCCATTCGCACCGGTGCCAATCGCCGAGGCTGTAGCCGCGATTCGGCAGTTCAGGCCTGACGTTGTGTTCGCGCCTCACGTTGAAACGTCAGCCGGCCTGATCCTGCCCGATGACTATCTGACGACACTGGCGGCAGCGGCGCATGAGGTCGGTGGATTGTTTGTTCTCGACTGCATCGCCTCCGGAACGGTCTGGGTCGATATGGCGGCGACGGGTGTCGACGTACTCGTCAGTGCACCGCAGAAGGGCTGGAGCGGTCCGCCGTGCTGCGGGATCGTTGCGCTCAGTGAGCGGGCGCGGCTTCGGATCGACGAAACGACCAGCTCGAGTTTCGCCTGCGACCTTAAGAAATGGCTGCAGATCATGGAGGCGTACGAGTCAGGAGCGTTTGCATATCACGCGACGATGCCTACCGATGCGCTGGCGGCAGTGCGTGATGTCATGCTGGAGACCGAGAAGCTCGGTTTTGAAATGATCTCGGAACGCCAAAAAGCGCTCGGTGCGCAAGTCCGCGAGCTGCTCTCAAAGCGGGGCTTTTTGAGCGTAGCGGCGGAGGGCTTTGGCGCGCCTGGAGTGGTCGTCAGCTATACGACCAACCCCATGATCCAGTCAGGCAAGGCGTTTGCAGAAGCGGGCCTGCAGATTGCGGCGGGCGTTCCGCTGCAATGTGACGAAGGCCCGGATTTCAAGACCTTCCGCATCGGCCTGTTCGGACTCGACAAGCTGCTTAATATTCCCCGTACGCTGGAGAGCCTGACAGCGGCGTTAGATCGAATTTCCTAAGCTTCTCAACTGCAGCGGGAAACGCGTTAACGCGCTAGCTGGGACGAAGAGCGGTCGGCACGCCACACCAATACTCGCTCGCGCGTCTCCGACCCGCCGCGGTGCAGCAGCCGGTGCCGAACACAAGGAAGCCCGCCATGGCGTCGAGCAGCAGCTGCGGCACCTGGCGCGCGAGATCAAGCAAGACGGGCCGCTCGGCCGTACGTTGCAAGAACGATCCCGCTCGCTTGGAATCGAAA
The DNA here is from genome assembly GCA_903927005.1 of uncultured Pseudomonadota bacterium. Classification (GTDB taxonomy): domain Bacteria; phylum Pseudomonadota; class Gammaproteobacteria; order Steroidobacterales; family Steroidobacteraceae; genus CAIKZZ01. The sequence continues at coordinate 18,460 of CAIYLH010000081.1, forward strand.
TGGGCTCGCCGCTCGATGAGGTGTTGAAAGCGCGGACGCTCGAGCGGGCGCAGGCGCTCAGTCTGCCGGCGCGGAGTCGGGGGCTCGAAAGAGGACTTGCCCTGTAGCGTGGGAGCCAGGGAGGCAGCGTGAGTGACACGGACGACGGATCAGGCAGCGCGGCACGGGCGTTCGACGACCTGCGTGCCGAAGTGTCGGTGCTCAGGCGCGCGCTCGAATCGTTACCCGCGGCGTGGCAGGCGAATCAGGCGCCGGACTACACGCCGACGCTCGGCGCGATCTCGAAGCGGCTGCAGGAAGTTGTTGTACGCCTGCAGGCGATCGAGGGGCATCCGGCGCTACGAATGACGCCCGAGCATCACCAGCATGCGATGGCGCAAGCTGGCAGCGCGGTGATGCACGAGTCGGCGAGTCGACGCGATCAGGCGATGCATGCGACTCGGAGTCATGCGAATGATCTCGCTGCGATTATCGGTTCTGTGCGCGCGCAGGATCTGCAGACGAAGTGGTTGGTGGCGAGCGTTGCTACGGCGCTGCTCGCCGGTCTACTGATGTCGCCGATGTTCGCGCGCCTGCTGCCGTTCGGGCTCGACGGCCGCGTGGCGGCCGTGATCATGCGAGGCGATCGCAGGGACGCCGGCTCGGATCTCATGGCGGCCGGCAATCCAGACGCATGGAAGAACATGATGGCCGCGGTCGAGTTGTCGAAAGCGAATCGCGAGGCGCTCTCGGCATGTCGCGATGCAGCGGCCAGGGCGAAGAAGGAACAACGCTGCACGATCACTGTGCCGGCGCTATGAGCGACCCGCCAGCGACGCCTCAGCACGGCAGCGTGCCGTGAGGCGTGACTGGCGGCGCCTGATCGCGAGCGCCACACCGGTCCGCCGGCGTCGGTTCCTCTGTCTGCTGACTGCCGGCGCAATTAACGGCGGGTTGTTCCTCGTGCTGTCGCTCGGCCTGCATCGCGGCGGCGACGGACTTGCTGCGGATGAGGCGATGACGGTGGTGTTCCTGGCAACGGCGCCGCCAACGAAGCTGTTGGAAATCCCCAAGACAAAGCCCAAG
>CAIYLH010000082.1 GCA_903927005.1 uncultured Pseudomonadota bacterium
ATGTGGTTCGACGGCTTCACCGAGCTGTCGAAGTAATTGAAGTTGGCGCCGTGGCAGGAGCCGCAGTCACCACTCGACGGATGCGCCGCATCCTTGACCACAAACGTGCTCGCGGTCGCGCCCGGGCGGGTCTGGAAGCCGATGTACTGCTGCCCGGAAACGAATGTGGACGGCGAAATCGGATACTTGCCCATGCCCATCCAGGCGTAGCCGCCCTCATGGCAGCTCTGGCAACCGGATGTCGCGGTCAGACCCGCGTGAATCTCGGCCGTCAGCGGCAGGTAACTGCCGAACAACGAGGTCGACGCAGTGGCTGTCGCGTTCGCTGGCACCGACGTCGAGGGCATCGACGGCAGGTGGCAGGACTCGCAGGCATCGCTGGTGGGGATGTGTGCCGCCGAGCTCCCCGCTGGCGTCCGCGGCGGGATCACGATGATCTTGCTGATGCCGGTGAACGACGAGACCGTGATCGCCGAGCCATGGCAGCCGGCACAGGTCGTGATGCCCGCGTGGTTCATCGTGGAACCAGCGAACACCGAATTGTCCTGCACCGTGCCGGTCACGCTGGAACCAGGTCCCACGTGGCAGCTTTCGCACGCCTGCGCCGTCGGCATGTGCTTGACAGTACCGCCGGCGGCGGTCTGGGTCATGGACGTGATCCGGAAATTCACCGCCGGGATCGCAAAGCTCGCCGCCTGCGTCGTGCCGTGGCACTGCACGCAGTTGGTCGTCTGGCTGGGCGCATAAAGGTGGATGTTCGCGCGCGTCGGGAACTGCGAGAAATCACCGATGTTGACGTTATGGCAGTTCGAACAGGTTGCGGTCGGCGACGTCGGGATATGGTTGTCGGGCTTAACCTGGCTGTCGAAATAGTTGAAGTTGGTGCCATGGCAGGCCACACAGTCACCGGTCGACGGATGGGCGGCGTCGAGAATCTGGAACTGCGAAGCGGCCGATGCGGGACGCGTCAGAAAGCCCGTGTACTGAGTCGTGATGATGAACACGTTCGGGTTGATGGGGTACTTGTCCATCCCCATCCAGGTGTTGCCGCCCTCGTGGCAGGAGGTGCAGCCCGAGCGCATGCCAGCGTGGATCTCGCCGGTCTTGGGCAGGTAATTCAGGAAGCCCGACGTGCTCTGGGTCGTCGTGGCATTCGCCGCGATGTAGCCGGCCGGTGCCGAAGGCGCGTGGCAGGTCTCGCAGGCTTCGCTCGAGGGGATGTGTGAGCCCACGCCCATGGGCGAGGTCGGCGGCATCACGATGATCTGGTTCACGCCGACAAAGCCGGTGACGGTCTTGCCATGACACCCGGCGCAGGTCGTGGAGCCGGCGTGGTTCATCAGTGAATTGGTGAACTTGGCGCCATCCTGCACCGGCACGCCCGGGAAGCTCGAACCTGGGCCCGCGTGGCAGACCTCGCAGGATACCGACGTCGGCATGTGGTTGCCGGGCAGGCCGACAATGTGGAAACCAATCGCCGGCAGGTCGAACTGCGCGGAGTTCGTGCCGTGACAGACCTGGCAGTTGGTGGTCGAACTAGGCGCATTGGCGTGGATGGCGCCGAGCGTCCCCATGATCGACAGGTCACTCAGGACGTGGCACGACGAGCACTGCGCGGTCGAGGCGTACGGAATGTGGTTGCGCGGCTTGTTGGCCTTGGCGAAATCACCCACGTTGAAACCAGCGTGGCAGCTCTTGCAGTCGGCACCGCCCGGCGACGTCGCCGTCGGGTGCCCCGGATCCTGCGCGGCGGTCGGCCGGTCGACCATCTGGACGCCATACCAGCTCATGCCGGTCTCGTGGCAGGCCTGACAGTTGTCGACGATGCCGGCATGGTTCATCGGCGTGCCGGCGAAGGTCGTGAAATTCGTCGGGCCGTGGCAGGTTTCGCAGGCGTTGGTGGTCGGCACGTGCGTCTGCGGCTTGCCCGGCGCATGGATGTTGTCGTGGCAACTCACGCAGTTGTCGGTGATGCCAACGTGATCGTAATGAGCGGCCTTCCACGGCAACTGCACGATGTGGCAGGTGCTGCATTCGGCCGTAGTTGGAATATGGGTGGAGGGCTTGCCGACCGACTGCACGCCGTTATGGCAGCTGCTGCAAGTCCCCAGCACGTTGATATGGTTGAACTTCGCAACCGGACGCCAACCGTACGGGGTATGGCACTGCGCGCAATCGTTGCCCGACAGGATGTGGTTGGTCGGCTTGGAGGTCGCGCCAATGCGCGAACCGGCGGCATGGCAGGAGAAACAGTCCTTCGGGGTCCCCTTGAAGATGCCGCCGACGTGGCAGCTCTCGCAAGGCACGCTCTTGTGCTGCCCGATCAGGTCGAACCCGGTCGTAAAATGATCGAAAGTCGTCGTGCCGGCGTGGCCGGCGAGCGGCGCGAGCAGGCCACAGATGCCGAGCAGGGTCGCGGCAAATGCCAGCCAGGCGGCACGAACAAATCCCTTTGGTCGACTCGGCGTCACTGTTAGCGCTCTTTTCGTATTGGTATCGGAGCCTGACGGCCAGGCGATCGGCGGATGGGCGCCCGGAACCCCGGGCAACGGACTTACCACCGACAGCATAGTGCACGTACGTGATTGATCTTATTTCGGTCCCGGAAAAAAACAACGTCGGGTGCCGTCTCCCGGCAGCGACAGATGGGATTTTGTGACGAGGATCCGAAATTCGCCCATCTAGCCGTCGGCAGCGAAGTCGGGCATCGTGCAATCCGTCACCCTTGGGCTCCGGAGTGTGAGCCACAGGGACGGCGCCCGCGACCCAGGAAACGCATTATGTCACGTGCCTCAAGATTCGCCCTAGGCGCCCTAGCCACGCTGCCGTTGCTGCTCGGCGCCTGCACCACGACCTCCGACGGTCCGCCCGTGCAGGAATATCTCGATCCGCAAACGGCGATGACGATCCGGGTCGTGGCCGAACCCTTCGTCTACGCCCGCGACGTGCCGGAGCTGGCGGCAAACATGCGCGACTACCTGTACGTAGGCGCCGTAGAACTCAACAATATGGGCAGCCGCAGGCATTTCTGGGCGCTGATTTCCTGGAGCACGATCGACCGCAAGCGCGCAGGACTGAGCCTGCCACCGCTGCCGGACAAACTCGAACTGCAACTCACGACCGCGACACGCGAATACCCGCTCACCACCCATGAGCCGCGCAGCATCGGCGCCGGTGAACCGGTCCTGCAGCCGCCGGCGGGCTACCTCGGCGACAGCTGGTTCCTGACCACGCCTGCGGACCTGCGCGCGTTCGCCGCCTCGCCGCCGGCGTCGATTGACGTCATGGTGGATGGCGTGCGGCAGACCTACACGCTGTGGAAACGCGCTGACGCACCGCTGGCGGCCTTCATCGAGGACATTCCGAACAACTTGAAGCCCACCGTCGGTCACCGCTGAGCCGGCCGGGGCCCGTTAAGCCCAATAACGGCCCCTGTCAAGACGGTGCGAGCGACAGGCAGGTGCGTCCGGTGTTTTTTAATTAATTTTTAAGTAATTGAATTAATTAAAGAAAACAACCAAGAATGGGCGCTGTGGCGTGACTGCTGCACTGCGTTTTTTTCATTTTGAGACCCCGCGACATTCTGTGCCTCCAATAGCTGAGGCATACTCGTTTTCGCTGACACGTCGAATAACGAATCGGGGACGGGGACAAAAAATGGAGCGGCGGTTGCACTCGCGCCATCGGGCGCGCACCACTGTCTACGTCCAGATTCCTGGCCGGCGCGGCAAGCTATGCCGCGCCCGCGACCTGAGCGCCAACGGCGTGTTTGTAGAGACCGAGAACCTGGGCCTGCAAAAGGGCTCCATCGTGGAGCTGGCCTTTGCGGTCAACCTCGGTTCAGTGACCAAGATCCATCGGCGGACAGCAGTCGTCGCTCACGTGTCGAGCGGCGGAACCGGCCTGAAGATGGAGACCTACGTAGGCCGTTAGTTCAACCCACCAGTTCCATGTCAGTGGCGCCGTAGTCGCAAGGCTCGGCGCCTCTTTTATTTGGGGAGGCCCGTTTGCGGGTCCAAGGCCACGGAGACTCTCGGGAATCCATGAAGACGTCCGCCGATCGCACTTACAAGTATTACGACTTCTGCATGGCGGCCTACGTCTGCATCCTGCTATGCGCCAACCTCATCGGCCCGGCGAAGGTTGCGACCATAAACCTGCCGTTCTTCGGCACGATAGACTACGGCGCCGGAGTGCTGTTCTTCCCGATTTCCTATTTCTTTGGCGACATCCTCACCGAGGTCTACGGCTACGGCCGGGATCGGCGCGTCGTGTGGGCGGGCTTCGGCGCGCTGCTCTTCGCGGCGCTGATGACCACGACCATCATCGCCCTGCCAGCTGCCTCGTGGTGGCACAACCAGGCTGCGGTCGAGACCATCTTTGGCTCCACGCCGCGGATCGTGCTGGGCTCGATCACTGCGTTCTGGTGCGGTTCGTTCGTCAACAGCTACGTGCTTGCAAAGATGAAGATCCTGACCGACGGACGCTGGCTGTGGAGCCGCGCGATCGGCTCAACCATGTGCGGCGAACTGGCCGACTCGGCGCTCTTCTACACGATCGCCTTCTACGGCACCTGGGAGACCAAGCACATCGTGGCCATCACCCTGACGCAATACGTGATCAAAGTGCTCTGGGAGGTCGCCGCAACGCCACTGACCTACTGGGTCGTCGGCTTCCTCAAGCGCACCGAAAAAGAGGACTACTACGACCGCGACACGGACTTCACGCCGTTCTCGCTACAGAACTCGTAAGTACGCGCTGTCAGTCGTGCCTGCCGCGCGGATAGCGCGGCAGGCCATCGCCGGGCTTATCCCAGCCCGGCGCGTCCTCCATCCAGATATGGTCGGCCGGCGCCATGCGACCCGGCGCATCGAGCGTGCCTAGCGTAAGGTCCGCCTCGCCGGGTCGCAGGTCGCTGCGGTAGCTGATCGGGCTGCCGCAACCGGCGCAGAACCCGCGATGACGGCCGGGCGAGGATTCAAACTCCACCGGCTGGCCGCGCGTATAGCGCAGCTCACCGGTGGCAACGGTCAGCCAACCGAGCGCGTGGGCCCCGGACACGCGCCGGCATGACTGGCAGTGGCAGAGGGTCGGCGGATACAGCGCCGCCCCGCATTCGTAGCGGATCGCACCGCAGAAGCAACGGCCGGTGATCGGCTCAATCATGGCAACACTCCCTACCTCGGCGCAGCGGCGCCCAGCACGATCACACTAGCGACCGGCCCCCAGACAGACAACCCAGTCGTTCCGCGTGCCGGCGCTCGGGTACTCTAGGGTTCGCATCCGTGCCGGTTGTGGCCAAGCTTTGGCGACCGGCCATCCCCTGCCGAGGTACCTGCCGTGCGTCCAATGCTAATCGCCCTGCTGATCGCGCTCATCACCTGCTCGAGCCTGGCGCACGCCGATGGGCTATTGCTGCAGCCGGACCGCGTCTTCACCGCCGAGGATGGCGAGGTACACGCCGGCTGGTCCGTGCTGGTGCAGGACGGCAAGATCGCGGCCGTTGGCCCGCAGCTGCAGGCACCTCCCGGAACGCGCACGTTACGCCTGGTCGACGCCACGCTGCTTCCCGGCCTCATAGACGCACATGCCCACCTCTTCCTGCATCCGTACGACCAGGCGCTCTGGGACGATCAGGTACTGCGCGAGTCGCTCGCGACGCGTGTGCTGCGCGCCTCGGTGCAGGCGCGCATGACGCTGGAAGCGGGCTACACCACAGTGCGCGACCTGGGCACGGAGGGCGCAGGCAACGCGGACGTCCGCCTTCGCGAAGCCATCGACTCGGGATTGATTCCCGGCCCGACGCTGCGGGTCGTCACCCGCGCTATCGTCGCCACCGGCGCCTATGGCCCAATGCGTCGCAGCTACGCCATCGACGAGTTGCCACAGGGCGCCGAGGAGGCCTCGGGCCTCGAGCAGGTCGCCAGCGCGGTTCGCCACCAGGTCGCGGCCGGCGCCGACTGGATCAAGGTATATGCGGACTTCGACATCGGCACCGACGGCAGTACGCGGCCGACGTTCTCTGAGGCGGAATTGCGCGTGCTGGTCGAAACCGCCCATGACCTAGGGCGCCGCGTGGCCGCTCACGCCTATTCTGACGAAGGGATGCGCCGCGCCGCGCTGGCCGGCGTCGACACGATCGAGCACGGCTACGGCGGCACCGAAGCAACGTTCAAGTTGATGAAGGCACGGGGCATCGCCTACCTCCCGACGCTGTCGGAGATGCGCTCGAAGGCCGTCTACTTCGACCACTACGTGCCGGGAGTCTCGCCGCCGACTGCGGCCATCGTTGCGTCAAACCGCGCATTTCGCCTCGCTCGCACCATCGGCGTGATGATCGGCGCCGGCTCGGACGTGGGCGTCTATCCGCACGGCGACAACGCCCGCGAACTGGTAGCCATGGTGGAACTAGGCATGTCGCCGACCGAGGCCTTGCTCGCCGCAACTCGCGTCGACGCCGACATCCTCGGGCTGGGCGGCGAACGGGGCCGAATCCGGGCGGGCCTCGCGGCCGATCTCATCGCGGTCCACGGCGACCCCACGCGCGACATCGGCGCGACGCGCCAACCCATGCTGGTCATGAAGAACGGAGTTCTTGTCCGCGCACCGGCTCCGTGAACACGAGCGACGCTCTACACCCCATCGCCGAACCAGCGGTTGCGAACGCCTGGCAGCTGGCGCACGCCGAGCTGATCCTTGGAAGTTACGCGCGACTGACCGGACGCGCGCTGCTGGAGCCATTGCCTGACGAACCCGCCGCGGCACGCGCGCAACGGCTCTACTCGGCGCCGTTCGTGCTGTTGAGCCATGACACGCAGGGCGACCCCTGCTTTAACTACGCGAACCTCACCGCGCAGCGTCTTTTCGAGCACCCCTGGGCCGGGCTCGTCGGCCTGCCCTCGCGCTACTCAGCAGAACCTGTTGCGCGCGAAGCGCGCCAGAAGCTGCTGGAGACTGTCGCCAACCGCGGCTATACGGATGACTACAGCGGCATTCGCATCGCCAGGTCCGGTCGTCGTTTCCTGATTCGCGCCGCCTGCGTGTGGAACCTGCTCGACGCAGACGGCCGCCTGCACGGCCAAGCGGCAACGTTCGCTCACTGGGAGTCGGCTCCCGCCTGATGACACAGGCTAGTTCAGCGCCTGACTCAGCCGCTCATCGAGCCACTCGATCCAGTGGCGAACCGGAATCGCAGTAGCCGGTTCCAGATGCGCCAGACAGCCAACGTTCGCCGACAGGATGACCTCCGGGGCGCCGGCGGTAAGCGCCGAGATCTTCCGCTTGCGCAGTGCAGCAGACAGGGTCGGCTGCAGCAATGAGTAACTGCCAGCCGAGCCGCAGCAAAGATGCGCCTCGCGCACCGTCGCGAGTCTCGCCCCAAGAGCCACGAGCAACGGCTCGACGACACCATTGATCTGCTGTCCGTGCTGCAAGCTGCACGGCGCATGAAATGCAACGGTGACCGGCGGCATTGCCACAACCGGCAGCGGCAGACGCGACCACTCGCGCGCCAGCCACACCGACAGATCCAGCGTCAGCGCACTTAGCCGCGCCGCGCGCTCGGCGTAGGCGGGTTCTGCTGCCAGCAAGCGGCCATAGTCGCGCACTTGCAGGCCGCAACCGGACGCGGTCATCACCAGCGCCTCAACGCCCGCCTCCACCTGCGGCCACCACGCGTCGACGTTGCGCCGGGCCGCCACACGCGCGCCCTCCAGATCCGACAGATGCGCTCGCAGGGCGCCACAGCAGCCTGCGGTCGGATCAACGACCACAGCAACGCCGAGGCGATCAAGCACACGGGCAGCGGCGTAATCCACCGCCGGCAGCAACGCCCCCTGCGTACAGCTGGTCAGCAAGATCACCCGGCGCGCGTGACCCGATGAGGGGATCGAACCTGCCGAACGACGCACCGCGAACTTGACCTGTATCCGCGCCGGCAGCAGTTGCCGCAACGCCCGTGCCACACGCAGCAGACCGCCAAACAAGACACGACGCGACACCGTCTCGCGTACCGTCGCACGCACGAATCGTTCCAAGAGCGGCCGCGCAACGCTCTGGTCGACCACGCTGCGTCCGATCTCCAGCAGCCGGCCAAAACGCACGCCCGAGGGACAGGTCGTCTCGCAAGACAGGCAGGTCAGGCAACGATCGAGGTGAACCTGCGTAACACGTGTCGGCCGTTTCCCCTCGAGCACTTCCTTGATCTGGTAGATGCGGCCGCGCGGGCTGTCCAGCTCATCACCGAGTAGCTGATAGGTCGGGCAGGTCGCACCGCAGAACCCACAGTGCACGCAGGCGCGCAGGATCGCCTCGGCCTCGCGCCCCACGTCACTGTCGCGAATATGGTCGGCGAGATGCGTCTCCATGGCGCCTTCAGAGCCCGACAACAAGACGGCCGCGGCTGAACAGCGCCTGCGGATCGAAGGCAGCCTTCAACCGCCGCTGCAAAGCCAATGCCGCCGGCGGCAATACATCGAACATCGGCTGGCCGGCTGGTGCGTACCAGCAGGCGGCCGAACCACCCGCCGCAGCGACTACCGCCCGGACCCGCGCAGGCTCCTCATCGGTACGAAGCCAGCGCAGCGCACCGGCCCACTCGATCAGCCCAGTGCCGGACAGCGCCAGCGGCGCGGCAGTTGCGGGCAACGACAAGCGCCACAGCGGCGCGCGGTTGGCGTGGAATGCAAGCCGATAGTGGCGCAGATCGTCCCACCAGCAGCGAGACTCGTCGCCAGACAGCACGCGGCCACCTAGCGACACGCAGGCCGCCTCGAGCGCCGGCGCCACACCGGACAGCCGCACACGCGCACGCCCGTCAAACCACGAGGTCGCAGACAGCGGCAACGGCAGGCGTGACCAGCGGTTGAACGCAACGACCGCGGCGGCCGCCGATAACTCGAACTCAAGCGTGCACTCGACCGCCGGCATCGGCAACACCTTCAACGACAGCTCGACCAGAGGCCCGAGGACACCCAACGAGCCGCAGAACAGGCGCGAAAGATCAAAGCCCGCCACGTTCTTCATGACCCGGCCGCCGAAGCGGAGCACTTCGCCGTTGACCGCCAGCAGATGCGCTCCGAGCACAAAATCGCGCACGCCGCCTACGCTCCCACGCCGCGGACCGGCAAGGCCCGCGGCGACGACGCCGCCGATCGTCGAGTCGGCGCCGAACGACGGCGGCTCGAAGGCGAGGTGCTGGCCACGCTCGGCAAGCAGCGCCTCGATGAGCGCGAGCGGCGTACCTGCACGCGCGGTGATCACAAGTTCGGAGGGATCGTAATCCACTACCCCGGCAACGCCGCGCAAATCAAGCACTTCACCAACGCGCGCCTCACCCAGAAAATCCTTGGTGCCGCCGCCACGAATACACAGCGGCGTGCCGCTCGCGACCGCCGCGAGAACCTGTTCACGCAGCTGGCTAAGAGCGGCGTCAGCAGGCGCGCTCAAAACCGCTCCAGCTCAGGAAACGGCAACTGCCCTGCATGCACCCGCTGGCGGCCGTACTCAGCGCAGCGGTGCAGCGTCGGGATCAGCTTGGCCGGATTGAGCAGCCCCGCCGGATCGAACGCCGCCTTTACTGCCGCGAACGCCGCCCGCTCGCCGTCCGTGAACTGCGAGCACATGCTGCCGATCTTTTCGGCGCCGACGCCGTGCTCGCCGGTGATCGTGCCGCCCAGCGCCACGCACAGCTCGAGGATGTCGGTGCCGAACTGCTCGGCCCGGTCCCACTCGCCAGGGGCATTGGCGTCAAACAGGATCAGCGGATGGAGATTGCCATCGCCGGCATGAAACACGTTGATGCAGCGCAATCCGTAGCGCTGCTCTAGGCCGCGGATTTCGTCGAGTACACGGGCGAGGTGCTTGCGCGGGATGGTGCCGTCCATGCAGTAGTAGTCAGGTGAGATCCGCCCCGCTGCGGGAAAGGCGTTCTTGCGACCCGACCAGAACCGCAGCCGTTCCGCCTCGGAGCCGGACACCGCCACGGCGATCGCGCCAGCGCCGCGGACGATCGCGGACACCCGCTGAATCTCGTCCTCGACCTCGATGGGCGTGCCGTCGGACTCGATCAGTAGGATCGCGGCGGCCGTCAGATCGTAGCCGGCGCGACAGAACGGCTCAACCGCAGCGGTCGCGCCACGATCCATCATTTCAAGTCCGGCCGGGATGATGCCAGCGGCGATGATTGCGGTAACTGAATCGCAGGCCCGGCCGACATCGTCGAAAGATGCCATCACCACGCGCGCGCTCGCCGGCCGCGGCAGCAGGCGCACAGTGATCTCGACGATGACCAGCAGCAGCCCCTCCGAACCGATCACGACTGGGAACAGGTCGAGGCCTGGGCCTTCCGGGGCCGCACCCCCGCAAATGATTTCCTCGCCATCCATCGTGTAGCCGCGCACCGCGAGCACGTTGTGCAGGGTCAATCCATACTTCAGGCAATGCACGCCACCGGAGTTCTCCGCAACGTTCCCGCCAATCGTGCAGGCAATCTGCGACGACGGATCGGGCGCGTAGTACAAGCCGAAGGGCGCGGCCGCCTCGGAGATTGCGAGGTTTCGTACGCCGGGCTGAACGCAGGCGGTGCCTGCCTCAGGGTCGAGCGCGAGGATGCCGTTAAGACGCGCGAGCGACAGAACGATGCCGTCGCCGTGCGGCAGCGCGCCGCCCGACAAGCCGGTACCGGCGCCACGCGCCACCACCGGAACCGCGAGGCGCCGACAACAGCGCAACACGGCCGCCACCTGATCTTCGGTGTGCGGCAGCGCAACGGCGAGGGGCACCTGCCGCAACGCCGACAGACCGTCGCATTCGTAGGGCGTGAGTTCCTCGGGCGAAGCGAGCAGGGCGTCCACTGGCAACACCGCTCGCAGCGCCGCAACCACCTCGTCGCGACGCAGTGAGCGATCGGACAGCGCGACGGGAGGCGAAGTCGGCACCGGGCTGTTACAAGACTTTGCGGTACTGCAGAAACCCCGACCGATCCGCGACTTGGTCGTAGAGCTTCATCGCGTCGTGATTGGTTTCGTGCGTCAGCCAGTAGACGCGCGAGCAGTCATGGCGCGCAGCCTCCGCATAGACGGCAGCGATCAGTTTTCTACCAATGCCACCGTTGCGCCGACTAGGCATGACGAACAGGTCCTGCAAGTAGCAGTAGTCGCCGGCAGTCCAGCAGGAACGGTGCAAGATCCAATGGACGATGCCGAGCGCGACGCCGCCCTCATCCCGGGCGATGAACGCACCCATCGGCTCCGAGCCGCCGGTTAACCGCTCGAAAGTCAGCCTCGTGACGGGCTCGGGAAGCTGCGCCTTATAGAAGGTGAGGTAGCCCTGCCACAGCGGCAGCCATGCCTCGAAGTCACGAGGCGCGAGCGGCTGGAGGTCGATCATCATTCTGTCCCCGTCGGCCATGGAAACAATACTGTGCGGCGATTATGCGCAAACGTCCAGCAAAGAGGACAGCACGAACGAGGGCCAGGTTTTCAACCTTAGCGCTGGCGGCTAATTGATGGGGTTCATCAGCACGGGCACGAACAGCCCATAGGCTCAGGAGTCGGTAGCGGCTATCCCGACGAGCTGGGAATCCCCAGGCGCGCACCTACTGCGGCCACTTCAGCGCTGCAAATTCCGGATCGGTGAAGAAGCCATCGCGATTCGGCATCTTCAGCTTAAGCAGGGACGTCCGGTCCAGCTGTGCGTCCGCCGCAACGATGCCATTGAGAGCAAGGATATAGGCGCTCAGCGCGTAAGTATCGTCATCACTCAGCGAACCCGGCGCGAAGTACGGCATCGCACGGCGAATGTAGTCAAACAACGTCGTCGCATAAGGCCAATAGCTGCCTACCGTCCGCACCGGATTTTCCGAGGCAAGCGAACCGATACCACCAACCAGGCGGTCGCGGATACCGCCGACGCCGTTCTCGCCGTGGCAGGCAAAACACGTCATGTTGAAGAGCTGCCTCCCGCGCGCCACCGTTCCGGAACCTTGCGGCAATCCGGCTCCGTCTGGCCTGACGTCGATGTCCCACAGGCGAATTTCCTCGGCCGTGGCAGTCCGGCCAAAGTCGTGGGCCACGGCCGCGGACGTTGCGAGCGCGAGCCACGCCAGGGCAATCAGGCAACGATTACGCGAGAACATTGCGAACGGCTCCTTGCGCATCGACGCTCCAGGTCTGCTGCGCATTGAAATGGAACACCGCGTTGGTGCCGAGCGCGCCGATGAGCGCATCGCGCGTCGGCTGGACGTGCCCCTTCTCATCCGTCGAGCGACTGACGATTTTCGTCGGCGTCCCATCCCAATCCCAGTCCGCCTGGAAGCGCGCCTGCGCTTTCGGCAGGACCGGGGTATTTAACTGGGCGTCCCGCCAATGGAGCCCACCGTCGACACTCACCTCTACCTTGACGATGCTGCCATGACCACTCCACGCCAGCCCGGAGATACGGTGGTAGCCGGGCTTGATCGCCATCATCCCCGACGGCGAGGTGATCAATGAATTGACGTCCTGGCGCAGATGAAACTGCCGTGCTCGCCCATCCGGCATTACGCTCGTGTAGCGGGCAGTCTCCCAGCGGGTCATGAAGGGCTTGTCGCCGAACTTGAGGCGGCGCAGCCACTTCACGCTCATATTGCCCTCGAAGCCGGGAATCAGCAGGCGCACCGGATAGCCGTGCGCCGGCCGCAGAGGTTCGCCATTTTGTGCGTACGCGACGATCGCCTCGCTGAGGATTTCGTCCGTGAGGGGAATGCTGCGCGCCATGCCTGAAGCATCACCACCTTCGGCGAGCATCCAGGTTGAGTCCGCTGACTTGCCTACCAGCGAGACGAGATAGGAGAGCGGCACGCCAGTCCATTCATGCGTGCTGACCATGCCGTAGAGGTCCTGAGCCGTCAGGCCGGGATCAGCATGCTTCCAGTTCTCCCAGCCGTTCCCGGAGCACTCCAGAAAGGCGATGCGAGAGACCGACGGCATGGACTTCAGATCGTCGACCGTCAGCACCAGCTGTTTGTGGCTCATGCCATGCAGCAGTATGCGATGCAGCGCCGGATCGAGGCTCGGAATCCCGGAGTGACTGCGCTCGTAGTGCAGGTCGGAGGGCGTGATGACGCCGTACAGGTCCTGCAACGGCGTCTTTGAATTGATCGCATCCATCGGGTCGACGTTGCGCTTGCCCGGGGTCGATTCGGGTATGCGCCCGAGCTGCACGAACTCCGAGCGCTCGCTGCGCGCGCTCAGCGGCGCGCCCAACTGTCGCGGCGGGACGTCGGCCAAACTTTCGGCGCTGGCGACCCCGGCGGCCACCAGTCCCACCACGCCGGCGCCGGCGCTAGCCAAAAATACCCGCCGTGAGGCGCGACCGGCATCTGATTGATCGCTCGGCTGAACGTCGCGCTGGGGCGGTGGACCGATCCGGTCGGGATTCTTCATCTGCACGGTCCTGAAGATTTCTGAGCGAGCGAAGGAAGCCCAGAGTACCCAATTTCCCGCCAGCGGCGACGAAAAACGAATACATCAACAGCAACAGCCTGGCGCCAGCACACCTGAAGCGCAGCGCCGGCTGCGCCCCGTTGCAGCCACCCACTGCGGGCCGCCTTTAGACACCCCACTACTCAAAGCGGGACGGCATGGTGACCAGCCTCGAGACCCACTTGTCGGAGGGCGGCACCGGGTGCATGCCCGGTACCGGGCGCGTGGCTTTAGCGAGTGCGCACCACAATGCCGCCGGACAACTCGCGCGAGCAAGGTCCGGCGGCGCGCGGACCGCGCTCCTAGAGCGCCACGACGCTGATCTCGTACGTGACGTCAACGAGGTAGCCGTAGCCGTCGTCGGCGGTGAAGCGGATGACGTGCTCGCCGACCGACATCGGCTTGAGCATCACGTACCAACCATCATCGATTGCGTGTGTGAATACGGGGCCAGGATCGGCGTAGACGTTGTCCAACGGCGAAAACTCGACGAACGGCCCCGCCTAACCACGAAACCGGTTCAGGTGCCCAATCTGGCGCCCATCGAGCGCAAGCGTGACGGTCCAACCGTTGATGTAGGCGGTCAGGTCCGGACGGCAGGCGGCCGCGCTCGGCGTGTAGGCGTCCTCGTAACACTGTGTATTGCCGATCGGGAAGAACAGTGCCGTGCCGCGTGGCACGTTGCAGTGACGGTGCACCGGCGCCCCACCGTTGGTCCCAACGAGGAACCAGACGCGCCCGCGCTGACCCGTCGGGCACAGCTCGCCGGTCGGATCGGCCAACGGATTTGATACCGTCGGGATCGACAACACCCACTGCCACCACTGCGCCTGCCACTGCGCCTGACTCTGCCCGTACTCCGCCGGCGAGACGATCGGATCGCCGCCACCGCCTGCGCTGGCCGGACCTGTCATGACTATGAAAATTGGCTCTTCGTGATTTCGTGTGGGTAAAAACTGAGGCTGTGCGGTGCTAAAAGCCTTGTTTATACGGCATAAGATGCCTGTAGCAGGGACGCAGAAGTTTGGCATGATTGGCGGATGGCCAAGACACGCAAAGCCCGCCG